>NZ_LNDJ01000139.1 GCF_001444505.1 Psychrobacter piscatorii | reverse complement strand
GTTTGCTGGTATCATTAATTTCGAGCTTAGAATATGACTTTTGCAAGAGGTCTAATAACTAATAGATGGCTATAGACTCAATAACATAACACAAAAAACCCAAGCTTGAGCGGCTTGGGTTTTTTGTTAAATACAGACGATTGTCACAGCAGAATATCTACCTAGATAAGAATAGCAACTTATTCAGCTGGCTTATCATCTTGGTTTAGCTGCACATATTTATCGAAATTTTGTGCATAATCTGTCAAGTTGTCACTTAGCATCTGGCGATACTGCTTGACATAAAACTCGACGATATCGTCTTTTTCTTTGGCAAAATCATCGGCTTTCACGAAGCCAATCGAGGCAACGGAGGCGCTATAGCGTGCGGCAGCATATAACAAAGAAGCACCTACCTGTCCTGAATGGGCATCAGGGCCTAGCTGACTATTGGCGACACCGATGATAGCATCAGCGCGTTGGTAAAACGCCTGCATTTCAGGGGTGATTTCAATGCTTGCATCCACATTGTTGTCTTGAGTGTTGCTGTCTTGAGACATAAGCTGCTCCTAATAATAAGTGTCGATAATTTTAGTATATAAAGACGGTTTGTAAATGATTCAACGTAATGACTCTTATAAACCAGCGTCTGCTTTTAAGATATCCGCTTTGTCTGTTTTTTCCCAAGTAAAGGCAGTTTCTGAGCCTTGACGACCAAAATGTCCAAAGGTAGCCGTCTGCTGATACATTGGTTGTAACAGGTTCAACATACGAGTGATGCCATAAGGACGCAAATCAAAGTGAGTACGAATCAGGCGAATGATCTCATCGTTACTGATTTTGCTCGTACCAAAGGTATTGACAGAGATAGACGTTGGTTCAGCAACCCCAATCGCGTAACTGACTTGTACTTCACAGCGATCAGCAAGACCAGCTGCGACGATGTTTTTGGCCACATAACGTACGGCATAAGCAGCACTACGATCTACTTTTGAGGGATCTTTACCACTAAAAGCACCGCCACCATGACGCGCCATACCGCCGTAAGTATCGACAATGATTTTGCGGCCTGTTAAGCCTGCATCACCCACAGGACCACCAATGACAAACTTACCTGTTGGATTGATATGGTAGCGTGTACCCGCATGTAACAGATCAGCCGGTAGCACTTGCTTGATGATAGATTCCATCACTGCTTCTTGCAGATCAGACTGCGAGATGCTCGGATCATGCTGGGTTGATAGAACGACCGCATCGATTGCAGCAGGACGGTTGCCATCATACTTCAAGGTTACCTGTGCTTTGGCATCAGGACGGAGCCATGGCAGCTCGCCTGCACGGCGCAGCTCAGATTGACGCTCCATCAAACGGTGAGCATATTCAATAGGGGCCGGCATTAATACATCAGTTTCATTACTGGCGTAACCAAACATTAAACCTTGATCGCCTGCACCTTGCTCCTCAGGGTCGCTACGATCGACACCTTGAGCGATTTCAGGAGACTGCTTACCCAGCATATTGATGACAGCACAGGTCTCGCCATCAAAACCCAAATCTGAGTGGTGATAACCAATGCCGTTGACCGTGTCACGCACCAGACGCTCTAAATCGATATTGGCAGTTGTGGTGATTTCACCGGCAAGTATCACCGCGCCTGTTTTTACTAAAGTTTCGCAGGCCACACGTGCGTGTAAGTCTTCACGTAAGATAGCATCAAGGATGGCGTCTGATATTTGGTCAGCCATTTTGTCAGGGTGGCCTTCGCTCACAGATTCGGAGGTAAATAAGTTGTATTCACGCATAATGGGATCGCTTAATTGAATCAATAAAGGTAGGAAAAGCAACACTCTGGGTGCTGCTTTAATTAATGTTGACCACGCATTTACGCGGCAGATAATCGGTATTTCTCAATGTTAAAAATCGGTGTTGAACAAAGTTTTTGTCATCAATTTGGCTAAAATCTAGACCTACTATCATTCAACCAGTTCATATATGGAGCAATGATAATAAGCTTTTATGGCTATGGCGGTAGAGAGTTAGGTCAATGTTCGCTCTAATAGGCTACTGTCAGTGTGCAGATTGCCTTATCAGAAGTGGGGTAATTGCCAAAATCTCTTAACGCAAAATAGGGTTATTCTACCCTGAAACGTTATAAAACTCTAGTGAGCAGCACTTGCTATACTATAAGAAATGCTCAACAAGTGATTCACTGTCGTAAAACGTAGGTACTTGCCAGTTCATGGCTACATAAGTTTGTCTTTGAGACAGGAGTGTCACTACGTTATAGTTCTAAAAAGGTCGCTTTATCTTTAAACATACACTCTTCATAGACGGGGCAAGCGCCGCATTTGGGTGTACGCGCTTGGCAGGTATAGCGCCCGTGCAAAATAAGATAATGATGCGCATCAACGATAAAGTCATCGGGTATACGCTCGACCAGTTTGTTTTCGACGATAAGTACCGTTTTACCAGTAGCGAGTCCAGTACGATTGCCCACGCGAAAGATATGGGTGTCGACCGCCATGGTTGGCTGACCAAAAGCAGTATTCAAAACTACGTTGGCGGTTTTACGCCCCACACCAGCTAATGATTCTAGATCTTTGCGGTTGTCAGGGACGGTGCTATCAAACTTTTCAATCAAATCGCGGCAAGTCTTGATGACATTTTTGGCTTTTGCGTTATATAAGCCAATATTTTTGATATACGTCTTTAGACCTTCTTCGCCTAGTGCCAGTATAGCTTCAGGTGTGTTCGCCACGGGGTACAACTGCTGAGTGGCAATATTGACGCTCACATCAGTTGCCTGTGCAGATAAGATAACCGCGATGAGCAGCTCGAAATTACTGCCGTAATTTAGCTCGGTGACAGGCTCGTCAATCGTCGCCGCTAGCTTTTCAAAAAATGGACGCACATCGCGATTGGGCATTCTTCTAGAGGGCGGTGTATCGGCTGTTTTATGTTTGACCGTTTTACTCATGGTGTTTTAACTATTATTTTAGTGAGTGGTGTTGCAAAATTATATGCTAGCGATGGTATTTATATGAGTTATTAAAGTATCAATCACGTAATCACAGCACCGCTTGTAATGCGTCGAGCTCTGCTTGCAAGCCTTCAAGCTCCATTTGTTTTTTATCATTGGCGCGCACGCTGAGCTGCTTTTCGAGTTTTTTAATTTTGGTACGTAGCTTAGCTGCTGCAATGGTATTCTTTGCTTGTGCTTCGCTAATATTTAGCGATTGGCTCGCTGCATTGTTGAGCTTGGCCTCTACCATGCTGACCACAGGTTTGCTATTGCTGGTATCAGCCAGTTGTTCTGTCACGCGTTTGAGATGCGTGTGGTAGCGCTGTCTTAAATCTTCTTGTTCGGCTACTCTATCAAAAGGAGAAAGCTCACGCTCGACAACGACCAAGTCGATACAATCAACAGGGCAGGGTGCGATACATAGCTCACAGCCTGTGCACAAATCGGTAAAAATCGTATGCATGTGTTTGCCAGTACCGACGATAGCATCCACAGGACAGGCTGGAATGCACTTAGTGCAGCCAATACAGTCATCCTCACGAATCACAGCGCGTACCTCTGTTGGTCGCCCCGATGCCATATCTATCGGCCACTGTGATGGTGCGGCTGTTAAGGTATTATCCTCACTATCTATCCCAATCGTCTGAGCGATAGCGTCCGTTACTGGCTGGCCACCAGGCACACATTTATTGTATGGCTCACCCTCTAATACGATAGCAGCGGCGTAAGGCAAGCAACCATCTGGATGCTCACAAAGTCCGCATTGTGTTTGCGGCAGACAAGCATCAACGCGTGCAATTTTTGTCTGTACATCATTTGGCAGAGTGTCAATGTGCAGCGACTCAAACAAGATCGGTAAGTCTGCCAAGTGTGTCTGTGTAACATTGTGAGGATGGGTGTCGGTTTGGGACATGGTATTACTGGCCTTAGTATCGGTCATCATTAGCGATTGTCACTTATGTCTGTCAGTGGCTAGGTAGATAAGTGACTATTGATTGCATATTTTATAGGCAAATTATGGATCTTTGTACTGACGTTCTATGTCAAATAGTCAATCACCCAGCCGTGTCGATCGCTGTTGCGCTGCGAAGATTAACACATTTAAAGCCGTAAAACATCAGGGTCGAAAACCTAGTTGAAACATTAAACTTAAAGTATAAGAGCAATGATATTGTGATGCATTTATTCTAAAAACGGTGAGCGTTTGCGGAATGTCTACTTACCAAAACGCTTGAGGATAAAATCAATCAATAGATGCATGCGATGAGGCATGTTATCACGGTCACGATAAAGCATCTGGCAGCCTCTAGGTTGGTTATTCCAATCAGGCAATACTTGCTGCAAACCGCCTGATATGATCAAAGGCTGTGCATCATAATCGGGGATGAAACCTAGACCGATACCATCTGCAATAGCCCCCGTTAGTAAACTAATATTATCAACTTTTAGACGGATATTATTTGTTGGCTGATGCGTCTGTACCTCGCCCGTTATACGATGCTGTAGATGCCAAGTAGACATAGGGGTGCACAGTACCGTAGGGTAGCCTGCCAAATCATTGGGCGTTTGGATATCGGATACATCGATATCGCTGGCTGCACAAATCATAAAGCGAATATTGGTCAGCTGCCGCCCAATCCAATGATTGGCACTGTGTTCACCAATACGAAAAGCGACATCAATAGCTTGCGCGTCAATATCAATGGTCTGATTGGACAGACGCAAATCTAAATGGATATCTGGATACTGTTTTAAAAAAGCATTGAAATGCGGCGCTAAAATATCACTACCAAAATTGACAGGGGCGCTGATTCTGATTGTGCCTTTGGCCTCATTTTTATCTTGTAGTAAGCAACACGCGACGTTTTCTAACTCATCAAAGAGATGGGCGCTGCTCTTATAATATTGTTGCCCTGCATGGGTCAACTGTACGCGGTGCGCATCTCGGTTGAGCAACCTAAGTGCCAGATCTGCTTCTAGTTTGGCAACTCGGCGACTCAATGTCGATAGGGGCATGTCAAGCATTATAGAGGCTTGGCGAAAGCTGCCGTAGCGGACAACCGCGCAAAAACTGCGCATGTCATCGAGGGAGTAGTTAAATTTCATATTCAGAATCTATGCTCTCGTTATTGCTTGTTTATACCGTATTTAAAATATATACACTGGTGCTTATCTTTTCGCAAGTTTTTTGGGTGCAATATGAGCCGTTCAGCGAACACCACCGCCGGGGGCTGTCCTAGATAAATAAAATTAT
>NZ_LNDJ01000138.1 GCF_001444505.1 Psychrobacter piscatorii | reverse complement strand
TATAGATGGTTCCATATTAACAGTCTATTTTGAGTAGTCTGTTAATATGTTTGAAGGGTAAAATAACTGGTTTCCTTGGGGTATGCTTGTTCATTACCTAACTTACCCAAAATTTCATATTGATTAGCTAAAATCACACGTTCTGTATCTGTAAAGCTCATAATCACCTCTTATATTAATTATAGTTAAAAAATAGACAGCTCAGTTGCTAACTCATAAACAGAGTAACAGAAGACACACTGTCAATTTAATACAAATAATTAATAAATATTTAGTTAAAAATATTTATTAAAAATGCAGCTTAAACAGATAACCATTCACTAGTGATGTATGCTGAAAAAACCGTAGACAAAAACTTGGTAAACTAAAGAAGACAAATAGGTGCTCTCTGTTCAATTTTGTGTAAATAACTTGCTCCGCTTCGAGATTTTTATCATGTCTGTTATGGTAAAAACCAATAAGTTGATAGCGAATCGACAACTTATTTTTATAAATATATTTTGTACAAGGTATCTTTTTAGAAGATATCTTTCTATAAGGCGTTTCCAAATTATAAGGACGAATATTATGAGTACTGATTCTAAAAACAATAATGCTAAAAAAAATAAAAAACCTGTTATCGATAACTCTGAAGATCTAAAAGACAGAATCACTGAGTCCATCGATGCTTTTAAGCTGCGTGCCAACCTTCTGATGGCCAATATAAAAGAAGGCGGGGAGGATGGCTACGATCATTCAACGACCACTGCCGGTGAGAAAGGGCTTAAATCAGGTAAGGTTTCAGAGTTAACGGTTATCGCACCTCTAAAAGAAGGCGGTGCAGAGCGTCTAAAGGAAATTTTAAAAATCGCTGGCGGCAATCTAAAAGGTGCCACGCGGGTTGGGACGTTGCACGATTTGCGCTTTGTATTTTTAGATGATGATACTAGAGTGCTATTTTGTACTGCTTATGATGGCGATTGGGACCCTTATATCGACGACTTTGCAACCAAAATCCCTGAGCTGATGGATATTTTATTCGGTAGCGTTGAAGGTTGGCCTGGCATTAAAGACCCGAGTGTCAAACAGTTCATTTTAGATCATCAAATCACTGCCGCTGGTTGGTATGTAGGAGTTCCGCATCTGACTATTCAAGATATTCGCCGCCAAGACCGCATCGTTAAAGGCATTAATAAAGCGCTGGATGAAGCACAGTCTTAAAGTTTGTGATAAAACAATAAGATATTACTAATTTATGCCATTCTTTTATATCACCATTTTTAAATGGGTTGGGTGATATAAAAGGTAAAGGCAAAGTAAACTCAGACAATGATAAAAATAGGGTTAACAATGAGTAAAAACACTGGAAATAATAATAAAAATGATAGTACTTCAAAAGATAATCATCCTTTAACCAGCAAACTGCATGAATTAAAGGATGACTTTGGCAATCGTATCGTAGATAGCAATGTTGAATCTTGGTTAGCAGATATTAAAAAAGAAGTCGGCGACGGTATCGAGACTTTAGCGAATAAAGCACGCGGCGTCTTTAATCCAAATACCGTCACCATGCAGCTAGAAGACATTCAATCCATTATTTTACGCGACCGACCAACGCCTTATTATGGAACAATCGTTGCGCTGAAAATCAATAATGCAGAAGCTGGGCGCCAACTACTCAAAACCGTTTTGCCTGACGTGACTGGCAGTAAGGCGTGGCATAAAGACATGCAAGCGACGCTATCTATTGTCATGACTTATGATGGTTTAGAGGCGCTCGGCGTGCCGCGGTCGTCATTGGATAGCTTTCCAGAATCCTTTAAAGCAGGTATGGCGAAGCGCGCAGAAAAGCTGCGGGATTTCGATATCAATGCCCCAGAAAACTGGGCTGCCCCTTTTGGTGATAAAGGCGATATCCATGTCGGTGCGGCCATTATTGCTGATAGTAAAGAGAAATGGCAAATAAAGCTAAAGGAGCTGCAAGACAATATTCAGTCGTATATCAATGAAGATAATCCCGCCAATGGCGATATTGAAATTCTTATGGAGCATACTTTCGGTTCAGACAATAACGTCAAAAACGTCTTTGGCTATCGCGATGGTATCAGTAATCCAGAGATTCAAGGCAGCGGTATTCAAACGCCGCCAAGTCTTGACGGTGAGGCGATAGCAGCAGGCGAGTTTGTATTAGGTTATAAGGGCGAAGCGGGCACGATAGCGCCAATGCCGCAGCCAGAAGTCTTGGGCAAAAACGGCTCATTTATGGTATTGCGTGCCTATAACAGTCATGTCGCCGCCTTTAATAAATTTCTAAAAGATAATACGCAGAGTGACGAAGAAGCGGAGTTACTGGGCGCAAAAATGTGGGGACGTTGGCGCTCAGGTGCACCTTTAGTCTTATCTCCTGAGCACGATGATAAGAAACTGGGCGATGACCCCAACCGCAACAATAATTTTGGCTATAAAGATGACCCTTATGGTAAAAAATGTCCATTTGGCGCGCATGCTAGGCGTATGAATCCAAGAGACAGCAAAGACTTTATTTTATCTGATGTGCGTTTGCATCGTATTGTTAGACGCAGCGTTGGTTTTGGTGAGGCATTGTCGCCCGATGTAACTGAGGATGATGGCAAAGAGCGCGGGTTATTCTTTATTGGTATCAACGCCCATGCTATGGAGACCGTTGAGTTTTTACAATCGCAGTGGATCAATGATGGTAATTTTATGAGCTTAGGAGAAGAAAAAGATCCGATGCTTGGTGTCCATCATGGCGATAAAGACGCAGCTGCCGATACCTTTACCGTACCTGCTGACCCTATTCGTCAGCGCTATCACGGTATCGAAACCTTCAATACCTTGTACGGCGGTGAGTATTTATTTATCCCAAGCTTATCGGCATTAGAATGGATTAGTGAATTGTCTTAAAAGTTTAAAAATACCGTTTCATTTACAAGAACAGCTACTTATAAAAAAGGATTGAAAAATGTTAAAAAAATTATTCAAAACTAAATATGTGCCTTATGATGCAAAATATATTCAACTGAGCGCAGAAGACGAACGTAATATCCGCACCATTACCGACGATATTAAAAACTATATCGCTCGAAGTGATAAAGCCAGCAACATCGATTATCATACGCGCGATGCTCATGCCAAAGGCTACTGCGCCCTTAAAGCCAAGTTTGAGATATTAGACAATCTGCCTGCTGAATACGCGCAAGGTTTTTATGCCAAATCAGGCATTCATGATGCCGTTATCCGTTTTTCTAATGGTGCCTCGCGTGTTTCGCCTGATAGTAAGCTTGGCTTAGCGCAAGGCTTAGCGATTAAGGTCTTTGATGTAGCAGGTGAAAAACTCGCGCCAGGCGAAGAAGACAGCACTAACTTTGATTTTAATTTGATCAATCATCCGGTGTTTTTCTGTAATCGAATCGAAGATTATGCTTATATCTCTAAGCTGTTTTTAGAGCTACCAAAATACACTGAAAAAGGCGCAAGAGGTAAAGCGCAATTGGCCTTTAATTGGTTAACCAACTATGGCTCAAGGTTACCGACCAAAGAATCTTTTAAAACCTTTAAAGCAGTTGGTGGATTTACAACGATTGAGCCAAAAAACACCTTACTTTATGATTTCCATTCACAAGGCGTGGTGCGTCATGGCGACTATATGGCGAAGATAAGAGTCACGCCAACCAAAGCAGCGGCTAAAAAAGTTACCCGTCGTGAGCTTGATGTGAATGCACGCGAGGAAGCGATTCGCCCGCTGATTATCGATGAGATACGCGAGCATGATTATCAGTTTGATGTCCAAATTCAGCTTTGTCGTCATCTAAAAAAGCAGCCGATTGAAGAGATAACCACCGAATGGAAAGAATCTGATGCGCCATTTGTGACGGTAGCAACGCTGACGATTCCTTGCCAAGATGTGCCTGATGACGGTCATTTTGATATTATGGAAAGCTTGTCTTTTACGCCATTTCGTTGCTTAGAGGAAAACCGTCCGATTGGTAATTTGCAACAGTCGCGTCTAAAAGCATATCAAATAGCCTCGCAGACTCGTCATAAACTGAATGACGTTAAACGCCGCGAGCCTAAGAGCTTAAAAGAAACCTTTGATAAGTCATTCTTTTAACTATGTCTAAATTGAACCTTAAAGCGTATGACCCTTGCCGTCAAATCCGTTGAACCGCCCCGACTATATCGGAGAGTGGATTGCTTGAGTCAGGCAGCTTTGTCTGACTCACAAAGACTATCATAGTATCGTCTCTCAAACTCAAAAGGCGACACATAACTAATCGTACTATGAATGCGAGTTTTGTTAAACCAGTCCACCCATTCTAGGGTTGCTAATTCAACATCGTTCACACCTTGCCACTGCTGTTTTAAATATTCAATCACCTCCGTTTTATAAAGTCCGTTAACCGTTTCAGCCAACGCATTATCGTATGAATCACCTGTCGTGCCAACAGATGCAATGACGCCAGAATCAGCCATCTTATCAGTATAGCGAATTGATAAGTACTGAACGCCGCGATCACTATGATGAATGACATCTTTAGGATGGTTTCTGTCTGCAATGGCTTGGTTTAGTGCTGCCATCACCATATCAGTGTTCATACGATCTGATACTTTCCAGCCAACGATAGCGCGAGCAAATACATCAATGATAAAGGCGGTATATACCCAGCCACTCAGTGTCTTTATATAGGTAAAATCAGCAACCCATAGTTGGTTAGGGCGATGGGCATTAAAGTTACGATTAACCAAATCATCAGCACGCTTTTGATCGTCACGAGACTTAGTCGTTATCTTACCTTTACCTCGCCAAACACCCTGCATGCCATGCTGCCGCATTAACCGCTCTACAGTGCAGCGTGCAGGATGTATACCCTCTGCTTTCAACTGTTTCCAGACTTTACGAGTACCATAACGGCACTTGCTGTCCTGCCAGATACGTTTAATCTCATTAAGATAGAAATCGTCATGCTGACTACGCTGTGAACGCTTTTTAGGACTGAATTCTAGCTCTTTGGCACGATAGTATGTGGATGGAGCAATCGGTAGTACTCTACAGATTGGCTCGACTCCATATTGTGGTTTGTGGTCATCTATAAAATCAACCATTACTTGGGTTTGCGGTCGAGCTCCGCCTGGGCGAAAAAAGCAGCAGCTTTCTTTATAATTTCATTGGCTTGCTTTAACTCTCTGTTCTCACGTTCAAGCTCTTTGATACGCTCGGCTTGGCTTTGAGCTTGAATCTTTGCAGGAATGGTTTTATCAATGTGCTTTTTATGCCATGATCGTAGGGTCTCAGGCGTGCAACCTATCTTTGGCGCTATGGCTTTGATGGCTGACCAGGTGGATGGGTAATCGTCTTTAGCTTCAATTAGCATACGGACGGCGCGCTCTTTCATTTCAGGGGTATATTTTCGTGTTTTCATTGTCGTATTCTCTTGGAGCGTTGAGTCTCCGACAATCTCGGGGCGGTTCATTGAGAGTCTATGATGAGCAAGAGGATAAGCTTGCGAATTATTAAGTTCGGTACCCTAGTGAGGACTTGAATCTT
>NZ_LNDJ01000137.1 GCF_001444505.1 Psychrobacter piscatorii | reverse complement strand
CGGGGCGGTTCAATTGGGATGTACCTAAGAATTACATTTTATTTAGTACAGGCGAAGGTGAAGGCGGTTATTTGTATAATATAAAAAATGATAGCGTATGGGATTTTCAGATGGGACAGCTACAGCAACTAGCGGACGGTACATTACCGCATTGGGATAGCTTCTATGAGTTTATGACTTGGTATTTGACCGATGAAGAAGATGCCTAACGCTCGATAATTTTTATCATAAAGCCTAACGTAATCAGTTAGGCTTTATATTTTTAACTGTGTCATTCACGTCAAAATAGCCGTAGTGCATCAAGATAATAGCCATCCTGAGCACTTTAGACTGGAAAATATGTCTAAAAACCGAAGTCATGTCGATGAGATGCCAGGAAAAGAGGGCATTCAAGATATTGTTGTGGAAATGAAGCAGTTTTTAAATGAAGGAAAGTAGATATGAAAATGACTAAGCAGAGAAGAGAAGAAATATCGAAACGTTATCAAGAGCTTTATGAACAAGATCCTGAATTGCGAGTGGCTCACGCAAATAGGAAAGGTGATATTGATTTTTTGAATAATATTTTTTTAATAGATAACCTTCTTGCTATCTCCGCTGTAACGGAAGAAGCAAAGTGGAACTGGCTACATCGTTCACTAATGCATATTCCTAATCAAGCCAAAGAATGGACAGGCACACCACTAGCAACTGTTAAATTCTATATTGATAAAGGAGTGACTATTAACGCTCAAGATAGGTATGGTATGACGCCACTGCACTATGCCATGCGAGGTAAAAATGCAGAAGCAGCCATAGCCTTACTAGAAGCAGGGGCAGATCCAAATATACCAAACAGAGACAACGTTATTCCCTTAGCTATGATTGGAGGAATGCCTGAAAGAGTTGATCTACTTAAGCTAATGCTTGATAAAGGAGCCAACATCCATTATAAGAATGGTGATAATGAACTAAGTATAGTAAATAGTATGAAAAAGCACCTTGGGAGTCAGGAAAAATTCATACCCGTTATCCAACTCTTAGAGCAATACGCATCGATATAGATATTTTATTTCGCGGTATCCAAAGATATAAACCATCACTGCCATATCTCATCCAACACCCTAAACCAATTCTTTGACGTGATCTTTTCAATCAGCGCATCAGAGAAGTGCCGCTGCTGCATCCGCTCGATCAGCTTGGAGATTTGACTGATATCAGACAATTCATCAGGCAATAAGCACCCATCAAAATCAGAGCCAAAGCCAACCTGATCTTCGCCTAAATGGTCAATCAGATAAGCAAGATGATCGACGATCACATCAAGGGAGGTCTGCGTATCTCGCTGCCCATCCGCACGCAAAAAGGCCACATCGAAGTTGACGCCAACCAGACCACCGCTTTGTTTGATGCCAGCCAGCTGCTGATCAGTCAGGTTTCTTGCTTGCGGACATAAGGCGTGTGCATTGGAGTGGGTTGCGACAACGGGCTGATCCACAATTTCTAGCGTATCCCAAAACGCACGCTCATTCATATGGGACACGTCAATCAGCATATGCTTGTCACGACACGCCAAAATAAGTTCTTTGCCTTCGCAAGTTAGACCAGAGCCTGTGTCTGGCGAATGCGGAAAAGACGCATTTAAGCCATCACCGAACAGGCTTTTTCTATTCCACAGTGGGCCAATGCTTCTGAGTCCTGCCTCATAAAATACATCCAGCAAGTCAGGCTCAATAGCCAAAAACTCAGCGCCTTCAAGATGCAAAACGATAGCCAGTTGCTGTTTCTGCTGACAGACTTGAATTTGTGCAACAGACGTACAGATCTGAATCTGACCATCTGATCGCGCCTGCAATTGCTGGGCAAGTTTAAGTTGCGCGCAGCAACTATCAACGATTTCTTGCGGAGTGAAGTCTGAGTTTGATGGGTTGGATAACTTATCAGGATGGTTGTTTTTCACATAAGCGTAGGGTGGTAAGAAAATAGAAAACAATCCGCCCATCCAACCTGCTTGTTGACAACGCTTTAAATCTAAATGCCCCGGTAGTGTGCCATAAATAAAATCATGCACGGGATCGTCAGCCGAGCTTAGCCATAGGCGGGTTAGTAGATCATTATGACCATCAAAAATTATAGGCTGGTTATTCATCATTAATCCGTGACCATACGCGTGGGAATCAGTTGCTCTTGACTCATACTTAATCGTTTAGAATTTTTAGGGTTCCTAAAGCGCAGCTCTTCAAACGGAGTTGGCGTCTCGCTATTAACACGTGCTTCCTCGATCAGGTAGTGATAAGGCGATTTGCCGCACACAGGATCGGCGTTTTTGGCATCGCCCGTCAGCATAAACGCTTGGCAACGGCAGCCGCCATAATCGCGTTCTTTATCGGGGCAGCTTTGGCACATGTCAGGCATCCATTCATCACCGCGAAAGTGATTGAAGCTGTCTGAGTCATACCAGATGTCTTTTAATGTCGTCTGCCTGACATTAGGAAAATCCATAGGCAGCTGTCTGGCAGCATGACAAGGTAGGGCAGTGCCATCAGGTGCCACGGTCAAGAAAATCTTACCCCAGCCATCCATACAAGGTTTTGGCCGTTCTTCATAGTAATCAGGCACCACAAAAATGAGTTTGCATTTGATACCACGTGCTTCGATTTTTTTGCGATATTCATTGGTGATGCGTTCGGCTCTGACCACTTGCTCTTTGGTCGGTAGTAGGCCTTCGATGTTTGCAAACGCCCAACCATAAAACTGGCAAATAGCCAGCTCAACCGTATCGGCCTCTAGCTCTAAGCAGAGATCAATAATCTGGTCGATCTGATCGATGTTTTGCCGATGAATCACAAAGTTAAGCACCATCGGATAGTCGTACTGCTTGACCAGACGTGACATCTCATACTTTTGCTCAAAAGCATGTTTTGAACCCGCCAATGCATTGTTTACCGTTGGGTCGCTGGCTTGGAAGCTGATTTGAATATGTTGTAGGCCTGCTTCTTTTAGACTCGCGATTCTAGCCTCAGTAAGCCCCATACCTGATGTGATAAGGTTAGTATAAAAGCCCTGCTTGTGCGCATAAGCGACCAGCTCTTCTAGGTCTTGACGCACCAGTGGCTCACCGCCAGAAAACCCCAGCTGCACCGCGCCCATTTGCCGCGCTTGATCAAAAACATCAAACCACTCCGCTGTCGTCAGCTCGTCTTTATACTGAGCATAATCAATGGGGTTGGAGCAATACGGGCATTGTAAGGGGCAGCGATAGGTCAACTCAGCGAGTAACCATAGCGGCAGTCCGACGGGTGCAGTCATACTAAATCAATCCAATGTTCACGCTGGGCGACCAGCATATATTCGATAATGTCTTGCTCAATCTCAGGCACATCGCCAAACATGGCTTGCACCTTTTGGATAATATCAGCAACCGATGCGGTGCCATCGATATGTTGTCCAATGATACTGGCGCTGTCATTGAGTTTTATCATCCCTTCAGGGTAGAGCAGGACATACGCGTCTTGTGCTGGCTCAAACTGAAAGCGATAGCCATGACGCCATGTGGGAACCAGCGATTGATCCAGCTCAGGTAAACTCGCGGGTATACTCATTTGAACAATCCTTTATGCCAGACATGGTCAGTGGTGACGCTTTGATAAGGCGCTTGGTCATGGACATAAGCGAGGCTCAAGGCATCCAATATCGTCCACAAAATATCGAGTTTAAATTGTAATATCTCAAGCATGCGTTCTTGCTGCTCTGCCGTTTTGAATGAGTCTAGGGTAATGGTCAGACCATGCTCAACATCGCGGCGAGCTTGGCTCAAACGCGAGCGAAAATAGGTATAGCCTTCTTCCTTGATCCAAGGGTAGTGCTTGGGCCAAGACTCTAGACGCGATTGGTGAATCTGCGGCGCAAACAGCTCGGTCAGTGAGCTACTCGCCGCCTCACGCCATGACGTACGGCGTGCAAAGTTCACATAAGCATCAACAGCAAAACGCACACCCGGTAATACCAGCTCTTCAGAAATCACTTGCTCACGAGTCAGACCAACTGCTTCCGCCAGACCAAGCCATGCTTCGCGCCCGCCGCCATCAGGATAGACGCCATCTTGATCAATCATGCGCTGAATCCACTCTTGGCGCACGCGCTGATCGGGACAATTGGCCATAATCGCCGCATCTTTTAGTGGGATATTGATTTGGTAATAAAACCGATTGGCAACCCACGCTTGGATTTGCTGCTGCGTGGAGCGCCCTTCATGCATCATGATATGAAAAGGATGGTGGATATGATAATACTGACCTTTGGCCATAATTGCTTGTTCAAACGCTTCTGGACTGAGTGCGGTTTCTTCTGTTGTTTTCATTTTATTGCCTTACCGTTTGTCTTATAGTTCTATCTGCATACCATCAAAGGCCACTTCAACACCATGCTGTTTTAATGTCGCTGCTTGTTCAGATTGCTCGTTCAATATCGGGTTGGTGTTATTAATATGAATGAGCACTTTGCGAGCATTATCGAGCTGATCGAGATAATGCAGTGATCCATCGTCACCACTGATGTGCAAATGCCCCATGTCTTGCCCCGTCTTGGTACCGACGCCGCATTCTTGCATCTCGTTGTCTGTCCATAGCGTCCCGTCAATCATCACGCAATCAGACGCTTTCATGATTTGCATCACTTCGTCGTCGATTTTGCCCAAGCCTGGCGCGTAGAACAGCTGCTTTTGTGTTTTTAAATCTTTCACAATCAGCGCGATATTATCGCCATCATGAGGGTCGTTACGATGCGGTGAGTACGGCGGCGCTGAGCTTCTAATGACCAAAGGCGTCAGCTCTAAATTGCTATAGCCGTCAATTTGAAAGCTTTGCTTTGGATCGATTTGATTATATTGTAGACCGCCATTCCAGTGCTTTAGCATATTGAACAGCGGAAAGCCTGTGCTGAGGTCGTCATGCACCATGTCCGTACACCAAACAGAGATGGGGCAGCCTTCACGTAAGGTCAATAGCCCCGTGGTGTGGTCAAGCTGACTGTCCATCAATACCACATCGGTGATGCCCGTGTCTCGTAATTGACGCGCTGGCTGAGCCGCATTAAAGTCAAATAGCTGCTGGCGAATGTCTGGTGAAGCGTTAAACAAAATCCAGTCAACACCATTTTCTGATATGGCGATCGAGGACTGGGTACGGGTCTTTGCTTCAATGGTGCCTTGGCGTACGCCGTGGCAGTTTTCGCAGTTACAGTTCCACTGCGGAAAACCGCCGCCCGCTGCTGAGCCTAAAACGTGAATATACATAGCGCAATATTTCCAAATGTCAAAAAAAGTAAAAGCCCTAATCATCTAGGGCTTTTAATGTATTCAGGTCTATGAGTTTTTAGCGTGCTTCAAAATACATAGTGATTTCGAAACCGATACGGATGTCTTGAAAAGCGGGTTTAGTCCACTGCATGGGATTGCTCCAAAAAATTATTATAGGACCATCGTTGAGATGAATGAAAGTAATTATCAATGGTATTATAAGCCGACCCTGAATGTCAATTTGTTAGATGTTAACTTTCAAACTCAACACACTCTAATATTTAGACTAAAAGCGATAAGTCACTCTACCGACTACATTTAAAGGCTCGCCATACGTTAATCCAAAAAAATTTTCGCCAGCAAGATATTTTTGGTTGAATAAATTGTTGACGTTAAGCTGTGCTTCTTATATCTAAGAAATGTACTCGGACTGCCTTATAACCATAAGCGTGTTTATCGTATCTACCGTGAGCTTGAATTAAACCTTAGAATAAAGCCTAAACGCCGTATTAAGCGAGCGAGACAAACCGCAAAAACTTGCTGTGCCCACTTGTATCAATCAAAGCTGGAGCATGGACTTTATGCAC
>NZ_LNDJ01000136.1 GCF_001444505.1 Psychrobacter piscatorii | reverse complement strand
CGAATGTTCAACACGCCCTAGTCATTTTCTAAAGCTAAGTTGTACCCAAAACGGCTCTTGTGTTTTTGTACTCCTGCACTCTTGGGAATGGCAAATATATTAACGAATACCAAACCAATTTAGAGCAGCCATTGCCCTAACATAACATTGACCGCCGCTTCTGTACGCAAGATACGCGTCCCTATATGTACTGGCGTGCACCCGTGTGCGGCGAGTAGCGCTATCTCATAATCGATCCAACCGCCTTCAGCACCGATACAGACCAAACTGGGCAATTCTAATGTTGTATCTAATTGTCGAAATTCAGAAAATGACTGCTCAGCATAAGGGTGTGCAACGATGGCTTGATTACTCACCAAACTGGTAAGCGTATCCTCGACAAATGGCTTAAAACGTTTTTGTAGCGTAATACGAGGGACAATCGTATCAACCCCTTGTTGCAGCCCTTCTAATACAAATTCATCAAGACGCTCAAGCATCGGACTTTGCCAATAGCTTTTTTGCGTGCGATAGCTGTTAACAAGCACAATATCGCATACGCCAAGCGCCGTCATATCCATGATCAAACGCCGCAATACTTTGGGACGAGGTAAGGCTAAAACCACAGTCAGATCCAGTTTGGCAGGCGGGGTAATACCGAGCTGAACATCGTATAACTGAATACTACCAGCAGCAATGTCCTCAATGACAGCCGTACCAAGATTGCCACCTAGCTGCCCAATTTTGAGCGTGTCACCGACTTTTGCGCCCAGTATGTTATTCACGTGATCGATTTGCACCACGTCATTGATCTTTGCCGTGTTTGCAGAGAAATTTTCAACGGGCAGTAATATACAATTCATAATATCTCTTGCCCTAAATTTTGAGGAAAATATTGCTCAATAACGTCCTCAATCATCGCAAGCTGACGAGTCAACACTGCTTGTTGTTGTACGGTTATTGTCTCGCCAGCCTGTCCTGCGTGCGTCGCTAATGGTAAATCACTTAACCACACCTCTAGCTGCTGACAAATAAGTGCGGTGTCATCAGTGCTATCAGTACCGTACTGATGATTTACTGTACTTTTAGCGCACTCATTTGAGCCATCTATCGTCATTGGACGATAAAACTGATTGTTTGGTTGATATAAAGCGCCTACCTCGGCCAGTTTATCGACCACCCTTTGGCACGATTGGGTGTAACGACCCATGATAATAGGCGTTGCCACGCTCGCAGGTTCAACGGGATTGTGTCCGCCTATGTCTACTAGCGACCCTCCAACCAATGCGACATTTGCCAGTGTATACCAAGTCATCATCTCACCCATGCTGTCCGCCAGATAGACTTGCGTGTCTGCATTGATGGGCTCATCAAGACTGCGCCGTGCCATTGTTAGCCCAGTCTTTTCGATCAATGCTGCGACTTCATCAAAACGCTCAGGATGTCTGGGCACGATGATCAGCAACGTATTGGCTAGTGATGACTGCGATAAGATCTGCTGATGTAACGATAGCACCGTCTCTTCTTCGCCGTTATGAGTGCTTGCTGCCACCCAAACTGGTCGGCCTGCTATCGCAAACGCTTTTGCCAGCGCATTTTTTTTAGCGAGCGCATTTTTTTTAGAGGGTATCTGCGCACTTGCATCTTCTGTATCACCAGCCTGCTCACTAGAACCAATCGCCTTATCATCGATTTTGGGCGTATTGATGACCCACTTTAGCGACCCTGCCACGCGGATCTGTGCGCTATCCGCCCCTAATTGACGAAAGCGTTTGGCAGAATCGCTGTCTTGCGCAATGATGAGCGCAAGGTTTTTCATCATGCTGGTACTCACCGCACCAATTTTTTGATAACTTTTAAAAGAAGACGCCGAGAGACGACCATTGACTAAGATACTTGGTATCTGATGCTCAGCAAGCTTGGTCAAGATATTCGCCCATAGTTCAGTTTCGACAAACAGCGCGGCGATAGGCTGTACGTGCGTCAAAAATGTCTCGATCACGTCAGGAGTATCAACGGGGACATAACTGTGGCTCATACGACCTTGAGCGATTGCATCTGCAAACCGACTGGCACCGCGAGCAAAACCTGTCTGCGTGGTGTTGGTCAACCATATCTGATAGCCACTAGCCAGCAATGCGTCTAATAAAGGCGCAACCGTATTGGTCTCACCCAACGATACCGCATGACACCAAATCACACCTTTATTACTGTGACCAGTAATCGCTGGACGCGGTGGATATTGCTTGCCAAAACGCTGAGCAACTTCTTGCTGATAATTGTCACGTTTGTGAGAGCGCCGCCATACTTGCAGACGGTATAGCGGCTTTAACACACCGATCAGAAATTGATAATAAAATGGCGTCTGATACACCGCACGATCAGTCAATAAATTATGACCTGACAACCTAGTGTCAGTCGAATGGGAAGATGTGTCAGATGGAGTATGAGATGATGGCATGGAGTAGCCCAGATTAGTAATGAATCAAACAGCAGAAAGGTAAATATAAAAACGCGCCAATTCTACCTGAAGTCAGCACATAACCATAAACTTTTAAAAGTTTACTGAGTAAATAGCGATTAGACGATAATCAGTATCAGTACCGCAACCACGATCACTGCACCAAACAGTAACTGATAGCGCTTGATACTATGCTGCTCTTGTTTTTGCGTCGTGATCAGCGCTTGCGCTTGCTCCCATTGAGACACAAGGTTTGCCGCCTCTATATGACCATTATCTGCCGCTTGCTCTAGCCAGTATTTACCACTGTCTATATCTTGAGGAATACCAACACCTTGATAGTACAGCTTGCTAAGTAAACGTTGGGCACGGCTGTCGTTTTTGCTAGCGGCTTGCTTCACCCATTCCACGCCAGATTTTTTAGCGTCCTTGTCATCTGCCGTGAGTCCTTCGCCAAGCAACTCGTACATCGCCAAGCGTAGCATGGCAGCCGTATTACCCGCTTCTGCAGCCGCCTGTAATGCTAGCAATGCTGTGTTTTTTGCTGCTATATGATCGTCTGAAAAGACCAATTGATCTCGTGGCTTATCCTGCTTGGCAATGTGCTGCTCAAACTGATCGAGGACTTTGCAAGCCTGCTGATATTCAGTCACGCCTGCTGTTTGCGGCACCTCAATCTCGTCTAGCTCTATGAGCAGCTGCGTAAACATTTCTGGTGTCGGTGGGGTTTTCACAAATGACTTAGGTTTAATAACTGGCGATTCTACCTTCGTCAGCTCAGGTTTTGCTTGAAGCTCTGGTTGGCGCGGCGCGGTACTCACTAATGGTTTAGATACAGTAGTTGCAGCAGAAGGGCGCTCGATATTGGCTGATACTATATTAACATCATCGAATTCATTATTTACTGGTACGTCCTCTGATGCCTCATAATGACTAGCAGGTTGACTTGTACTGATAGTCGTACTCGAATCTGTCGTTGAGTGAATGCTTTGGGTCGTATTATGCGTTGCTGACTCAGTCTTTAAATAACTAAGAGTATCTGCATTACTCGCTTGATCCGATAAATCTGGCAATCTTGCGCTAACTGCTTGATACAACCCACCAGCTACTTGCCCGCCTTGTACCGCTTCAAACGGCCGATCAATATTGCCAAATAGACGCAGCCCTATTGGCTCTAAAGGAAAAAATAAAGGCAGCGCATCAGTAGCCGCATTATTATCACCATAGCCAACGGCCATATGCTGATAAAAGTCATCGGTAATCAATGACAGCTCAGGATAGCGTTTGCGTAGCTCAAACTGCCCATACCAGCGTGGTCTGTTTTCCCACTGCTTTGCCAATACGCGACCTGCATAAAACGCCAAAAACACCATAAAGTTGCGATAGTGCTCATCGACCAGTAATGTCGCCTCGTCCCATATACCGCCTTTCATCATGTTGCGGCGTACCTGAGACAATAGTGTATCAATACGCTGTAAGCTCTCAAGCGACTCATCTAGCGCACAATTATGCAACTGTGTCTCATATGCGATACCACCTGCGATAGGACGCCCAGCTAAGAAATCTTGCCAGTAGCCTTCTGCAATATAGTCAAGTGGTGTTAAGGGCGGGGCAGACATAGACAGGCGTGTCCTTTTTTAGATAAGTTGACTATAGAGACAATGATAATGATTAAAAATATGAGCATAAAAAACACGGACAGGTTACCTTAACCTAAAATTGAGCGTGCTACAATAAAGGACTAAACAAGCGTACAACATTATCAAATAAGCGTTTTGATCCATGGCGCTGCTGCCACTCTTCATTGCCCAAAATACGGCAACTTTGTAAATATATTTCTTGACAGTCAGCCACTTGAGCGACCATCTCTGGCGTATAAATCGCCAAGCTGACTTCCATATTTAAATAAAAACTGCGCATATCAATATTGACCGTACCAAACAGGCAGTAGTCGTCATCGATAACCACGGTTTTTGCATGTAGCAACCCCCCTCGAAATAGCGCAATGGTCACGCCAGCATCCAGTAGCTCTTGATAATAAGCTTGTGAAGCATGCTGCACCAAAAACGAATCGACTTTTTCAGGAACAATAATCGTCACCTCAACGCCGCGCTTAGCCGCTATCGTCAGCGCACCTGATAGCGACTCATCGGGTACAAAGTATGGGGTGGTGATACGTATGCGCTTATTGGCACGGTGAATCACAGTCACTAACGTATTGTAAATCACATGCGCTGTCAGCTGCGGTGCTGACGGTATGAGCTGTGCCATCACCTTGTCTACGACAGGCATCTTTGGTATCACAATTGAAGTGCTACCGATATCTGGCTGCTCATGATAATCAATCGTATCGCCCAACACCTTTACTCGACTATTCAGATCGTTGATAGTTGGGTCCATCACATACAATTTACGCGTGTAATTATTAACTCGCTGATGTAGCTCAGCGAGATTGTCGTTATTTTCAGCACCAATATCAGTAACAATAACTTTGGCCATGGCGGTATTGATACTAATAGAGTGCTGGCTGGTCGTTCTAATCGCCACATCAATCCACTGTCCGACATTTTTATTTTGCTTAAAAAACCTCGGATCGACCAAATTAAAGCTACCGATATAGCCAATATATTCGTCAATGACCACCATCTTACGGTGATTACGTAAATCAGAGCGCTTAAATAGTGTCTTTAATAGACCTACTGGCAGCGACTGATGGACAAACACACCGGCTTTTTCTAATTTACGATGGGCACTACTATTAATAAAACTAAAGCTACCTACACTATCTGCCAATATGTGACACTCAACGCCGCGCTGAGCGGCTACTGACAACGCCTCTATCACATCGAGCACTTGTCCTTTTGGATATACAATATAAAACTCCATAAAGACAATGCGCTGCGCTGCATGGATATCCTCAATCAAACGCTGAAAGATCGATGCAGGATCTGTTAACAACTGCATTTGATGATCGGGAAATACTCCTAGCCCTGTCCAGCGCGTTCCTATTTGGCTCACACCGCGGTATTTGATGGGTAGCAGATCTTGTCCTTTATCAAACACCAGATGCTCGCGCCGTGCCATATCATTCATCATGATGCTTGCTTGATCCACGCGCTCACGGTAGCGTCGTCCAATCATCGGCTCACCTAGTAGTATGTATGCAAACAGACCGAACACGGGCACGGTATAAAGCACTGCAATCCAAGCAATGGATACACCAATATTACGCTGCACTGATACAACGCGTAACGTCATAACAATCATCAGCATAATATGAAATATCAGACCTAGACCTGCGTACTCTCCCCACGTCCAGTTGGTAAAGATCTGCCCAATCGTAAAAATATCTATGCTGGCCTCCCTCAATCATGCTCAAAAAACAAAGTATCCGTAGTATAGTAGCTTTTCGCTGTCAAACAACTGCTAACAATCATAACCTGCCTCTAAAAAATACAAGTAAGCGTCCATCATATATTACTGTTTTTAATACCATTAAAAATTTATTTCCGATTATTTCATAAAATAGTCAAAATAACATTTGACAGCCAAGTGTAAATCTATATA
>NZ_LNDJ01000135.1 GCF_001444505.1 Psychrobacter piscatorii | reverse complement strand
TCGAGTCGCGGACAGCCCACCATATTTGAAAAGCCCAGTTACTATGATAGTAACTGGGCTTTTTTTCGTCTGCACTTTCTATCCTTTATTCTATATCTACTTATGATGTCGCCGTTTAAAAAGTCGGAAGCTGCCTTTCTTACGCCATAGCAGTTTATGTCTGATCGTGTCTTTGATGGTGCGCGGGTATTTGGGGGCTTGGTCGATGAACGCATCAAACTCTACCCTACTCATCGCCCGCTCTCGGCCATGAGCCATCATTACCATTAATGGTTTTAAATCTCTGATTTTTTTTAACGATTGCTTATAAGCTTTGGGATCATAGACAGGAAATGGCGCCACAAACTTATGACGTAATTTGATGATGAGATCAGCCGTATATACCTGACGACTGGGCAAATGAAATAAAGACAGATCGCGATCGGTATGCCCAGGCGTCTCTAACACTTGCCATTCATCAAACTCTGGGACAAAGTCACCGTCTGTGACGGTGATATCTGGCTTTAGGCTTGCCGAATAGTACAGATTTTTGAATGGGCGACCTTGCCGCCTCGCCACATAGTACGCAAGATTCATATCGACAAAATGCATCGCTCGTCCACCAATACCGCCGTACCACTGACTTTTCTTATCAGCAGAGATAATGCGGCAGCCAGTCTCTTGGCGAAACTTGCGCGCACCGCCCGCATGATCCGGATGCATATGAGTGACCACCACCACTTTTAGGTCTGTTATCGGCCTATTTAGAGTATCTTTGATATACCCAAGCACCATTGGCACATCGGCACGGCAGCAGCCGTCTAGTAGCATTATCTTATCTGGATATACCGCAAGGTAGCTACTCTGGATATACCCCTCTAAGCGTACAATCTCACACGAACTCATTTATCATCCCTGATCATTTGATCCTAGTGTCTTTGTATTTTTAGTATAGCGATAATCAATACAAAACAAATCGTTTTCAGTGAACGCTTGTGACTATAGATACGGTTGATAATAGTCGCATAATGCGTAACATCATTAACGACGACGTTTATACTTCCAGTAAAAACGCAAAAAACCCAGCGCTTAGGCTGGGTTTTCTACATTAAGCATTTACTTTATAGATTTAAAGCTTATCCCATCAATTACGCTATCAACTATGCAAGGTCACGAACCTTTGGTTCACGTTCCCATAGACGGGTCTTAGCGTTTTCGATGAAACCATCAACGTCATCCAGTGGCGTCACAAATTTATCTTTTTCGATAGGCAATTTGCTCAAGATGTGTTCTTCAGTCGCAGGGCAATAAGCAATCGCTTTGCAATGTGCATAAGCATCGTTGAACCAATCTAGTGCTGCACTATCCATGGCCAGCTTTTTGGCTGGTGGATGCATAATGATACTGACCACAGCGTCGAAGAGCACAGAAGGGCCACCAGCAAGACGTTCGTCCGCTTGAATGTGTGTACCATCATCTAGTGTCACTTCTTTATTAGGCGCGACGATCTTGACGCTAGCACCAGCGTCGATAGCGGCTTGTTCAAACTTCTTGACTTCACTATGGCTAGAACCTTCAGCAACTAAGATACCAATTAAGCGACCTTTTAGGCTCTTCGGTGAGATACCGATGGTTTGCAGCGCTTTTGACGTGCCTAGATCCTGTACAGGTGCAGCGGCATCAGCAGGCTCTGGTAATTCCATACCGAGGGCTGAAGCCACACGATTAGCCAAGTCTTCATCGATATGCGGCAGATGGCTGAGCATACGAGTACGTACATGTGCAGTATCTACTTTACCCAGCTCAAACGCATATGCAGAGGCAATGTGTGCCTTGTCTGCCTCTGTCTGGCTGCGATAGAACATACGCGGCTGACTATAATGATCGGCAAAGCTTTCGGCACGGATGCGACCTTTAACGCCATCATCCATCTGCTCTTGGAATGAGGCAAATCCGCGTTTGGCGCTTTCGCGTGGACGCGTTGGATCAAGGCTTTGTGGCTCATAGAGCACCCGCGTTTTAGGCACCTGCATTTGCATATGGCCATCTTGCTGGTTGTTGGCAAACGGGCATTTTGGCGCATTGATTGGAATTTGCGCAAAGTTTGGTGAGCCCAAACGTGACAACTGCGTATCTAGATAACTAAATAGACGGCCTTGGAGCAATGGATCATTACTATAGTCGATACCAGGAACTACGTGTGATGGGCAGAATGCGACTTGCTCTGTCTCTGCAAAGAAGTTATCTACATTGCGATTCAAGACCATTTTACCAACGATTTTCACGGGCACTAGCTCTTCTGGAATGAGCTTGGTCGCGTCCAAATGGTCAAATGGGAAGTTATTCGCTTCTTCTTCAGTAAATAACTGGACGCCAAATTCCCATTCAGGATACATGCCATTGTCAATTGACTCAAACAAGTCGCGGCGATGATAATCAGGATCTGCGCCAGAGATTTTTACGGCTTCGTCCCACGTGGTTGATTGTACGCCAAGTACTGGCTTCCAATGGAAACGTACAAAGGTGCTCTTACCGTCTTTATCAATCAAACGGTAGCTGTGAATACCAAAACCTTCCATCATGCGTAAGCTACGTGGCAGGCTACGATCACTCATCAACCAGATCAGATTATGCATGGTTTCAGGACTCAATGAGACAAAATCCCAAAACGTATCATGGGCAGACGCCGCTTGTGGGAATCCGCGATCTGGCTCAGGCTTGACCGCATGGATCAAATCTGGGAATTTAATGGCATCTTGGATAAAGAAGATGGGCATGTTGTTACCAACGATATCCCAGTTACCTTCTTCGGTATAGACTTTGACAGAAAATCCGCGTACATCACGTGGCGTGTCTTTTGAGCCTTTGTTACCAGCAACGGTCGAAAAACGGGTAAAAAGTGGTGTTTGTTTACCGGTTTCGGTCAAAATTTTGGCCGTTGTATACTCTTCTAATGATTCGGTCAGCTCAAAATAACCGTGTGCCGCACTACCGCGAGCATGGACGATACGCTCAGGGATACGCTCATGGTCAAAGTGGTTGATCTTTTCACGTAGTACAAAATCTTCTAATAGCGTAGGACCACGTGAGCCTGTTTTTAGTGAGTTTTGATTGTCGCTGATAGCCACGCCTTGTTGGGTGGTCAATACTTTGGTGTCATCGCCTGCGCGCTGATGGGTTTCGCCCCCATTGCCACGCTCAGTATTCATGTCTTTGGCTGGGTCGGTATGATCGATATTATTATTCATAAAATATCCTAGCTAATGAGTAAAATAGTCTCTTCTAAGACCATTAAAAATGTGCTTACACAGGTATTGTATCCTTTGGGATAATACTGACTTCATCTGTCGATTATTTGTCTGTGCTGCTGCATGACCAATTATTAAAAAAGATAAAGGAATAAAAGGCATACGGCTTATCTTACCCAAAAACTAAGTCGCTTATAGTTGCGTATATAGTGAAACTTGTTGATGTTTGGTTAAAGTTTACGTGCGCAGTCACTCAACCGCTTGACGGCTTTTGAGCCAGCCTAAACGTTAACAATCCAATCTTGTAATTTAGTTATTCTTTAAGGTATGCTTTATGGCGTACTAGAGATCATCGATAAATAACATTGGCATGGTTTTTAGCCATATATTTATCTCTTTTTATATAACTATAAGGCTATCGACTATGTTACCAACTTCGAATTTCTCGTCCAAAAAACCTTACCGCTCATTATTGGCGGGTGCATCAATGGGGCTCCTGGCATTGACCATCAGCCAAACCGCTGCCGCTATCACGACCAAGAACGTCACTTATACAGTGGATAACCAAGCATACGAGGGCTATTACGCCAAAGCCGATAAGCCAAACGCCCCTTTTATCTTGTTGATTCACGACTGGGATGGTCTAACCGACTATGAGCGCAAACGCGCTGATATGCTAGCGAATGAAGGTTACAACGTACTGGCAGCAGACATGTTTGGGCAAGGCATTCGTCCGACCTCTGTCGAAGAAAATAAGCGTTTAACAGGCGAATTGTATGACGATCGCAACAAAATGCGCCGCATACTACAAGGTGCATTAAATGCTGGACGACTGGAGGGCAATGATGTGCGTAACGGCACGACCATGGGATATTGTTTCGGTGGTACGGTTGCATTAGAGTTAGCACGTTCAGGCTTCCCGCAAAAAGCCTTTGTCCCCTTCCATGGAGCCTTTGATACTCCGACCGGTCAAAGTTATGACAAGACCACTGGCGAGATATTGGTATTCCACGGCTCAGCTGACCAGTCTGTCTCTCTAGAGAGTTTTGCGACTCTGGGCAAAACGCTAGAAGCGGCAAAAGTTCCTCATGAAATGGTCACTTACAGCGGCGCACCCCATGCCTTTAGCGTATTTGGCAGTGAAAGATATGATGCACGCGCCGATGAGCGCTCTTGGAAACGTTATTTGGACTTCTTAGCAGATGAGTATAAATAATCTAATCGTATAAAAATATCAGTCACCATATAAGCAATGCAAAAAAAAGACACCTCAACGAATCATCAGTGACGTGTCTTTTTTTGACGTTCTAATCATTTAATACTTCTGAAAGACCAATAGCTGATTATTGGCAGGCATCGCGTACGTTCTGCTAAGCGTTAGATGATGCATATTTGCTAAATTTACAATGTCTTCTTTATGACGGATACCACTGTCAGAATTACCTTGCCTTAACATCGCATCAAATCGCTGGTTGCCCGCACTGGTATAGTTACCATGTTCGTTAAATGGGCCATAGACAATCAGCTTACCATCCACAGGTAACGCATCACCAGCCAGTGCAAATAATTTTTCGACCAACGCCCAACTGATGATATGTAGCGTATTTGCCGTAAATATCGCATCATAGGGCTTGGCTATATTGCTATTTACTGACTGACTATTGATAGGTACAGAATCGTAAGCCAAATCAAACGCTAATGGTAGAGATAGATTGGGCGCAGGATAAGCATGATACCAAGCCGCTATATGACGATGATTACTCGTGACATCGCTGGTTTGCCACTGTATCTCAGGTAAACCAGGAGCAAAGTAAACACTATGCTGACCCGTTCCAGAGCCAATCTCTAGCACGTGCTTAAAGCCTTGTAGCTCGTTTTGCAATACTTCTAGGATAGGCTGCTTATTGTTCTCGCACGCTTGAGAGAATGGCAACGCGTCGATATCCACTTGGCTGTTTAGATGATCGTTTTGCATTGATACTCTCCTGAGACTGCCCATTAGGTTTGCAGTATATTTCGCGAATCATTGACAAAATATACTATCAATAAATACCTGCCTCAACGCCAGCGGCTAACGTCATGGCAAGCTCTTCTACTTGTTCGATAAAGCTGTCTTGCCACTCGCCTTGTAGTATCAGCGCCTCTTGAATCCATGACCAGCGTAGCCCTGTTATGATTGTCTTTATTGCAAGCTTGGTACCCGTACCATCATGCCCTGCACGTATATATACCGCAAATGGCATGCCTTGCTTCTCTTCTAGCACAGGATAATAACAGCGATCAAAGAAGTCTTTGGTCAGCCCTGCCATATATGCCAGATTTTCAGTCGTGCCTAATAGCAAAGCATCAGCAGCCAACACATCTTCAGGCTGCGTGTCCTGCGGCGACTTCAGGACAACATTGACATTAATATCTGTGTGATTGGCCCCGTTGTAAGCCGCCTCAGCGAGTTTTTTAGTATTCGATGATGGCGCATGAGCCACAATGAGTAAAGTCTTAGTATTCATCTCATTCACCACGACCATAAACAAAGGTGACATCCTGTTTAATATCAGGATGAATACTTTTTGCCACAGGGCAAGTGAAAGCAGCGGCTTCTAATATCTTCTTAGTACGCTCATCTAACTCTGTTTTGAACTCAATGCGCACTTGAATCTCACTCACACGGCGAGGATCTGCAGCCATTATTTTCGTTACTTCAGCTTTTGTTCCGACCACATCAATATCCATATCAGCGGCTTTAATACCAATAATGGTCAACATACAACTGGCCAAACTGGTGGCTAGCAAATCAGTCGGTGAAAACGCCTCGCCCTTGCCTTGATTGTCAGTGGGTGCATCTGTAATAATTTGATTGTTGGACTGTAGATGTAAGGCTTGGGTGCGTAGGTTGCCTTGGTATTGAACGGTTGATGTAGTCATAGGTTCTTTCCTAAGCTAAAATTCAGAAATATACAATCCACTATAAGGTTCAAATAGTGGTTTTATAATGAATCACCAAACTATATTATCAGTATAAGGTAGGTTTTTATACTTCATAAAATCTGAAATTTTAAATAAGGACTTATTAGACCTCTTGCAAAAGTAGTTGTAAG
>NZ_LNDJ01000134.1 GCF_001444505.1 Psychrobacter piscatorii | reverse complement strand
CCCCGTTACCGCCGTGAAAGGGCGGTGTCCTAGGCCTCTAGACGATGGGGACTAGTAACAACACTTCAACTGCTTTCACCATTTATGCTGAAGTGGTGCGTATTTTAGTAGCGTCTGCGTTTCCTGTCAAGCCTTTTTCTACGTCTTTTTAAAATTAAATATCTTTTTTTAATTGCACGGCGAGGATGGAGATCATTGCGCTTTAAATGATACCGAATCCATAGGGAAGTACAAACACTAATAGTTAAAGCGAGCAACATATAGCCTAGGATGGTTCCCCATAACTTAAGTTGTGGATCCATAATAAAGTCCCTCCTATTAGGCCTCGATAGTATTCGCTAACAAGGCAGAGTGAGCAACTTGAACTATCTATAGGATATAACTGCATCGCTTAAGCGCGACATTCATCATAAGTAGTCATATTAGTCGTCCAAAAATATGACATTTATTATTATACAAAATAATTCCATCTGCTTATCGTGATATCAATCATATCCCTATTGATTATCAAATCAAGATGTCAAAGTCATCAAATATTACAAATAGCACTATTATGTATGATTGGCAATATATGATATGTGACTTATTCACTATCGTTATCAGCTGATGCTTCTGTAGATTCTTCATTGTGCATCGCATTAGCGAGCATAGGATAATTATTGAGTATGTGACAGAACAGCTCGGCTGTCTTTTGAGTGTCATACAGTGCTGAGTGAGCATTTTTACCATCAAACTCGAGTCCTGCTGCCTTACATGCCCGTGCTAGTACAGTTTGTCCAAATGCCAGCGCAGACAAAGTCACGGTATCAAACACTGAAAAATTGTGAAAAGGATTGTGATTCTTACTATTGGTACGTAGCACAGCTGCATTGAGAAAGGCCAAATCGAAATGCGCGTTGTGTCCAATCAGAACACATTGACGGCACTCTTCTTCGCGGCGTACTTCTTTTAAACCTTTAAAAATACGACGGAGCGCAGTTTTTTCGTCTTCAGCAATGGCCTTGCGCATTGGATTGTTAGGGTCTATACCAGTAAAGGCTAAGGCGCTTGGCTCTAAATTCGCCCCTTCAAACGGTTCAATATGCGCATTGAGCGCATCACCTGGGTAAAATACGCCATGCTCATCAAGTAGTACAGGAATACAGGCGATTTCTAATAGCGCATCAGTCTGAGAGTTAAAACCCGCTGTCTCGACATCGACGACGACAGGCAAAAACTTACGAAATCGGTCTTTTAGACTCAAGGGTGTTTGCTCATCGTCGCCCTTGTCTTCAGTAGCAGCACTTGGAATTACGTTCAGGTCGTCATCCGTGGAATTTGAGACATCTGCGTCAGGCAAGGTTGCTGTATTTTGATTGGTCATATCAAGTTCAATCACTTTTATCAGTCGTGCTGGTATATGGAATTGCACATCATTATTTCATAACATCGATAACGCCTTTGCACTAATGAGGTTTAGTACAAAGGTATCATTGGCATTATAGAAAAAATAATAGGTTGCTTTGTTAGTGCTAGGCTGTGTGGCTACTAAATCTTAAGCGACCAAGGTAACGTTTCACCTGCCATGAGCGGCGTTAATGATGCACCATCAAAGTAAGGGTAGTCGTTTGGTACTTGCATAGGCGTGTTGACAAGCGTAATGGTACTCTCGTTTAGAGGTAGACCGTAGAACTGCGCGCCAAAGCGACTGGCAAATCCTTCTAGCTTATCTATTTTGCCAACGCTATCAAACGCAGTGGCATATAACGGCAGGGCAGTTGCTGAACTATAGCAGCCAGCACAGCCGCATGCGGCTTCTTTCTTGTCGGTAGCATGTGGCGCAGAGTCGGTACCTAAGAAGAATTTTGGATTACCACTCGTGGCCAAATCCAACAGGACTTTTTGATGGCTTTCACGCTTCAAGATAGGTAAGCAATAAAAGTGCGGTTTGATACCACCAACTAATAGATGGTTGCGATTAAACATTAAATGCTGCGGCGTAATAGTAGCAGCAACATGGTTGCCTTGAGCCAATACAAAATCTGCTGCATCACTGGTCGTTATATGCTCTACCACGATTTTTAATGTTGGAAATTTGACAATGATTTGCGCCAGCACTTCATCTAAAAAGCGTTTTTCGCGATCAAAGATATCTATATGGTCTTGCGTCACTTCACCATGTATCAATAGTGGTAAATTGTGCTTTTCTAGTGCTTCAAATACATCGACACAGGCATTGATATTGGTAACACCATCGGCAGAATTGGTGGTCGCTCCAGCAGGATAAAGTTTGACCGCTTGCACGATGCCTGACTGTGCGGCCAATTCGATATCTTGAGCAGTGGTATTGTCCGTTAAGTACAGAGTCATACGTGGATCAAAGGCTGATTTTCGCTCAAGACTTAAATCGCTTGCTGCCAAAGTTTCCATGATACGCGCGCGATAGGCCTGCGCATCATGTGCATTTTTGACTGGCGGCACAAGGTTTGGCATACAGATCACACGGTTAAAGCTACCTGCTGCGTGTGGCACAGTGGTGCTCAAAGCCTGATAGTCGCGCAAGTGAATATGCCAATCATCTGGCTGAAGGATGGTTAATTCTCTAATCGAATCAGTCATAGTGTCAAAGCGCTCTATATCGTCAAATAAAGGAAAAAAAGAGGATAATACTGTGCGACTATCATAACAGATTTGCCCAGTTGACTAAATATAAGGCGAAATATCTGTACATAATTCATTGAGTACTATTTAACCCTTTTTAAGATTTAAGCCAAAAGCACACGCCTTATGGCAGTTAGACTTTTGCCTATAGTAAATATGATGTACACTGAGCAGGTAATTTCTTTTTAACTTGCTTACGATTTGATCTTAGCGCGTTTACTAAAACTAAATTCTCATAACAGGAGTTTTTCATGGCTCAACTTGATCCAAAAAATATTAATAAAATCGTATTGGCATACTCAGGTGGTCTTGATACCTCAATCATCGCTAAATGGCTGCAAGAAACCTATGATGCGGAAGTGATCACCTTTACCGCTGATATCGGTCAAGGCGAAGAAGTTGAGCCAGCACGAGCCAAAGCTCAAGCAATGGGTATCAAGCACATCCATATCGAAGATTTGCGCGAAGAGTTTGCCCGTGATTACGTATTCCCGATGTTCCGTGCCAATGCTATCTATGAAGGTGAGTATTTACTCGGTACGTCTATCGCTCGTCCACTAATCGCCAAGCGTTTGGTTGAGATTGCTAAAGAACACAATGCCGATGCCATCAGTCATGGCGCAACTGGTAAAGGGAATGACCAAGTTCGTTTTGAGCTAGGTGCTGTCGCTTTGTCACCAGACGTGGTAACGATTGCTCCTTGGCGTGAGTGGGATTTATCAAGCCGTGAAAGCTTAATGCAATATGCCAAAGAGCATGACATCGCTATTGATTATGCAGGCAATAAGAAAAAATCTCCTTATTCAATGGATGCCAACTTGCTACATATCTCTTATGAAGGTGGCGTTCTAGAAGAGCCGTACACTGAAGCAGAAGAAGACATGTGGCGCTGGTCTGTCAGCCCAGAAGACGCGCCTGATAAAGCGCAATATCTAGAACTAGAATACAAGAAAGGCGATATCGTTGCTATCGATGGCGAAGCCCTAAAGCCTTATGAAGTCATGATTAAGCTGAATGAAATCGGCGGTAAACATGGTATCGGCCGTTTAGATATCGTTGAAAACCGTTATGTTGGCATGAAGTCACGTGGTTGCTACGAGACGCCAGCTGGCACAATTATGCTAAAAGCCCATCGCGGTATCGAGTCACTAACGCTTGATCGTGAAGCTGCCCACCTAAAAGATGAGCTCATGCCACGCTATGCAAAAATCATCTACAATGGCTATTGGTTCAGCCCTGAGCGTATGATGCTACAGGCATTGATTGACAAATCACAAGAATACGTCAACGGTACGGTACGTGTAAAATTATACAAAGGTGCTGTGAGCGTCGTCGGTCGCAAGTCAGATGATTCGTTATTTGACGAAAAAATTGCAACTTTCGAAGATGATGCAGGTGCTTACGATCAAAAAGACGCAGAAGGTTTTATCCGTCTAAATGGTCTGCGTTTGGCTATCGAAGCTAGCCGTGGTCGCGATTTGTCTAAATAAGCGTTTCGATTATACATAGTTAATTAACTATTTAGCTTATCAGCAATAAAAAAGAGGCCTATATAAATAGCGCCTCTTTTTTTATGGCTGATGCGTTTCTATCAAGACTCTGTTTTGAACATTAGTTTATTGAAAGCACATGTCTTTATTGAGCTTGTGCTGTCTCTGCCGTATCAGACTCTTCATCGTCCACTCTCACAATAGCGACATCTTGTTGCTGCCGCTCATCAGTGATATCTTGTGCTAATATTTCTTCGGTGGCGAGCACGACGCCATCAGACTTTTGCGATTGATATTTGAGCGTAGCGAGCGCCCCCAGTACACCGATGACAAGTATAATAATAAGAATGACAGGGTTTTTCCAAAGCGGTGTGGAAGCGTCATATTCTATCGGCTTTTCGCTCGTTGTCGCTGGCGTGTTGTCATTATTGCCACCGATCAATCCTAAGCTTACTAAAGGCGGCTTTGGTGGATTGGCGGGTTCAGAGTTGATGCGCAGTCGATTTCGACTAAGATAAATATCAGAGATTTTTGCCAACTGCAGTAACCAGCGCTGATGTGGCAAGGCGATAGCATGCATCTCTTCAAATACTAGCATGTCGTTATGACGACCCTGCGGCAAGTTCTCCGGTGAGCGTCCAATAGCTTTTAGGTAATTACCCGTTGCCAATTGCATGTCCTGTACAGGTTCATGGTTTTTAGGCTCGAACCCTGTCAACTCGTACCAGTGGCTATCAAAAGGTGGCGGGGTGCTTGATAGCTGCTCAGCGTGTAATAGCTTGAGCTCTGCACTCTCCGCATGATTTTCCAAAGACTCTTTGTTTTCTACAGACTCTGTCAGTGTGGCCGGCTCGCTGTTAGCACTCTCTGACTCAAGAGTAGGCACTGCTTGCGTTTGTACATTGTTAAAGCGTGCTGCGGACAAAAACTGTGGCTGTAGGGCAAACCATTTATTCATCTCGTCACTATCGAGTTGACTGTATTCTGCCAAGATGGCCAGTTCTCGAAGGACAATCACGCATAAAGAGGTGAGTAAGATTTGTACTTGCTGCGTTTTTGCATGAATATCTTCAGCAATATGATCACTGATTTTTATCACACGGGCGCTGTTATTAAAAACGGCATCTGCTGCATCGTTTCGGTGATATAACGTCGCCTTAAGAGTCGCAAAATTCATGGAGTTATATTGTCGTAACTCTTTGACAGCAGCACGTCCAAATAGTTTTTTGCTAAGTGCTTGTTCTTGATGTTGCTGCTGATAGGCAAGAAGCGCGCTCACAATAGCTTGTAAACTGGCATCCATCGCGAGCCTCGCTTGTGGCAATGAGAGCTGTGCGGCATCAGCCAAAAGTGGCAGCATAGGCTTGGTATCATGATATAAAAAATCATACATCGACACACGTGTCGGTGAAATAGTCGTCATAATCTGCTAGCATCAAAAAGTGTGCCTCTATATTACGGTGCCAAAAGCATTGACACAATCCCTTGATAATAGAAATTTTGAATCAGTTTTACTAATTACCTTAACAGTTATCTTATGGATGATTGATAGCGGGAAGCATTTATGACGAATAATGAAACTTTTAATAAACATCTAGTGATTAATATTGCTAAGCAGACATTAAAAATGCATAAGCAGCAAGCTGAGGTCACTGAATATACCGTCTCTACGGCAAAAAATGGCTTCGGTAGTCAGCAAGATAGTGGTTGCACGCCACTTGGTCAGCATATCATTGCAAAAAAAATAGGCGGCAGTGAGCCTATGAATGCTGTGTTTGTGGGCCGTGTGCCGACTGGCGAGGTGTATGATGCCGCTCTTAGCACGTTACATCCCAAGCGTGATTGGATACTGAGCCGTATTCTTTGGTTGAGCGGTTTGGAAGAAGGCTCGAATAAAGGTAGCAACAGTCAAGGCGGCTGTGATACTTATGAGCGCTACATCTATATCCACGGCACACCAGATACTGAGCCGATGGGTATACCGCTTTCACATGGCTGTATACGTATGCGTAATACAGATATCGTGGAATTATTTGAGCAAGTCGAAGAGGGTATGCCGGTAATGATCGTTGCAGATTAACTAAGATTAATTGTGCTTATTATTTCTATATTTCTATAGCATATTTATTTATCGGTATTTGAGCCAAAAAATCCGATGACGGCTAAGGATGGTAGTGAAAGGTATAAATATTGAACGATAAGATCAGAGAAAAAAATAAAATGGTTTATAGTAGATT
>NZ_LNDJ01000133.1 GCF_001444505.1 Psychrobacter piscatorii | reverse complement strand
TAAGCGTAAGGTGTTCCCATCTGATCACGCAGCTTTCAAGGTAGTCTATCTAGCAACCCAGCAGGCATCCAAAAAGTGGTCGATGCCAATCCGTAACTGGACGTCTGCTCTTAATCGCTTTATGATTATGTTTGATGATCGCATCAGCAGGCATTTAATCTAAATGGCAGTTACACAGAATCTGGGATGGTCTCTTTTAGTCTTATTCATAACTTTTATTATTTCTTATTATTTCTTATTATTTCTTATTATTTCTTATTATTTATGGCACGTCAGCTTAATTAGGTTTTAAAAGCTATTATCCTACCCAGTTTTTTGTCTAAACCTCATAGATTCGAGAGTAGCTAGCCATATCAAAGGTAGGATAATCAGCGCAGACCCTACTAACAAAGTCATATTTGGTACTTCATTAAACAATATGATTCCAACCACCACCGCTCCTATTAAACCTGAGTATTCCGCACTAGAGACTTTGTACGCTTCAATGTGTCGATACACCTGTACGCATATACCTGCATAAATCAAAATGAATACATTTGAACTGGCAGCCGTAATCAATGAGCGCCAATCAAATGGCTGTCCTTCCCAAATAGCCAAACCAAGCGCGAATGGGATTCCTAATAAATTGGTCAAAAGTAGCGTTTGATAGACAGTATGATGTTGTGGAAGTTTACGAACTAACAGATTGTTTAGCGCCATGGTTACCGCCACTATAAGGGCAAACACCGCCCCTAAATTGATCTGTTTCGGTTGTACAATAACGAGGATACCAGCAAAACCTAATATAGAGGCTGCGATAGTCGGAAAGTTTAATCTGTCTTTATAAAATAAAAAACCCAGTGGTAATACAAATAAAGGGGCGGCATAAAAAATAGCATTCGCAGTCGCAAGAGGCAGTGCTTGAAGAGACAGTACCATGAATATCACACCCAATAACCACACGTGACTACGAACAAAGTGCCATTTTATATTACTGAATAACTTGTTCTTTTTATTAATTAAGCAAAATGGCAACAGCATTAAAACCGCTGTGCATTGACGAAACAGGATAAATTGATATACCGCCGTCTCAGAGGGCAAGGCCTTTATCAAGGCGTCTGAGAAGACCGCAATGATATTTCCTAGTACCAATAGCGTCATGGCAAATGCAACACTCATCTTTGGCATTTTTAGCCTCCCCGCCCTATTCAGAATTCAGAAACTGTTAAAACCCCAATGGGTTCATGCTGATTTAACGATCTGTCAGGCAGTATATTCAAGTAAGAGTATGATGTATAATGATATAAAACATATTTAGTATTACCTGAGGTAATAATGGATTTGCCACCGCTGCGTGCAATACAGTGCTTCGAGTCCGTTGCACGGCTTAACAGCTTTTCAAAAGCAGCACAAAGCCTCAATGTGACACAAAGTGCCGTGAGTCACCAAATACGCATCCTTGAAGAGTATCTTGGGGAAGCAATGTTTTACAGGCAAGGCCGGACCTTTTCGTTGACAGAGGTTGGTGAGCGTTATTTCACAGATGTGAGTGGCGCATTGGGTCTACTTTCAGATAGTAGTCAGATTATTAAACATGGAAAACCTGGGCGTATACGCTTAGCTCTGTACAGTTCAGTCGCAGTGAATTGGTTGATTCCTCGACTAGAAGACTTCTATAGACAGTATCCAGAAATAGAACTTACTTTAGATATGGTTAATCATCCCTCTGATTATAATGAGCAAAGGGCCGATTGTTATATCACCGTCGATCCTCCTCCACATGCTTTCATCAGTAAGTTTTTATTTGCTGAAACTTTATATCCTGTTTGTGGTCAAAAGCTTTGGGAGAAAATAAGAGATAAACCCCTTCCTGACGCATTGTGGCGGCATCCAATATTGTCTGTGAGATATGCAGATACGAGCGAGAATACAGCGGAGGATTGGCTGCGATGGTGTAAGGCAGGCGGATTTGAATTACCAAGCGATATAAAGATAAATCATTTTAGTCATGTACTATTAGCGATAGAAGCCGCACGGTACAATCTGGGTATTACTCTTACCAATAATTATATGATGCAGGATGATGCTTATAAACAAAATATCGTTAGAGTTCCAATGCATGAATTTCTAACAGGGGATAACTTTTACTTCGTTTGCAAGGAATTAAGGAATAATCAGGATGATATTATTAAATTAAGCGAATGGCTAGAATCCCAATGTAATGATACCCACCGAGCAAATCAAAGCAACCGATAACATCTTATTTTGGCATACCGGAGGCGCGCCGGCGCTATTTGCCTACGCTGATGATTTAGATATACGTTAACGAAACTTGCACAGCGCGTAAAACCTTCTAAATTGAAAAACCACTGATGAGCTAGTATCTTTTGCCTAAAGATTCGGCTTAGCAGCAGTATTGTTCATTCTATTATAAAGGTTTTTTATGGGTCAAATCAGTGACTGGGTACTCTCTATCACGGCGAAGTTTGGCTACTTTGGCATTATCTTTGCCATGTTTGCCGAAAACGTCTTTCCGCCTATTCCCTCCGAGGTTATTATGCCTGCTGCTGGGTTTGCCGCCTCAAATGGTGAGCTTAATCTCATACTTGCCATACTAGCAGGGACGCTTGGCGCGGTACTTGGTGCGTTACCGCTGTACTATTTAGGCCGCGTGTTTAATGAAGAGCGCTTGATAGCCTTAACCAAAAAATATGGCAAATTTGTTTTTGTAAAACCTGACGATATCAAAGCTACCAATGAGTGGTTCGATAAGCACGGTAAAAAAGCGGTATTCTTTGGTCGTATGGTGCCTGGTATCCGCTCGTTCATCTCGATTCCTGCCGGTATGAATAATATGCCGATGCTACCGTTTTTGGGGCTCTCCGCACTTGGTGCAAGCATTTGGACGACAGGTCTGACGTTCGCGGGTTACTATATGGGCCAAAACTACGAGGTTATTGAATCGACGCTCGCCCCTTACTCGACAGGTATTGGCATCCTTATCGTTGTCATTATTATTGGTTGGTTTGTAAAGCGGCGTTTATCTGATAAACACTAACAAACGCGCAGGCCGATAATAACTAAGTGCTAACGCCTTGATCTACTTGTCGATAGCGTCCAACCCTAAGCGCATCCAAGTAATCGCCTGCTCTTGATGCTCTGTCATCGCATTCCAAATACCGTCTTCGCTAAAGATAGAATGAGCCTCACCAGAGTGCTTAATCGTGACATCAGCCTCACGATCTTGTATCCACTGCGGACTTAAATAATACTCTTGTACCTCAGACAGTAGCGCTTCTGCCTCTCTCCAATCTTGCTGCGCCTGTAATAATTTTGACTGTAGAGCAGACCAACGCTCAAATTTGTGTTGTATGTCTTGTGGATCAATGTCTTGTGGATTAATAGCTTCGCTCATCATATAACTCCTATTTATAGTTGCAAAAATCTCTTTAGAATTTCAAATCAGCTAATACCTTGTCTTTACCTGTGATAATTCAAAGTATAGTAAACCCTACCAAGAACTGTTACGATAATTCTAAATTCCAGCTCGCTAATTACCATGACATACCCCATTACCCTTCGTAAAAAGGTACTACAGTCTCTTGAACAAGGCATGAGCGTGCGCACCGCAGCCAAGCTTTATGATATGAGTCCCACCACCATTATTAACTGGAAAAAAGACATCAGTATCAAGCCCATCGTCAGAGCACCGCGCAAAATATCTAATGATGCCCTAAAACAAGACATTACTGACTATCCTGACGCTTACTACTATGAAAGAGCTGCTCGTTTGGGCTGTAGTAAATCCGGCGTAGAAGCTGCCATGAAAGCGAGGATAAAGCAAAGCACTGCTTTGCCCGAGTGCAAGGGGAGAGCTATGCTCGAGTATCAGATTTCATAAGAACAAACGTATCAAAAAGCTATTAAACCGACATGGTCACCGTATTCTATGGCTACCGCCTTACAGTCCTGATTTAAATCTTATTGAGAAGAAGTGGGCTGAAGTAAAAACGCTCAGGCAAGGCTGGGGTGAGAATAATCTAAATCACTTATTCAGCAATGTCTGCTGTTACAACTTTAAGTTGGATTGACTATATTTGTTTAAACTTGCTCAAATAACATTACGCCATGTATTAATGAAGGGCCTAAGAATACCATAAACAATCCCGCTAAAATCATTGTTAAACTGGCTATAACGCCCTCGTCCTCATTGCGCTGACTTGCCCGGGCTGTACCAAAACCGTGTGATGCATTACCAAATGCGATTCCATTTGCAAGATGTGAGCGAATACGAAAAAAAGTCAAAATCATATCCCCTAAAATCATTCCCACCATCCCTGTAATCAAAGTAAACAATGAGACTAAAGAGGAAGATCCGTGAATTTTTTCAGATAAGTCTAACGCAAATGGTGTCGATATTGAACGGGCCATCAAGCTATAGGTCAAGGTCTTATCAAAGTGGAACAAACCAGTGAATAGGTATATGCTTAAGACTCCCACCACCATCCCAACAGTTATAGAAGCGGTCAAAGCCAAAGCATGTTGACGTATTAAACGACGATATTCATAAATAGGTATAGCAAACGCAACCGTTGCGGGGGCAAGTAACTGCACAATCCAAGCTGTATCCTTCCAATAAGTATCATAAGAGATATTAAAGATAATCATTAATGAAAGCGTTATTACTGGAACCGTTATAGCTGGGTTTAGCCAAGATTTTCGATAGCGCACATAGATTACTTTAGCCATATAATAAGCAGCTAATGTCCAAATGAGACAAAGGATTGACCAGACATTCATTGTAAATCCTCACGCATTACCATTATTTTTTAGGTTTAATTGGGCTTTATGAATCTGATGTCGATGCAATCTACGTTGCAAACGGTGCACCATAATAAAAGTGAATGCTGAGCTTAACATCACCATCGCGGTACTTAAGATAATTGTCAGCATTAATTGCCAGCCCTTACTGATAAATAGCGCCTTGTATTGAAGTATTGACATCATAAGTGGGATAAACATTAATACTAATTCACCCAAAACAAATTTTGCCCCCAGTCTGACCCAGTTAACCTTGATAGCACCACTCATTAATAAGATCAGCATTAAAAATACCCCTAAGACGCCTGAGGATACGGGTAAATGCAATGACTCAACCAATATCGCAGCACAATACCAGACAGCTGCGATAATAGCGCATTGCATAAGGACATGAAGCCATGATTGGCGACAGAACTGTTGAAGTCTAAGTTTTTTTTCAGCTACAAAGGATAGGGATAAGTGAATATTAGGATTACGCATAATAATTGTTGTTTGTTGATTAGAGACTACTTATTATAAAAATACCCTAGTCATAAATTATGAATTATATTTTTATTTTTATTCCCAATTTCTATAATAAATTTCATTATCCTTCCTAACCATGGTTTATTATTCATGATAACTTTGAAACAATTACGCTGCTTTGTGACAGTCGTAAAAACAGGTGGGTTTCTTCAAGCCAGTATTCAACTCAATCTAACCCAACCCACCGTTACCAAATCCATCAGTAACCTTGAAGAATATTTAGGCGTAGCTCTGTTTGATAAGCCGTTGACTCATAGAAAAAAGCGGCTAGTTAATTTAACGGAAATTGGCGAACACCTCTATATTCAAGCAGTGGATATCTTACAAAAGGCAGATAATCTTGAACAAACAGTAGTAGATTATCAGCAATTAATAGGTGGTAAGTTGCGTCTGGGGATTTCACCGTTAGGCAGTGAAATACTAAGCAAAGCTATTTTTAACTTTTACCAAATGCATCCTAGTATAGAAACCTCACTTATCGAAGATGGTGCTGAGTCACTTAAGCAGGCCCTTCTAGAGGGGCAACTTGATGTGGCAACATTGATGAAGCCGATTGACGATGATTTTGACTACTCGTCGATATGTTGCTATCCAGTGGTGGTCGTAGCAAATAAAAACCGTATGGGTAAGCGAAAAACCAAGGTAACACTTAAATCACTATCAAATGCACCCCTAATTTTATTTACCTCCAATTCATCATTTACTCCAATGATTATAGAAAACTGTCAATCACTAGGTTTTGAACCTAATATTATTTGCCAAACCAATCAGTGGCACTTGCTTCTTGACATGGTAAAACAGGATATGGGCGTGACTCTTTTGCCTCAATATTATACTCAAAAGTTGGATTTGACAGGATTAGTCTGCTTGCCACTAACCCAACCTCAGTTAAAATGGGAGCTTGTCATGGCTTGGCGTCGTCATCGCTTGCTTACACCAAGTATGCGAGCTTGGCTTGATAACATAAGAAAAAATATATAACCAAGCCTTGATAATGCTTTGGATGAAACAGGGCATAGAGGTTATACAAAACAGAGGTGATTGAATATTTAAAAGCAGGTTGGCAAAGTTTAGCGAATGTACAACTTGCGACATTGAATTGAGTAGATTGGTTCAATAAAAAGCGTATACACAGTGCATTGGGCTATGTATCGCCTTTTGAGTTTAAAGCAATGTACTATGATAAGCTTAACCTGTTAGGTCAAGTGGCTTAACTTAAATAAAAAGGTCTCAGACAAACCCGGTACAGTTCACTTTTACAAAAAACTAGAAGCACTAAACCTTTCGTTCGAAGACCTTACAGAACATAATTTAATAGACGCTAAGGTACACTTAAAGAAAATAATAGAGAAAGGTAAAATATATAGATTAACGGATACTGAGAA
>NZ_LNDJ01000132.1 GCF_001444505.1 Psychrobacter piscatorii | reverse complement strand
AATTCCCTACTGGCTTATGTAATATTACGTAATTGTTTCGATACATCCTGTATATTCTTGTATTAACCCTTAATTATTTATCTATTTTAAGGGTTAATAACCGATAAATCCGCTTACATTGTCATCAAAAGTTACAAATTCAAAGTTATTTTTGCTTTTAAAGTCGCAATAGCTAATGATTTTTTTGATGAAGAATCATTTTATAAGCAATAGAACAGTCTTATACCTGCCTCATTTACTTTTAACGCTAACACTATAATCAAAGTATTCTTAACTGCTAACACACTATAATTGCTGCTCTACCGATTCAATATCAGCATAAACTTGGGTCGTCCCGTCTTTATTGAGCTGCATAACCTGATAGGGCATGAATTTATTTTGATACTCCATACCTGGGCTACCAACAGGCATGCCAGGTACGGCAAGACCCATAGCTTGTACTGGCGGATTTTCTAAAAACTGCGCCATATATTTAGCGGGTACATGACCTTCAAAGACGTAACCATCAGTAGTGACTACAGTATGGCAAGAACGCATTTCATTTGGAACGCTGTAGCGCTCTTTAAATACGGCTAAGTCCGCAACATCTTGCGCGGTTGCACTTAGACCATTATCTTCTGCATGACTTATCCATTCTTTACAGCAGCCGCAATTGGCATCTTTATAGACAGTGGCTGAGACGTTTTTTAGTAGGTCTGGTTTACTTACTGATGTCATCATAGGAGTATTTATAACGTTTGGTTCAGCTGTCTTTGGAACAGCCAAAACATCTTCAGTTGATGCCGATGTTGTGCTTGCATCAGATACGCCACTACTCGGTTGGCTACAAGCAAATAGTGATGAGGCGGCAAGTAATACTAACGTACTACGCAACCCCTTAGACAGATAACGATTGAATATAAGACTGGATTTTATTTTTAAGGGGGTCATAGTGCTCTCTCATGTACTGTAGATATTGTGAGCTATAGAAGGTCAAGTAACACTTCATATCGTTTGGTAATGTAGCATAATAACCCATCAAACGGAGTACGTAAATTTATCCATTGAGCAGTGCGGACTGGTATCATAAGCAGTTTTCATTTTGAAATGCTGCCTGTAGTATTAACAGGTCTATCCGAGTTTTGGATTTTGACTAAAAATTCAAAACTCATAATTTTGGATAATTTGCGATGCGCCTGTCTACTATTAATCTACAAAAGCGTTTGAGTACTCACTTAAATCAATTACCGCTATCGCTTACGCTAGTAGCAGCATGGCTTGCAGGGGCTATTTTTTTATTTTCGCTAGCGCCTTATGGGTTTTGGCCGCTAGCAATAGTATCACCAGCGATTTTATATGCGCTGTTGGTGACAAGTATGAGTGGTCGTCGCGCTTTTATTATCGGTGAAGCTTACGGTATGGGGCTATGGTGCGTCGGCGGCTTTTGGCTCTATACTGCTATCCATGATTATAGCGATACACCAACGTGGCTCGCATTGATTATGATTGCATTGATGGGTCTCGGTATGGGACTGTTTCATGGATTGTTAGCACTAGTCTTTAACCGTATGGTAGGCAAACAACCCTTTTCATTTGCTGCTCTTTGGGTGCTACAAGAATGGTTAAAAACTTGGTTATTCACAGGCTTTCCGTGGCTGTTTGTTGGTTATGCATTTACTGAAGAGTATTGGTTATCGTCCTTAGCACCCGTTGCTGGTGTTTTTTCCGTCTCTTTTGTTGCCATACTATTGGCTGCAAGTTTAGTAGAGCTACTGCTTCGGCGCAGTAGTTATGCCATCGTTTCTGTACTGTTATTAGCCATTAGCACATCATTATGGCTGGTCAATCCGCAATGGACAAAACCTAAGGGCACACCTGATCTGTCAGTGTCATTGATTCAAGGTAATATTTCACAAGATATAAAGTGGCTGACTAAGTATCAAGTAGAAACGCTAAAGATTTATGCGAAGTTAACACGCACTGAGTGGGGACGTGATGTGGTGGTGTGGCCTGAATCATCTATTCCTATGTTTCAGGATGAGGCTGCGGGCTTTATTAGTGAAATGATAGAAATGGCTAATGCGACCAATACGACATGGATAACTGGTATCCCTTATAAGGATAAAGCGGCATTCAATGCCAGTACGGATAAGTATCCCCCATTTTACAATAGCGTGATTGCTCGAGGTGTAGAAGCGGAAGGCCTATACAAGAAGCAGCGTCTAGTGCCTTTTGGAGAGTATATTCCATTTGAAGGCGTGCTCGATATTTTCCCAAGTTTGGCCGGTAGTCAGGATATTAAGAGCTATAGTCGTGGTAGTGATCAGCAGTCACCTCTAAAGGTGCGTGGACACAATATAGGGACGGCTATCTGTTATGAGGTAGCTTATCCAGATACCACGCGTAAAAATGCCATCGATACTGACTTTTTGTTGACCGTCTCTAACGATGCCTGGTTTGGCACTTCAGCAGGACCATTGCAACATTTGCAAATGGTACAAATGCGCGCGCTTGAGAACGGGCGCTGGTTTATTCGAGCGACCAATACTGGTGTTACCGCTATCATTAACCATAAAGGTCGTATTGTAAAACGCGCACCGCAGTTTGAGCGTACTGTACTACGTGGTGAGATACAGGCACGGGTTGGTAACACGCCCTTTATGCTTATGGGAAATTATCCTATCTTGATAATAATAACCCTGTTATTACTAATAAGCTATTTTGGCAAAGGTCTAACCACACTTAGAAGACGAGGGTAATAGTAAACTTAATCATAATAATTTAATCAGCGTAAGTTTTTTATTTTTTCTAGGTAACGTCCTAACGCACGTAAATATAAAAGTTTTAAACTATTGATCACATAAGAACTGATTGAAAAAATTATGTTGACATAAGGCACGCGCCTCATACTTAAAAAGAGATAGCTATATACGGTCTATCATCTTTTAGTTGATACTTTCATTTAATGCACGCGATTTTTGATTGTCATCTGCCTTAGTACCAAATTCAATAGTTGCATGTTGTATATTCTGATGCGCCAAATCTTCCTTGATGTTTTCTTTCATAGTAATAGTCTCTTCAAACGTTATATCGGTCTTCGGTACAATATGAACTGTAAGAGCATTCTCAGTGGTACTCAAAGCCCAGATATGTAAATGATGAAAGTTTTGAATAAAATTATAGCTCTCTAAGATAGCAGTGATTTTACTGAGATCAACATTTTGAGGTACTCCGTCGATAGCAAGCTTGATACTCTCTTTTAGTAGACCCCAAGTCGATAACAGTATAACGACTGAAATAATCAAGCTAACTAGAGGATCAACGATATTCCAACTTGTATAGTAAATAATAATGCCCGAGATAACGACACCTACAGAGACCAATGCATCTACCATTAGATGCAAGAAAGCACCTTTGATATTAATATCGTCTTTTTGACCTTTGTAGAATGCAAAAGCAGAAACAGTATTTATAAATACACCTATTAGAGCTGTAATAATAATAACTTTTCCTGCAACTTCCGGTATCGTATCAAATCGACCCAAGGCCTCATACGCAATACCTATAACGATTGTAACTAACAATATGGCGTTAATAAGAGACGCCATTATAGAAGCTTTTTTGTAGCCATAGGTATAAAGCGTAGTAGATGCTTTCTGTGCTAATTTCATTCCAATTAACGAGATTATTAAACTGGCAACATCACTTAAGTTGTGGCTAGCGTCTGCGATTAAAGCTAATGAATTAGTTGAATAGCCCACTATAAACTCGATGAGCGTAAATGCAGAATTTAGACCAATCCCAATATAAAAAGCTTTATTCATATTTTTAGGGTCTGGAGCTTGATGACTGTGGTTATCTGAATTACTCATAATTTACCCTTGTTTAGGTTGCTGCATTTTATTAAAGGTAGAAAATAAGTTTATTGCATATTTTCTATATTGCACAGTCAATATTGCTCTAATACCGTAGACCCACTTATTTTTATCAATAAACTGAGCCACAACTTGATTGTGTGTCCTATCTCTCCTTGGGCGAAAAAAGCGGATTTTACTGTAATCTAACTGGCTTACGTAAGCTTCTTGTTCTCATGTTCAAGCTCTTTAGTATGTGTAGCTTAGTCTTGAATGTTGGTTAGTATAGTTTCATTAGTGTGCTTTTTATGACATGACCACATAAAGGTGTAATCGTTTAATGCTTCAATCAGCATACGAACGGCGCGTTCTTTAATCTCAGGAGTGTAGGTTTGTCTTTTCATTAACGTATTCTCTCAGAAAGATGATTTACCGCTTCTTAACAGCGCGTGTAAAACCTTGCATCTGACGACTAAGCCGGTCTTCATAGTAAACTATCCCAGTATTGTCAGAAACTTAACGTCTTGTGAGGATGTACTAAGTGCTAACTTCAAAATGGTTGAAATACCTACGCTAAATGACGACAAAAAAAGCCTAAGCAATCTAATGAAAAAGTAGATAATAAAAACCCAATCTACATGACAAACAAAAAAATGCCTCTGGGAGTTGACTCCCAGAGGCATTTAGTTTTAAATATAGCTAACGGTTACAGCGTGTTGACGCACACTGTAACGAACAAATAAGCACCTGAACTGCGTTATTTGAACAGCATTAAATGCCCGTGTAGGTGCATTTTATCCAAAATTTGCTTTCATATCAACTTTATTCACTATACATTTTAAAAACCGCTTGTTCGCTCGTTACATCCTCGTGCTGCTCTCTTTATAACCGTTACCCGTCAAATGGGTGGCAGGCTAAGGCGACGACTGCGTTTGACAGAAGGGTAAAGCTCTCGACAGGGGGTTCTAGACATATTGAGCAACGCAATGAGTGGTTATTTGTGCATATCGTAGCGGTATATTGGGTGTATTGCCCTTGCTAGCGTATGACAGCACAGTAGCGGTTAAGAGCGTGTCTAGGCGGTGCTATCAGCCGTAATCTTAACAACCGTAGCTTGATACAGTGATACGGTCTTGATGACGCGATGGGCGATGAAGTCGGCATGACTAATCACATCAAATCCAAGGAATGCACTAAAGTGTTTGTGAGTATGCTAGAAAATACTCATAGATGCTTTAGGGTGAGTGTTCCTTGAAATCTGCTCAAGGCTCCAAAATCAGCATCGGAACTTACTTAGGCTAATTTAAATAGTATATAGCCCACTAGGCTATATACTATTAGACTTCAGAGAAAAATTTAGAATAGTTCTTATACAACAGTCATTTATTCAGTGAGTCGATATTGTCATAGTTGATTCATAAGCTTAGTGTGAATAGAACGAGATCTACGCTTTAGGTAAAGTCTCTTCCTAGCTCATAACTATTCTTTATCTTGGAACCTTGAATACTTTTATTTAATCAACATCCAAGGCGTTATCTTTGTTTTGAATAAGTATTAGATTATCTTGAGCTTTCTTGAGTTTATTTTGTAACACAGTCACTTGTTCTTGTTCTGATAGGTGACGGCTCGATAGCTCGCCATATTGCTTATTCAATATACTATGTTCAGCTTCAAGTTTAGCCTGTATTTGAGTCAGCTGCTCATAAAGTCCTGATAGCTTATCACGTTCAAAGGTTACCGCCTTTAGCTCTCCTTTGATCTCTGCGGTAGCAGTTTGTATCTCATTGCGTTCAGCTGTGACCGTCTTTAGCTCTGACTTAGTGGCTTTAAGCTCCGCCTTTAAACGTGCAATCTCTGCTTTATCGCTATCAGCTGTAGCTTTAAGCGTGGCTACCTCACCAAGACTACTAGTAAGCTCTACAGATTGCTTATCTAATGCGCTACGTGTCTCTACAAGCTGTGATTGTGCTGTTTCTGCTTTAGTTCGTTCAAGCTCTAATTGATGCTTAGTATCTGATAGCGTCTGTTTGGTAGCATCATGGTCAGCTGTGGCTTGCTGAGCCGCTTTAGTTGCTGTCTCCGCAGTAGTGGCCACTTCGTCCAGCTGCTGTAGTAGATCTGCTTGTTCACCCTCTAAGGTTTTAACTGCTTCTTGCGCTTCGTCCGTCTCTGCTTGTGCCTTAACCTTAACCACCTCTAGAGCTTCACGCTCCTTAGACAGCCTATCGTTCGCCATATCAATAGCTGTCTGCCACATATCAGCGCCAAGCGTGTGCAAGCGTTCAGTGATACCGCTAGGTAAATCCACTTGTTGCAGCTCTTGCTCTTCCTGCTGTTCTCGCTTCCAACTCTGCATCGCATCACTAATGGTAGTGAATGAGCCACCGCCTAGCGCCTTACGCACCTCTGCCAGTGTCGGCTTTATCCCTTGCTCCTGTAATCGGTCAGCTGCTGCATGAATATCTTGTGTGGTGAGTGCCATGATTTTGTATTCCTTGATAGTGCATTGTAGTATGTTGTATATAGTATAATACAATATACAACATACTACAATGCAAGGTGTAAAAAAACCCCAAGTCGTCTTGAGGTTATAACTTGTTGGCTAAGACTTAATGATCAGTTAGGTATTCTTCTAGGGCATCATTGATCATGTCCTGATAGTTACCGCCTGTCTGCTTGGCTCTGTCCTTAAACTTAGCAAGAATGCTTGGGCTGATAACACTGGCTTCTGTAGTAAGCGTTTGTGGTTTGATACTGCCACGGATCGCGCCTGACCAGTCGGTGATTTCTGGAATGTCCGATAGATCAATGTCGTCATCGCTAAGCGTTGCTAAGTACTCTAAGTCCGCTTGCTGCTTAGCCGTTAATGGCGGCAACTTATCTATGTGATAACTAACCTTGTTCATATTGTCTCCTTTCAATCTTTGTGGCACGCCTGGCAGAGATAATGCGTATAACCTTGTATCTTGAATAACCGC
>NZ_LNDJ01000131.1 GCF_001444505.1 Psychrobacter piscatorii | reverse complement strand
TCTCCGATATACTCGGGGCGGTTCATAGCGTCACGCGGCAGAGTATAAGGTTTGGCTATATAGCTTTCTACTTGCTGATAGACATCACTAGCAAAGGTACTACTACTAGTGTCGAAGTCGGCAAACAAATTATCTTGTGAGACTTGGAAGTTTCGACCACACGCTAAGGTGAATAAACATTCTAATGCCTGTGGTTTGATCTCTACGCGCTCAAATGCTTGCTGCTGAGCTTCTGTCCGACCGTCTGGGGCATACCAGTAGCCAAAGTCAGGTAATTGTCTACGAGCGTCACCAGCCAGGCACCAATGACTCAGCTCTAGTAAACTCTTATCTATAAATGTACATTACTAAGTTATTGATTGATAAAGAAGTAATTGTAATGATGTGAAATCAGCTTCTTGATAAAAAAATGTACAATATTCCTCATAAAAGGAGATATTGTACATTAAGTGAGTCATTGGAATTATCACTTTTCAAAGCACTAAGAAGCTTATATTAGCCGTGTATATACAATCGAGACATATCAATATTTTATTTTTGATGAATAGATCGGGACTTTTTGTTGGTTCTTCTCTTAGTAGATATTCTTTGTTTTTTCAATAAAATTGGGAAGGCTAGAATATTTACTATAGTTATCATCGGCTGAATAGTAGCCTGATGAATATACTTCACATGACTGCTTTGAAATTTTAAAATTAAGTAAGTATGAATTTGCAATATGTAGTTAATAAACTAATTATCCCTTAACGTAGAAAAATCTGTATGCATTAATGTTTCTAAAGCTATTCTAGCCGTAGGAGGAGGATTCGTAATCATCTCTTGATAATTAACTTCTAAGTTTTTTAGAAACACCTCTGATATCGGTCGACCTGAAAAATCATCAAAGCTAGGTGAAAAATGTATACCTATAGCTTCACACATAGCCTTTTCTAAGCCTTGAGGTCTTGCTTCAACCAATTGAAATAGCTCTTGCTCTTCACTTGTTCTACCACATTCAGTATACCAGTAACCATAGTCATCTAATTTGCGTCGTTTTTGCCCTGCCAAACAGTAATGAGCAATTTCATGTAATAGGCTTCTTGGGTAGTTTTCTTTAAAAAAGATCTTCGCATTTGTATCTGCTTTTGGCGCTTCATAGTAGGGTTCATCTACTCCACCAATTATGGTTAGAGTAGGAAACAGATGTTCAAATAAAATTTTTAGTTTGTTACACAAATGATCGTCATTCATAGGAATACTTTTAAGGCATCTTAATAGCCGTAATATGAGAAAAATAAAGCTTTAGAGAGGCTTTATTCATAGATTGTATTTGAGCTAAACAGGAACAAGATTAAGCTATTTATTAGATCTTTTCACTAATCTTATATGTGGAGAATCTGCTAACTCTCTTTGAAGTTCAAAATTCTGTCTTAGAATGTTAAGATAATCTTGCATTATAATGTCATATTCTTCTTTTATCATGTCGTATTTCAAATTAGCTTTTATTTTGAGCTCTTTTTCATGTTTTAACTTAGTAGAAGTATTAGGTTTTTCTTGGGCACGATTTTTGCGTTCTTCTTCCGCTTTTGTTATTGCTTCGCAAAGTTCTGGATATCTCTCATTACGGACATACCCTTTTCCTTTACCTGCCTCTCTACCTACAGCGTCTCTAGTAAACTTAAACCGTGATGACTTTGTATTGACAATTTTGGCTGTACCATCTTGTAGACGATTCAAAGCATCCCAATAAGCCTGTTCTGCCTGGCTAGTTTTCATGTTATTTCTCTTGATTTACTTCTAATACTGAAAGAAGACTGTCTATTTTTTTAATACTCACTTCGTATTCATGATGAACACGCTTTGGAATATCTAAAGTGAGTTGAGACTTATAAAAATCTTTAGTCTGTAGCAAAATACTTTTGGATTCTGGTGAAAACACCGCATTTTCACAGCTAATACAAGCAGATGCCAATACACCAGCACCTTTATCACAAGGTTTAATAGACATACATCCGCCAACTAAAGTAGATCGATAACGAATTTTGCCATTTTTGACTGCTTTCTTAGTACTATTTCTATTATCTAAGAACTTAGGAAGCTTATTCTCTACTTTTCTTTTTTGTAGATTTTTACCAGCTGCACCAGTTAGTGTCACCCTGCTATCTAACAATTCATGCAAATTATCTGACTCTACTCTTGCTTGGGCCTCCTGCCATTCCTTTTGCATAGCTTTGACTTCAGGGCCGTTGCCTAAAATATTTATCGCTCTAGAGTTTGAGTCCGTGTAATAGACTGTCATCATCATGCTTATATGTTTTAGCTGGGATTTAAGGGTAGGATATGAAACATAACCACTAGAAGCAGCATACACGGCTAAGGAGCGTCTAAACTGATGAAAGCCTAAAGGCCAAGGCTCACCTAATTTAATATTATTAGGTATTTCATCGCCGTATAAAAATTGACTGACTTCCTTTAAGTCTTGTTCTGAAATCAATAAGTGCTCTGATGACATTATTTTTTGAATGAGGTTGCTATTTAAGGCAGTTGTTGCATAATCAAAATGCGGATGAGGCTTTCCAGATTTCCCATTTTCAATTGAAAAAAACAACGGTAACTTACTCTCATCTTCTGCCACCTGACTCTTATTAGCAGACCAGTTCAAAACTCCTTGAGTGATAAATTTAGCTGCTTCAAAAGCTTCTTCAACAATTGAACCTGTTACCCATTTTGTAAATCTTGGTACTCCATTACTTTCCAATTTTGTTGTAGTTGACCATACTACAGGTATATTTCCAGTATCGGAATGAATATGTCTTAGCCCGTTGAAAGGGATAGATAGTAATTCATTTTTACGCATACCTGTAAACGCAGCTATAACAAAAGCGCTTTTCATCTGTATTTGACCTAGGCTGATTGTTAAACTTAACCAACTAGCATTCTTGATGATGTTTAAATCTGTTAATTCTGCTAAAATATTAGTTAGCTTTTTATCTCTCTTTAAGGCAGTTTTCCAATAAAATGAGACTAAACTTGTTTGTGATTTATTAAGCTTACTTATGGGCATACTCTGATCTAGTCTTAAAGCTTCATCCCTTACTTTAGTACGTGCAGAAAAAACATATGATATCTTCTCAGCATGCTTATTAAAAATCTGTAAGCTTTCAATGGTATCTTTTAGCAGGTTCTGATAAATGCGTGAAGGGATAATCATAGTTTGAAGACCTTGAGAGGTTTCAGGGAAAGACTTTCTAGTTTTTCTTAAACTGCTTGAAAATTCTTCTGAAGGTTGTATATTGCACCAAAAATTGTTTCGATTTAAAACAGATGCTGTATCAATAAACCTTTGTATCTTGCCTAAATACAAGCCTATTTGTTTCTCTGCAGAGCTGTTAGTTACTAAGAAACAGATTGCATTAGGGTCAGCAAATACGTTATCAAGTTCAATATTATTGTTTACACAGTAACTAATCAGAAAAGATATAGCGACTAAGTCGCCATTCAATTTTGACATAGAACATCCATTCATTTCACAAATCCAATTGAGTGCAAATACTTTCAAAAACTTAACTGCTGATTTGAATTCTCTGCCGTCGGTATTAATAGATGAGGATAGGTTCTTAATTTTAGTTCTAAAGTTAATAGTCCTCATTAAACTACTAGTAGCACTATAGTCCCAAATATCGTCAGAGAATAATGATAAAGCATCTCCACTCTTGGAAAGCGTTATAACCAAACTAGATGATGGGTTCTCGATTAGGTCTTTAGATATTGGTTGTATCTCTTTAACAAAGGGTTCACGCATCATTATTTTGGTCATAAACTTAAGCTTTTTCTGTTAGATTCTGAGGCTACAGTGAGAAAATTTATATGCTCATCCCAATACTCATTATAAATTTGCATTTTTATTTTTTGTTCAGCATCATCAACGAGTTCAATTACTCTATTATCTTTTCCTTTAAGAATATTGATAATCTCGTCAATTCTAAATAGTGATGGTTCTATAGAGAGAAGATGATATTCAGGATCATCACGAATCATAGAAGACTTTAGTAGAGCCTCTTTCAAACTTAATAGTTTATGTATATCTTCAAAATCTATATGAATTGCAAAAAATTCACAGAACAAACAACTTTCAAATGTAGCACAGGAAGGGTTGGGGGCTTCATTATTAAAGCCCAATGCCTTAACAGGATCATTATCTGATAGGTTAGAACAAGATCCTGCTGGTATTTTCTCCGTATCATAGTTAGTTGAAGTCTTGATAGATATAGTTTGTTCATTAGTTCGATTAGACCTAAGAACTGCGGTAATCATTTTTTCGTGATAATGATTCATCTCTATTGCTTGAGACTCAATATCGATCGAAGTGTAAGATTTAGCTACTGTAGTTAAAGAGTTATTCAACTTCCTAGCTACTAATGACAAATTTCCTTTAGAATGTTTTATGTAGTATTCCGCACATAGGTTTCTAATGTCTCTAGCAGTAACCCTTTTAACCCCTTTAAAAAGTGGAGTATTGTCGTCAATAGAACTGACAGAGCTACGTGCAAAACGCTTTAATTGACGATGTTCTCCAATACGCACAAACAAGTATTCTTGACAGTCTCCAAGAAGATGAAGGTTATCAACCCACTCTCTAAGTTTCAAATACTGTATGAGATAACGTTTTAAGTGAGAAGGAGCGGAAAATTCAATCTGTCTACCTGCTCGATATTTATGTTTTTTAGCAAAAGTTGATAAGCCAAGGTTTTCCAAATTTAAATCAGATATTTTCAAATCAAGTGTGGGTTGTATATTAGCAGCAGTGAAAGAAAGGTAAATGTAATAAAAGCAATATGTACATAGGTTATAAGCATAAATTTTTCTAGAGTCTAAATTCTCATTGATCCATGTATTTCTGTTGTTTATTAATGTGTTTTTATAGAAATCTTTCTTAGTATGCTCACAATTATAATAATTTGATAAAGCATTTTTTACCTCATTAAAGGGTAAGGGTTCACCACTATTGTAGAAGCAATTAGGTAGTTTCTTTATGCCATATTTTCTAGTTGAATCCCAATAATAATCATTACTTGATGATTTTGCTAAAGTAATAGGTATAGGGTAGATTTTATTTAATATGGCGTATGAGAATTCATTAAAGTATGTAATGCAGGTTTGTAAGAAGTTTTTGAAGTCTTCTAATGAGGAGTCTCTTTCTTTACTGTTATGCCCCATATGACGATGCTTGGGAATAATACTAAGTATATCGATATCAGATAAGTTATAAGCGATTTTTATGAAATCTCTTGCAGTATTTAGCTTGTCATAAAGAGTTGTAGTGCTTATAGATTTTGCACCACTTAAACGCGCCTTTTGATAGAGATTAATTTGATAATATTTATAATTAGATGCTAAATCATCTAAAGTAAGAGGCTTAGAGCCTTCAAAATCACAAAAATCAAAAAAATATCTTAAATTATGAAGGTAACCTCGCACCGTTTCATCTCTCAACCCTTTTTGAAGGATTTCCCTAAGGTACCTTCTCAACCATTCTACACGTTCTATAGACAATGTTGATTCATCAACTAGGCCCGTAATATAGCTCTTAGTTTTATCTCGGGAATGACCAGAATCGTTCTCTCTATTGGTATAGCAGACTCTACCAATATCGACTTTAAAGGACACACCATCAGCTCTTGAACCTACAATTACTGTGTATTGAGGATCAACGATATCTTCTATTTGCTTAGTGCTTATCTCAATAAGCTGCCTGTCATTGAAAGAATTAGACATTATATTGGCCCTTATCAAATGTTACGCCGAACGTATCTTGTATATCATTGAATTCTTTTACTTCCGAGTCGAATTTTAGATAGGCCTCAGTGGTTGTTAGGCTTCTATGGTTTAACCTTTGTCTGACATGATCAAATATCTTAGAATCAGGGTATTCCTTAGCTCTAAGGTTTCTTACGATATTCATCCCATAGGTAGCACGCAAATCATGGAATGAAAAATTTTGAAGACTTGGTTCAAATTTTTGAACCTTGGAAATGAATTTTTTTAATTCATTTCTTAAAGATTGGCCGTTTTTAGGTACCATAACAGGCGCTTCAGTGTTCCAAACTGGTTTAGGGTTGTTACGATTACGATCTATAATTTCTCTTTCAGCAGTTAAATAGGGGTTTCCAGTTCGAGTTAAAAACACATAGTTATCGTCAGTATTTGCATAAAAGCTGTTTATATTTTGTCTTCTATGTTCCGCTCTTTCGCAATCTATATATGTTGCTAAATGATCAATTAGGTTACGTGAAAACATTAAGCGGTTTAGTCGCCCACCCTTTGAATCTGTTCTGTATTTATATCCAGTATTTATCACGGCATAATTTGAATCAGCATTTTGTTCTAAGTGGTTGAGAGCAGTTTTGATACAAGCAATAGAGAGAGTGCATACGCTTTGTTGTCTAGCTCCTGTTCCGAGAGCTATTCTTATCATTAGCTCCAACTCTATTGACGCATAGTTTTTATCAAATGCCCTGAAAATAATTTCTTGTTCTTCAGAGCTTAAAGGACGCAGACTGCCTCCATCTCTCAACTTACCTAGTGATGGTAAGGGTTTTCTGCTGCTTCTTAGCTTGAGATCATTTGTAATAACACTAATATTCCTCATTATTCCTACATTATTATGAATAGGTATAGAAACCTTCCTTTCTCTAAAGGGCTTATTCTCTATATCAGACTGAGATACGAATGATTGATGCTGTATATAATTATAGAAATGAGCAACAGAGGACAGAATGTTATTAATGTATTGAGAGCTAAAGTCGTGCTGTTCTATTACAGCCTGTAAAAAAGCTTTGAATTTGCGAGGAACCCTTTGCTGATACTGGGTAGGTAAGTCTAAAAAGTGTTGGTTTGAACCGCCCCGACTATATCGGAGGCT
>NZ_LNDJ01000130.1 GCF_001444505.1 Psychrobacter piscatorii | reverse complement strand
TAAAAAAAACCTAATTAAGACCAAAAAAAGTGCTTCAAAACCAAAGAAGCAATTTGATCTTAATGAATTTCGTCGCAGTTTTGAGTCACTAGACTCTGAAAATTATGGCAGCTGGCCGCTACCAGTGAAGGTGACGGTGATCGGTCTTATTATTACCTTTATAGCGGCCCTATCATGGGCGCTACCAATTAGTAGCAAAATCGATGAGATCAATGCTGCTGAAAGTCAGCAACAGACCTTGCTTGAAAGCTATCGTGAAAAAGAATCGCGCGCGCGTCACCTACAAGCCTATCAAGCACAGGTCGTTCAGATGGAAACGGAGTTTAATACCTTATTAGACCAGTTGCCAAAAGACACGCGTGTGTCAGAGCTGGTAGAAGGTATCAATATGACAGGTGTCGGTAGTAATATTCGTTTTCAAGACATCTCTGTCGAACCTGAGATTGAAAATGAATTTTTCATTGAGCAACCGATTCGCATTGCTGCTTTAGGTGAATATCATCAGTTTGGTAGTTTTATTAGTGGCCTTGCAGCACTGCCTCGTATCATCACCATGCACGATTTTGAGGTGAGTAATCCACAACCGAGCTTAGATGTTTTACCTGAGCTTAATCTAGTCTTGCAAACCAAAACCTATCGTTCAAAAGAAGCGACTCCTGAAGATGAAACGGCTCCTGCAGGTGATGCCGCCGCTACTGATGCAAATGCAGGAGGTAACTAATGAGTATGCAAAAACTACCCATGCTGTTGACTTTAAGTATCTCAGTGCTAGCGATGACTGGCTGTACGGATCGTATCGGTATGGCAGAGCAAGCGATGACTGACATCCGTAACCAGCCAGCGCAGCCTATCGAACCACCACCCAAAGCTGAACTAGTAGAAGACTTCGTCTATAGTGCAAGCTCACAGCGCAGCCCGTTTTTACCACCGAGCTTGGTGAATGTAGAGGGTCCTACCACTTCTATTGATGGCGTGCGCCCAGATATTACACGTGTAAAAGAACCACTTGAACAATACGAGTTATCGCAACTGGTTTTTCGAGGCGTAGTAGTGTCGCCTGAAGGTCAGCGATACGCATTGGTACAACGTCCTGATGGTTCAGTTGCTAGTGTGAAGGTAGGTGATTATCTTGGATTGAATGACGGCCGTATTGTTGAAATCACGCCGACCCAGATCAACTTGATTGAAATTGTGCCAGACAGCCGCGCTGGGTTTATTGAAAAACCCCAGTCGCTGGTATCCCCTATAAGCTAAGTCGGCAGATTTTTTGAGGAATAAATAATGACAGTACGCAATAACAAGGTAATGATGATGAGCAACCGCGTTTCTTCTGCTTTTGCCATTTCAGCACTGGCAGTCAGCATGGTGGCAGTAAGTAGTAGCGCCCACGCTGCACAGCGCATCAATAATGTGTCTGTAGTGCAAACTGCACCAGCAGTGACACAAATGCGTTTGGGGTTCACAGGTTTACCAGTATTGCCTGCAGCCTATCAGCTTGATGATCCTAGCCGCTTGGTATTAGACTTTGAACAAGTACAAAACGGTCTTGCCAGTCGTTTCAACGAATACAATATCGGTATGGTCAATGATGTCACCACGTTGAGTAGCGACAGTACGACGCGTCTTATCGTTGGCCTCAAGCAATCAGGCAATTATACAACAGCGATTGAGGGTAACGAGCTACTACTGACCATTACAGATCCTGATCGTCCAGTGATTACTAGTGACCCTATACAAGATGTCCTTAATAACTCTAGCGGCATCACCACCACTGCAGTCGTCACGCCAATCGTTGAGACCAGCACGGTTCCCGTTGCGGCTGTCAGTACAAATAATACCGTCGTGGTAGAAAACGAAGTACCAGCCGATACGATGGTGGTGAGGGTTAACCCATTGTTGAACCCGCAACTTGCTGCGGCACAAGTAAGTAAGCAATACAGCTATGATGGTCTCAGCGCGGTCAATTTTTCGGCAGGTAATGATGGTGGCGGTAACGTCAGCATGGTACTTGCCAACGAAGCCATTCCGGTAGATGTACAACGCCAAGGTAATAAGCTTGTCGTACGTTTAACAGGCAGTACGGTCCCAAGAAACTTGCTACGTCGATTAAATATTAATAGTGGTCTGGTGAGTAGCATCGATACTAAAAACCAAGGACAAAATGGTGTCATCACTATTAATATGTTTGATGATTACGAGTATCAAGCTTACCAGTCAGGCAATCAGTTAAATATTAGTATTAGCAAGCCTGAGCTGCTACGTGAGCCGACAATTGAGGAGAGAGTATACAGCGGCGAGCCACTGTCCATGGAATTCCAAGACGTTGAAATTCGCAGCGTGTTAGATATTTTAGCGCAGTTTACCGAGATGAATATCGTTGCGAGTGATTCAGTCGCTGGTAACATCACCTTGCGTTTGATCAACGTGCCTTGGGATCAAGCACTCGATATTATCCTAAAAAGTAAAAATCTAGGCAAGCGCGAAAATGGTAATGTGATTTTGGTTGCGCCTTCTACTGAACTCGCTGAACAAGAAGCACGTGAGCTTGAAGCGCAGCAAGCTGTTCAATCTTACGCGCCATTACGTACTGAATATATTCGTTTGAGCTATGCAAAAGCACAAGATGTCCTGACTTTGATTTCTCAAGGAAGTGGCTCATCTGGTAGTAGCGGTATAGGGGGCACGAGCGGACTTACAAATCGTGGAAATGACAATAATACGTTGTTGTCGGATCGTGGTACGGTAACAGTTGATGAGCGTACCAATACCTTGATTGTCAAAGATGTGGCAAATAGCATTGAAAATATTCGTACCTTAATTAGCAAGATTGATATCCCTGTGCGTCAGGTTATGATTGAAGCGCGTATCGTTAGTGCCACTGACAGCTTTAGTAAAGAGATTGGGGTTCGCTGGGGAATCTTATCAAATGGTGCAGCCAATAACCGTAGCTTGTTGGTTGGTGGTAGCAACCAGACACTAGCAGATCTTAAAGATTTTGATATAGAAACTACCACAATTAACGGGCAAACGGTTTCTTATCCTTCATATGACATCAGCCGTCCTGATAACTTAAACGTTGATTTAGGGGTGGATACTCCAGCCGGTAGTATCGCTTTTGGCCTATTAAGTTTATCTGATGTGATGCTTGATCTTGAACTATCAGCATTGCAAGCAGACAATCGCGGTGAAGTCATCTCAACCCCGAAAGTTTTGACGGCCGACAAGCAAACCGCAAAAGTCTCTTCTGGTACCCAGATTCCTTATCAGGAAGCCTCAGCGAGCGGCGCAACTACAACCAGTTTTAGAGAAGCGGCACTGAGTTTAGAGGCGACGCCAAATATTACCCCTGATGGCAAAATTGGTCTGCAGTTACTTATTACTAACGGTACGCCGACTATTATCAACAATCAGGTGGCTATTTCCGAGGATTCTATCTCAACCAATGTGATCGTTGAAGATGGTCAAACGGTGGTATTGGGTGGGGTTTTTAGAAACCGTACCAACAACAATGTGGACAAAGTGCCGTTTTTAGGCGATTTACCATACATTGGCCGTGCATTCCGTAAAGATGTGCGCAATAACAATAAGGAAGAGCTGTTGATATTTGTCACACCAAAATTGATCAATGATGGTACAAGTCGCTTGAATTAATCATAAATTTGTTTATTATTCACTAAAAAAGTAAGCCTTAGTGCTTACTTTTTTTTGGGCATAAACTTAGCATCTTTAATATTGCGAGCTATATGCATGGATTAATGGACGATAAGCGCTAAATATTACTAACAATAATCACAGCGCATTACTAGCCAGAATATCAATGACGTTGTATGATAGCTAATTTAGCTGAGTGAGTATTATGGTGCAGGAATTGCCGTCGGTGTTTTTAGTGGGTCCGATGGGAGCGGGGAAGACGACGATCGGTAAGTTACTGGCCAAGCAGTTAGGTCGCACTTTTGTAGATAGTGATTGGTATATCGAATCGCAAACCGGTGCTGACATTGCTTGGATATTCGCCAAAGAAGGTGAAGCGGGTTTTCGTGAGCGTGAAACACGTGCCATTGATGAGCTGACTCAAGCCCCTCAAATTGTATTGGCAACTGGCGGTGGCGCAGTATTGGCTGCTGAAAACCGAGAGTTCTTAAGACAGCGTGGCATCGTGGTTTATCTCAATGCCCCAGTCGATGTGCAAATGGCCCGCACTTCTAAAGACAAGTCACGGCCTCTTTTACAACAGCCTAATCCTAGAAAAATACTGCAAGATCTATATAGTATTCGCGATCCATTATATCGTCAGGTTGCGCATATTATTATGCCCACTGGTCACACTTATCCGCGTCATATGGTCAGCCAATTAATGCAGCAGCTGAACGCATTTTTTGATTGTACTGACACAACATCAAAAGACAATAAAGAGTAGACCGATATTATCTATTGATATGATAGGTAGGTATACTCAGCTACTTTTACCCAATTATAAATGCTTAAGGAGTGTCTCATGGCAACGTCACTGTTTCATGATAGCTTAACAGTTCGTACGCAAAGTCATGATTATCCAATCATTATTACTGAAGATGCGACATCAAAAGATAGTAGTATGGCAAAGCAAGTCGCACCTTATATTAAGGGTTGCCAAGTATTGATTGTGACTAACGATACCGTGGCACCTCTATACTTGCAAGCTTTAGAAGACGAGCTAGCAGAGCAGTTTACGGTAAAAGTTTGCGTGTTACCAGATGGTGAGCAATATAAGAACCAGACAAGCATTGACCAAATATATGATGCACTAATGGCAGAGCATTTCAATCGTGATGTCACGCTTATCGCACTTGGTGGCGGCGTGGTGGGTGATATGACAGGTTTTGCTGCGGCAAGTTTTATGCGCGGGGTCAACTTTATCCAAATTCCAACGACCTTATTATCACAAGTCGATTCTAGCGTTGGCGGCAAAACGGGCATCAATCATGCGCAAGGCAAAAATATGATTGGCGCATTCTGGCAGCCGCAAATGGTGCTCGCTGATATGAGTACGCTCAAAACGTTGCCTGCACGTGAGCTATCAGCAGGAGTCGCTGAAATTATTAAGTATGCGCTCATCATGGATGAAGCGTTTTTGACATGGCTTGAAGAGAATTTACCTGCAATGATGGCGTTGGATCTGGCAGTACTTGGCGAAGCCGTGAAACGCTGCTGTCAATACAAAGCAGATGTGGTCGCTCAAGATGAAAGAGAGTCAGGTGTGCGTGCCCTGTTGAACTTTGGGCATACGTTTGGTCATGTGATCGAAACCCATCAAGGTTACGGCAATTGGTTGCATGGTGAGGCGGTAGCGGCGGGCATGATGCAAGCGGCTGAACTGTCCCAAAAAATTGGTTGGTTGACCCTTGATGAGGTTGAGCGTATTAAGCGTGTTTTAATGCTAGGTAACCTGCCAACCAAACCGCCTGCCATTGATGTACAAACTGCTCTGGACTTGATGGGGCACGATAAAAAAGTGAAACACGGACAAATCCGGCTGATTTTGTTAAAATCAATAGGGAGTGCAGTAGTGACCAATGACTTCGATAACGATCTGTTGCTCGAAGTATTGTCACAACACAGCGCATAATGTATCAAAATTTTAGTGAGTATTCGTACTAAAACTTGATATGTACAGCAGATTCATAGGCTGCACTAACTGCACTTCTATTTGAATGAGCATTGATGTAATGCTCTTAAATATGTTTTTACCAAGGATATTCCTATGGCAGCATCAAAATCGAAGACGCGTACCGCTGGCCAATCATACAGTCGTCAAGCCCTGATCTGGCTGGTCGCGACGTTACTATTAGGTGTTGTGACAGCGTTAGTCTGGATGCTAAGCCAAACGCCAGCGATGGGTGCCAAAATTGAAAACGAACCAGTATCAGCACCGCAAATGTTGGCTGATGAGTTTGAGCAACCATTAAAAATCGATTCGCTTCACGAGCTGGATACCGATGTACAGCCGATTAGTTTTGATACGACTGTCCGTGATTTGCGTAATTATCCTGACGAATTTAAAGACAAGCGCTATCTACTTGCCAACAAAGGTAAGTGGACCGTGCAGGTGATGAATGTTGCTGAAAATGACGTGATTGTCAGTTATTTAGAAGGCCGTGAAGATCGTGATAAGTTCGCTTATTTTCGCTATCTTGATAGTGAAAATCAAGTCCGTTATATGCTGACTTACGGAATCATGAGTAGTCCACAGGAGGCCGTTGGGGCAGCAAAGCTCACAGATTTTAAACTGCCTGCCAATGTACGTGTGCTACCGGAGGAGATCAATCGATACGTAAGTATTATCGATAACTACGAGCGTCCTGATCCAGTAAAAGACTTAAGTACGAAGCGCACGCGCGCTGTCAATCTAAAACCGACTAAGCGTGAAATACCAGTACGTCAGCAAGCGCAAGCAGTTAATAATACGGCTAATGAGCAAGAAGCCGCTAACACTAATGCGAGTCGCGATAGTCAACGTTCCTCTAACGATAGCACTCCAGTAGAAAGCATCCGTCAATCTGCAGATACCTCTGAAACATTATCTGTCACAGAAGAGCGCACAGTTGGTAATGAGCCACAATCAACTGATGAGGCATCAAGTCAAACGGAAAGTAATACCAATAACTCCAAGCAGGAAAATAAAAAGCCGTCAACAGCAGGTGCAGATAATAGCACCGCTAAAAAACCACCCGCTGTACCTGCGCCAAAACCGCCCAATACGAGCAACAATGGGGCAAATAGTAATGCAAATGCACCTAAAAATAATAATGCGCCTAAAAATAATAGTGACAGTATCAAGTCGTTAATAGAGGACAAAAGCAACTGATACGAATTTTCTGTTATTGAAAACCCCACTAGCTAATTGAACCGACCCCCATAAGTTGGACA
>NZ_LNDJ01000129.1 GCF_001444505.1 Psychrobacter piscatorii | reverse complement strand
TGCTTATTTCAAGTTGAGAGTGGGGTTTACATGATTATAGTACTGCAAAGATTTATAAAACTTAAAGAAAGGTAACTATTTAACTGGTACGTTGGTTTTGAAGAGAATAGGTTTTTGAAGAGTGGCGCTTTTAAGTTATGGGATTGCTGTTCATTGATTGCTAAAAGCACTGCTAAAAAATGAGTCGTCTTAATCAGCTGGTTGTTTTAATTAGCCGATTGTCTTAATTAGTCGATAACATAGACGACTCATATTTAATTATACCAATCGTGCGCTAGCAAGCTCAGTCAATTGATACAAACCTGTACGATAGCGATTGTCAGGCAGTGTGCTGAGGGCTTGTTGCGCCATTTTGGTTTCTTCCAACGCGCGTTGCTTGCAATAATCTAATGAGCCTGAGCTACGTACTAACTCAATCAGTTGCTCAGCATTTGGTGTTTTACCCGTTTGCACAGCGATTCGTAGCTGCTCATAACCTTCGTTGTCACTGTCTTTTAGTAGTTCGAGTGCTTTGATAGTTGGCAGAGTAGGTTTACCTTCTGCAAGATCATCGCCTAGGTTTTTGCCCATTACGTCGCTGTCGCCACTATAATCAAGGATATCATCGATAATTTGAAACGCATTACCAAAGTGCTGCCCAAAGTCGCCTAGCGCAGCCATATACTCAGTTTTGTCTTGCAAAATAGCCGCGCCTTGAGTTGCCATCATAAATAGGCGAGAGGTTTTGCCATCGATGATGCGCAAGTAGTCGTCTTCTGTTGCGGCAGGATTGTGCTGATGTTGTAGCTGCAATACTTCGCCTTCAGCAATATCACAAGTACCATCAGAGAAGACTTGCAACAATGGCAAGCTCTGAAAACCAACCAAAAGATTAAAAGCACGGGCTATGAGATAGTCACCGACCAATACGGCAGTGGCATTGTCCCATGTGGCGTTTGCCGTCGGTTTACCGCGGCGCTGTCCTGATTCATCGATCACATCGTCATGCACTAAGGTTGCAGTATGTAGCATCTCAGTAATGGCTGCTAGGTGCATCGCTTTTTCTGATGGATTGTCGTCAAACATACGGGCACACAATAGCGTAATCAGCGGGCGCATACGCTTACCACCGGCATTGATTACATGCTGAGAGACGCTCATGACGAGCTGTACTTTTGAGTTGAGACTACCAAATACTTGCTTGTCCATTACCTCAAAATCATTGGCTACAATACTTTGAATATCTGCATAGCTAGGCGTCGATTGAGAGGCAGGCACGGTATTATTTAAAGAGGTACTAGTCATAATAAATAGTCATATTAATAAGAGTAAAGAGAGTTGGTATAACCTTGACTTTATCTATCTATAGGTAAGGTATGGTTTTGCTTATCATAACATAGCTGCCTTTGAAAATTGTTGGTTAAAGTACACCATAAGGGTGGCTCAGAGGTCGCTTGTGCGCCTATTATCATGCATAGAAGGCAGGGCAAACTGATGAAAGCGTTCAATAATTTGATGGTAAGAATGTTAACTTATCACGAGGTTTTGTCGTCACATAAATGATAGATAAAAGGCTGTAAGTAACTGATTATATAAGTTATAATAGCCCCCGTTAGGTTCAAGCCATCATTTATAACCATTGTTATGCTGCTTTTATCAGTATCGTCGTCTACGACGGTCTAATAATTTGTAGCGTATATAACAATGCAGATGATGGTGATTTCGTGTAACCACCTTGCAAAAACAAGAGGCGCGGCTTGCTTTTATAAGCAAAAAGCCGTAAAATCTTGCCTTTAATTTTTCCCTGTCGTGTTCGTCGTAAAAGCGTTGGTATAACATCAGCCACGGCACACGGGTTAAACGGAGTCATACAATGTACGCAGTAATTAAAACTGGTGGTAAGCAGCACCGTGTAGTCGTCGATGAATTGCTTAAAGTTGAATTGCTAAAAGCAGAAAAAGGCGAAACAATCAAATTTGAAGACGTGTTGATGGTTGTTGACGGCGATGACGTGAAAATCGGTCAGCCTGTCGTTGATGGCGCTAGCGTAGAAGTTGAAGTTGTTGAGCATGGTCGCGGCGAAAAAATCCGTATCATCAAGCACAACCGTCGTAAGCATTATCACAAAGAGCAAGGTCACCGCCAATGGTACACCTTGTTAAAAATCAAAGCCATTAATGCCTAATTACCCGTTTAGCAATGTTTGCTAAATAGCGCACTAAATGCTTAAGAGTTGTCGCATAAGCGATAAGTCACATTAACAAGGAGATTTTCTCATGGCACATAAAAAAGCTGCCGGTTCAAGCCGTAACGGTCGTGATTCAAACCCAAAAATGCTAGGCGTAAAAATCTTTGGTGGCCAAGCTATCACAGCTGGTAACATCATCGTTCGTCAACGTGGTACAGAATTCCACGCAGGCGAAGGCGTTGGCATGGGTCGTGACCATACTTTATTTGCACTAAATGATGGTGTTGTAAAGTTTGAGACCAAAGGTAAATTTAATCGTCGTTATGTGACGGTTGAAAACGCATAATTATCTATTTAGGTCATTTTATTCTTTGAATAAAACGATTGGATAATTAAAAAAGCCCTTACTGCCTGATGGTAGTAGGGGCTTTTTGCGTTTATAAGACCTTATCAATTAATATTGGCTTTTGTTAGCAGTTTGGTCAGCAATTTTATATAGCATAAATACTCGTCACACTTAGCTCACTGGCTCTTTATGAGCACAGTGTTAATAATTTATCATGATAAATGCAAACTTTTACCGTGTAACTGCATTGGTTACAAGCGTGTATGGCAGCCGTAGTAAAGATTGCAAATCATGACTAGGCGCGTAATAAAAAAACTGGCACACTGTTGCCATTGCTGATGGTTACCAGTTTTAGCTCGGTAAAAGCAGTATTTATAGAAAACAAAAATTTCAATAGAACATTTTATTTTTAGCAACAACTTTAAAGCGATTATGCTTTTTTAGAGAGGATTTATGATGAACTTATCTACGAAAAAATCAACCAAACAGAAGATGATGAGTGGTGCTTTAGCAGGTGTTTTGATGACGTCACTCGGCGTAGCAGCGCCAATGATGGCATTGACTCAAACAGCCACAGCAGCTCCTGCTGGTAACCTAACAGCTGCTAAACGTTTGAACAAATTGCTGACCAATACCAAGAGTATGACGGCTAATTTCAGTCAAACGACTAAAGGCGCGAGCAGTGGTACGTTTACAGGCTCTATGAGTGTCCAACGTCCCAATAACTTCCGCTGGGAAACCAAATCGCCCTCAGAGCAATTGATCGTTGCCAATGGTAACTCTATGTGGATCTATGACAAAGATTTGGAGCAAGCGACTAAGCAGAACGTCGACAGTCAAGTCGGTAATACGCCAGCGCTATTGTTGTCAGGTGATCCAAGTAAGATTGATCAAAACTTCAAAATCACTCAGCCGTACAGCAATAAGAACTACTATGTGTTGTACCCAAAATCTGACAATGCCAGCTTTAAGAGCCTATCCATGAGCTTTAGTGGCGGCAAACCTGTGATGATGGTATTGAATGATACGCTAGGTCAAACGACTTCTATTAAGTTTAGTGGTATCAAAATGAATCCAAGTATCGGCAGCAGTCAGTTTAAGTTTACTCCACCAAAAGGTGTTGATATTATCAATCAATAAGAACGAGCTAACTGATGAAGCAGATTATGATGCTTTGCTATTTATCTAAGGTTGAAAGCCTCTAAGGGTGACAACCCCTAAGAGTAATAGCCAAATAAAAAGGACAGATCTTATATGATCTGTCCTTTTTTATGAGCGTAATGATAGTTTGGTCAGCAGAAAAATTAAGACATAGCTCGTATGGAGTCCATATCTGGCATTGGTGGCAGCTCATCTAAATGACTCAGCCCAAATGCATCCAAAAATTGTGCGGTGGTGTGAAGGAGCGCTGGGCGGCCTAAGGTCTCCTTAAAGCCTTTTTCAATGATCCACCCCTTATCAAATAGCTGGCGTAGTATATTGCTTGATAACGTCACACCGCGCACTTGCTCGATATCACTCCGTGTCACAGGTTGCTTATACGCAATAATGCTTAACGTCTCAAGCAACGCTTGGCTCAAACGCTCTTGACGCTGCGGGAAAGTCTGCTGAATCAATCCGCTATAATCATCGGAAATTTGTAGTCGGTAGCCGCTAGCTGTCTCATGTAGGTTCAGCACACCAGTCTCTAACCGTCGCTCTAGCACATCTAAGGCTTGCTTCAATGCTTTGCTAGACAATGACAAATATTTTCTTAACGCCTGTGCTGTCAGCGGCGCTTCTGAAGCATGTAAGAGAACTTCAATGTGCTTGCTCACCTCTTCAAGAGACGCCTGATTTGCCCCAATAGAGGCAGCTGTAGCGGTGTCTGTAGTTTCGGCTTCACTAGGCTGCTTTGAGTCGTCAATATCTACCATCTAAAATGTGCTCTTGTTTTAATATCATGGGATCAATAGTAGGTTTGGCGGCTAACCTGATGCTGGTTAGGCCAACCACTGTAAGGTGAGTTTTTGTGATTGGTGATCCGTATCGGATGAGTCGACATCACCGTCAGTCAGCGTATTTGAGCCATCACTATAGTGTGTATGTACCACACCGATAAGTTGTCGCTTAATCAGTTCAAGCACGGCCACAAAGCTCACGACCACGCCTATTTTACCTTGTGCTTTGTCTAATAGCTCATAAAAGGAGCGCGCTCCTTCAGTGCTGAGCTGCCGGCTAATACTAGCGATACGATCAGAAAGTGGTACGGCATCAATTTTGATGGTATGCATTTGATAGTCTGGCTGTAGCTGCATTTTAAACAAGCTATCGATCAGCAGAGTAGGCGAGTAGCTAGGCAGCTCAGCATTCATAACGTCTTGACTGGGCATACTGACCATCGCTAAAAAAACATCACGCTCTAAGCGTACCAAATCATCTAAGCGCTGACTGGCGGCTTTGATTTGTGCGTACTCTTCTAGGCGTTCAATCAGCTCGGCTTTTGGATCGCGCTCATCGGTAGGCGTGTCAGGGGTAGGCAATAGTAATTCGGTTTTAATAGCAATCAGCGTCGACGCCATTAGCAGATAATCACCTGCCAATTCAAAATGCTCAGTATCTAACTCACTGATATAGGCAAGATACTGCTCAGTGATGGGTAAGATAGGCATTTGGGTCAAATCAACATTGTTCTTTTTGACCAAATATAATAAAAAATCCAAAGGACCTGCAAATTGTTCTAACCAAATCGCAAACGCTTGTGGCGGAACATAAAGATCGTCTGGTAGATGCTGTACTGGCGTCTGATAGATGCGTAGAGCAGTCGTGTTGGATGTATCCATAATACTTAATGTTCCTGGCGCACTGCCATAAATAGTCCAGCACCAACATCTAACGTATGACAAATATAACGAGAATCGTTGGTGAATTCTGCCAAGAACTCGCTCACCTCATCGCGATGAGAGATGACATTATCGACAATAAGTACACTACCGACGTCCAATGCGTTATGCAGACCTCGGATATAATCGATATAGAATTGCCGCTCTGCATCCAAAAATACCAAGTCAAAGACATCTTCATTGCTATTTAAAAAAATAAAGGCGTCTTGTACGATTAATCTGACAGAGTCAGATAGCCCCGTATTTTGCAGATGCTGGTGAGCAGCTTCACTGCGGCTTTTATCGATGTCTAACGATATAAAGTCATATTGAGCCTGATGACGTAGACCATAAGCCAGCCATAACGTCGAAAAACCCGTTGAAGTACCGATCTCTAATACTGTATTTGGCTTGGTTATCGTAGCAATATTGGCCAAAAATTCAGCAGAATCTGGTTCTACATGGCGGTGACGATTGAGTCTGTCTACTTGCTTAGAATCATACGTACTGTCAGCTTTGTATAAAGACTGGCAGTAAGATAAAAAATGGCTTGGATTAAATGTCGGCATTATAAACGATCAGAAGTCATTTATTTAAGCTTCGCTAGTGGGCGAATACCAATGGCACGGCGGGCTTTATCCAGCTGCTTACGGCTATGACGACGGGCTTTATCTGCGCCCATTTGCAAGATTTCTTCCAGCTCTTTTGGATTTGCCATCAATTCTTGATAGCGCGCGCGGAAAGGGGCGATCTCGTTATTGATTTGTTGGAACAACTGCTCTTTGGCGTCTCCCCAGCCAATACCTGATTCATACTGCGCACGCAAATTAGCAATTTCTTCAGGCGTAGCAAACGCTTTATAAATCTCAAAAATTGCTGACGCGTCAGGATCTTTTGGCTCTTCTGGCAATTGTGAGTTGGTCACAATACGCATGATGGCCTTACGCATCATTTTTTCAGGATCGGCTTGGCTATTAAACTCGCCAAACAACGGAATCACGTTGTTATAGCTTTTGCTCATTTTGCGACCATCGAGACCTGTGAGTAGCGGCGTATTGTCGTCGACCAGGGCCTCAGGCTCAGTGAACAATGGCTTGTAACGATGATTAAATGTACCTGCTATATCACGCGCCATTTCAATGTGCTGGATTTGGTCGCGGCCAACAGGCACATGCGTGGCATTAAACATCAAAATATCAGCGGCCATCAATACAGGGTAGCCAAACAAACCCATGTTAATCCCTTGATCAGCATCAACGTCTTCTTTTTCCATATTGGCATCGACCGCTGCTTTGTAAGCATGAGCGCGGTTCATGAGGCCTTTGGCACATGAGGAGCTCAAAATCCATGACAATTCTAGAATTTCAGGCACATCTGACTGACGATAAAAAGTCACGCGCTCAGGATCGAGACCACAGGCGAGCCATGTCGCGGCAATGGCTTTGGTTGACTCGTGAATGATCGCAGGATCATGGCAACCAATAATACTGTGATAATCCGCTAAGAAGAAAAAAGCGTCGCTATCGCTGTTTTGAATAGACTGGATGGCAGGACGAATTGCACCAACGTAGTTACCAAGGTGCGGAATGCCCGTCGGTTTGATTCCTGTCAAAATGCGTTTATGTGGGGCTGCTTGTCCAGAACTGTGATTGTCGCTCATGAAAAATCCGTTGTTTTGTTTGTCAAATTATTATAATGCGTGACTAAAAGTGCAAAATAGCAGTCACAAAGTATAGCAAATTTTATCAGACCTTTTGAAAATAAAGGCCTACTTATAGATATCCGTACGACCATTTGGCCCATGCTTAAAGCGGCGATGGAACCACATCCACTGAGTAGGGTCGATACGAATGAGACTCTCTAGTATTTCATTGACTCGCGTGGCATCAGCGACTTCATCACGACTTGGATAGTTGTCAAGCTCTGGGGTGATGGTCAAGTGATAATGAGGTCGCTTACCACGTGGTAGATTATCTGGGGTTTGCCGATAAGTATGTAGCGCCATCACGGCGGGTGGATGCGTTTTGCTGCCTAATTTTGCCATACGGCGTGATGCGGTAATCGTTGCTGCCGGCACCCCAAAAAATGGCGCCATGACCCCTTGTTTTAGACCATAGTCCTGATCGGGGGAATACCAAATCACATGCCCCGCTTTGATAGAGGTGACTAGGCTTCGCATATCGCGGCTGGAGATTTGCTTACCGAATATATTGGTACGACCATTATAAATAAACCAGTCCAGTAAAGGGTTATTTTGCGTACGGTACATACAATCGACAGGGAAGAACTGCGCACACAGTAAGCCGCCCAAATCGAGCATCGTGTAATGCGCACCTAACAAAATAACTGGACGCTGCTCGTTTTGCGCATTAACGATGTGCTGTAATCCCGAAATAGATACCGTTCTGGTGAAAATATTTGGACGGAACCAAGCACATAGGGTTTCAAACACCCCAATACCTTGATTGACAAAGACTTGCTTTGCCATCAATTCACGCTCAGCTTCTGGCTTTTCTGGAAACGCCAGCTTTAGATTAATCAGAGTGTCACGCCTACGTGAGCCTGCAGCTTTATAAATCAATATGCCGAGCTTACGACCTAGCCAAAACTGCCAACGCAGTGGCAAATATATCAGGGGTAACATCACCAAAAACAACAACCAAATACCCCAATACTTTGGCAATAAAAACTGCCATTGAAAGGGCTTGTTTTCTGCTTGCGCGGTACGTTTATGGTTCTGCGTAATCGTTGGGGTACCAGCAGGTATAGCAGGCGAATTAGCCGACTTTTTCATGCTAGGCGGTACGCTATTATTATTTGATGGTTTGCTGGGATCGTATTGTTCTGGCGCTTTCATAATATCCTTCTGCCGCACCGTGTATCACATTGCAGCTAATGATGAAAAGTTATTGATATGATGGGGTAGGCTCAAATGCTTTGCAAGTGAGAATGTTTATAAGGTTCTTAATTTGCAGTGCTAATATAAAGTACGTATATCGATAGCTATTGCAATGAGAGATATAGTGAAACCATTATAAAAATGGTATAGCAAGATTAAACGCTATTTTTCGCAGCCTCTGGAGACGCAGTCACAGCAAGCAAGAAAAGTAGCGTTTAATCGAGCGCGTTTCCTATGCTGTATCAATTTTATTGAGGTTCTACTATAGCCACACTACCTATAGGCCAATCAGCAGGCATAAAAAAGCCTTATAAGCTGTGACCAGCTTATAAGGCTTTGCAAAACGCTTCTCTTATTTGAGTTTGCTACCATCGCTCCGAGAAAAAGACAACAGTAGCAAACAAAAAGATAAGAGCGGGCTTTGATTAACGTTTTGAGAACTGTGGACGTTTACGTGCTTTACGTAGACCCAGTTTCTTACGTTCAACTTGACGTGAATCACGAGTAACAAAACCAGCTGCTTTTAGGGCAGGCTTCAAAGTTTCGTCAGCTTCGATCAATGCACGTGTGATGCCGTGGCGGATTGCGCCAGCTTGGCCACTGATACCACCGCCTGCAACAGTGACATATAAGTCATATTGGTTAGCAGAGTCTAGTAGTTCTAATGGCTGACGAACAACCATGCGTGAAGTTTCACGGCTGAAGTATTCGTCTAGTGGCTTACCGTTAACAACAATGCTACCAGTACCTTTTGATAAAAAGACACGAGCAGTAGACGTCTTGCGGCGACCAGTTCCGTAATTGCGTTCCATAAGTATATCCTTAGATGTCTAGTTCTTTAGGTTGCTGTGCAGTATGTGGATGTTCAGTACCCGCATATAGTTTCAGCTTCTTGATCATCGCATAGCCAAGAGGGCCCTTTGGAAGCATACCCTTAACTGCTTTGTGTAGAACATCTTCAGGCTTATGTGCAATCAGCTTTGTGAAGTTGGTTTCTTTAATACCACCTGGGTAGCCACTGTGACGATAGTACTTTTTGTCTTGCGCTTTCTTACCCGTTACCGCGATTTTTTCTGCGTTGATGACAACAATGAAGTCACCAGTATCTACGTGCGGAGTATAAGAAGGCTTGTGCTTGCCACGTAAGCGAGTTGCGATTTGAGTGGCTAAGCGACCAAGGGTTTTGCCGTCAGCATCTACGACATACCAGTCATGGGTCACTTCAGCTGGTTTTGCACTAAGTGTTTTCATGATAAAACCTTAAAATTAGAATTCGTTGAGAGTTTAGCTGGGAACGGGGCTCTCAAAAAACAGACTGCACATTATAAGCAGTAGCGCCTACGCTTGCAAGCTGCATTGGGGTTTATTTTCGCCTTTGTACATTAAACTGCAGCGTTTGGCCAGTTTTTAAGCGGTTTTAAACATTTTTACAGGTATTGAAGGGTTTACTAGATATTGCTTAAAAGATAATTACCAATGATGCGCTTAGCAATTAGGGTGTAATTATGACGGTGACAGCCGATAAAGTCCAGCGACAACTTGTCCAACTTTGGTTTGTTTCAAGCATTCAAAGCATATCGTTTGCTGAATTGTCTCTAGTTGGGCGTCGCGATTTTCATTAAGCTGCTCTTCTAGTTGCTCAAGCTGAGGTGTTAAATCTTTATCCGCTTCTAAATAAATAAGCGTTTTCGTATCGATCAAATCATGTGTGATGAGCGTGGTCAAAATAGGCTGCCATAGATCCTGAGCATAAGGGGGATCGATGAATACGATATCAAACGGGTGCTCAATCGGCTGGTGTTGACTCAGTACTTGCTCAGCCGTGCCAGTGATAACCGTGTAAGCTGCGGTATCAAGGCGTAATTGCTCAGCACTTTGACGTAGCATGTTGCTTTGTGCCGTATTAACTTCAATAAAAGTGGTGTGAGCTGCGCCGCGGGACAACGCCTCAAACCCTAATACGCCACTGCCTGCACAGCTATCGAGTACGCGTGCACCGTGAATATCGGCCAATAACCAGTTAAATAATGTCTCTCGCAGGCGGTCGGGCGTTGGGCGTAAGCCATCTGCATCGATAAAGCTGACAATACGGCGCTTGAACTGCCCACCAATGATACGCACATCACCGGCTGCGGCACTTTTTGCTTTAGGGTTCTTTTTTGCTGTGCGCCCGCTCGTGGGTTTTTTCATGCTAGAGTCTCTTTTATTATCTTTTTTTTGAGGCATCTCTACTTATTAGACATGGCGGGTAATGGTTAGAGATGTCTATCAAAATGTCGCTATTCAGAGGTGGCTGCTGCTGTTTGCGCCTCTGCTTCTGCTGCTTCCTGTTCTGCTAACGCCTTTGCCTCTTTTTCACGCAATGCGTCTTTCATGGCTTTTTCAAAAGCCTTTTGGCGCTTGATGATTTTTAGCTCATCAGCGGACGGCGGCAATATCGGATCAGTTTTGCGTTGTAGCATCCAGTAGTCAAATAGAGCACGGCCAATAGGCGCGGCAGTCGTACTACCACCGCCACCGTTTTCGACCAATACGGCAAGTGCAATCTGTGGATCTTCTACGGGCGCAAAGCCATTGAACCACGCATGATCCCAATGACGCTTATCGATTGCCGATTTATCATAGCGTTTGCCTTGAGCAATAGACTTGACCTGTGCGGTGCCGGTTTTGCCAGCGATACGATAACGCGGGGTATAGATGCCGCGACCTGTGCCGTTTTCTACCACGCTTTCCATCGCAGCATGCATACGTAGCCAGTCAGAAGGCTGACCGTTGTATTCAATTTTGCCATCTGGTTTGGTGATCACTTTTACCTCTGCCGCGCCGTCGCTGCTTTTTAGCAAATGCGGGGTAATATGATTTCCTTTATTTGCGGTCATGGCTGTGGCGTTGGCAATCTGTAGTGGCGTTGCCAAGAAATAGCCTTGTCCAATACTGACAGAGATGGTTTCACCCGGTAGCCAGTCTTTATCATACGTGTCTTTTTTCCATTTCGGTGATGGCATAATGCCTGATTTTTCATTAGGGAGATCAATGCCTGTCTTGTCCCCAAAACCAAAGCGCACCATCCAGTCGTGTAGACGCTGAATACCCATCTCATAGGCCAGTTTATAATAGTAAGTATCAACCGACATTTGGATAGATTTCTTTAAATCAACCGTACCATGACCCCCGCGCTTCCAATCACGGAAACGATGGCTGTCTCCTGGCAAGCTAAAATAGCCAGGATCATAAATAGTACTGTTCCAATCTCGCAAGCCGTAGTGAATACCGCCTAAACCCTCAAATGGTTTGATGGTCGAGCCAGGTGGATAGGTCCCTTGGAGCGCACGATTATATAGCGGCTGATCAAGGTCTTCCCGCAGCGCATCATAGTCTTTGAAAGAGATACCTGATATGAAAGGATTTGGGTCATAGCTTGGGTTACTGACAAATGCCAGCACATCGCCATTTTTGGGATCTATTGCGACGATAGCACCGCGGCGTCCATCTAGTTGTTGTTGGGCGATTTTTTGCAGCCCATAATCTAAGCTCAACGTGATATCGTTACCAGAGGTAGGCGGTTTGGTGTCCAATTGACGCAAAACGTTGCCATGAGCATCTGTTTCTACCGACTGATAGCCTGGTTGCCCAAGCAAAATATCTTCGTAATAGTCTTCAATACCAATCTTACCGATCAGATCAGTACCTGCATAGCGGTCCTTATCAATACGCTTAGACTCTTTATCGTTAATACGACCAACGTAACCGATCACATGAGCAAATAGCTCATCATAAGGATAATCACGCGTCAGCTTACTTTGGATAGAAACACCGCGAAAGAACGGCTTACGCTCACTAAACTGAGCCAGCTGTGCCTCTGTTAAGTCGATTTTGATGGTCACAGGGTCGTTTTTGTTTTTGCTCAAGCGCGCCAAAATATCTGTGATGTCTTCTTCTGTCAGATCAAAGATAGGAGCTAACAAGTTTAAGGTGCGCTCAGGGTTGTCAATCTCGTCAGGACTCAACATCGCAGTAAAGACTGGCTGGTTATCCGCCAAAATTATCCCGTTACGATCATAAATATAACCGCGGCTAGGCGGTGCAGATATCAGTTTAATGCGGTTATTGTCTGCCTGCGTGGTGTACTTATCATGGGCATAGACTTGCAAATAACCATAACGGGTTATCAAACCACCCAAACCCAGCAATATTAAAATTCCAAAGATAATAATACGGTTGGTAAAGGTACTGTTGACCTGTTCGGTATTGGGAGTTAGCGGTTTATTCATAGAAAATCAGAGCCCAATCGGTCAGTGAGTCAGTAATAAAGAGGTAAAAGGGCAGGTTAGTTAACTAAAGTGCGGTGAGTCTAAAGGATAATACAAAGGATTTCAATCACATAGCGCTATATGATCTAAAATCAACGCGCATTGATTTGTACGTAGATGGTGTCTATCGTTTGACTACAAATTATAACAGAACAAATGAGAAGGCGCAGTACTCAGATGCTTATTTTGTTGTGGTCATATATTGCATAAGCGATGCGCTATCTCAGTATATTTATTGCTCAATATAGGATTTAAAAGATGTTATCTTTAGTCACAACTTGCCAAGGGTGTCCATGTGCTAAAAAATGGCAAGTATGCTAAAATCAGGCGATTTATTTTATAGTAGTGTTTTATAGTAGTGGTTAGAGACAGAGCGTCTTTTTGGGACGTTTCAATTTTGCTAGCGGCTTGTTATCAGTCGCGACCATATTAGCAACGACAATCAACCTGTCAGGAACTAGAAAAGTCATGGACATAAATTCATTGTGGCAGACGATAACTGAGCACCCAGAGTTTTTTGCCATGCTAACTATTCCACCAGTGACGGCATTTGTTACGTGGGTGCATGTATGGATGGCGCTCAAGATGCTGTTTTATCCCATTAAGTTTTGGGGTATTCGTATTCCAAACTTTCCATTTTTTGGGTTGCCAGGTATCGGTTGGCAAGGTATCGTCCCACGCAAGGCAGGCAAAATATCAGGGGTTATCGTTGATCAGACATTGTCAAAGCTCGGTTCGCTGGATGAGTTTTTCAAAGCGATGGAACCGGAGCAAATGGCGTTATTTGTCACTGATACGGTGGACAAAAACCTTGAGCCATTGATTGATGAGATTATGCTGGATCATTCGCCAGCACTGTGGGGCAACTTGCCTTATGCCCTAAAGCGCCGTGTCTATGCCCAAGCCCATAAAGAGCTGCCTAGTATCATGCAGTCGCTGGTGACAGATTTGACTTATCATGTCGAAGATCTGGTCGATATGCGCAAGATGATCGTCAATACGATGGAGAACGATCGTCGTCTGATGGTCAATATGTTCTTGAAGGTTGGGCAAAAAGAGATCAATTTTATCTGGCACATCAGTGCTTTGATTGGCTTGGTATTTGGTATTATCCAGATGTTTATATTTTTGGTGGTGCCGCAGCACTGGACTGTACCGTTCTTTGCCGCGATTTGGGGGTTCCTGACCAATTGGATTGCCATTTGGATGGTATTTAACCCAGTAGAGCCGCATTTTATCCCGTATTTGAAGCTTTTTGCGGTACAGGGTCGCTTTCCTTTTATTAAGCCGGTGATGCCTCATATCGCAAGGTATCGTCTGCAAGGTGGCTTTATGAAGCGCCAAGAGGAAGTGTCTGAAGTTTTTGCTGAGATAGTGGTAAAAGACTTGGTTACCCTTGAGAACATCATGAACGAGATGATGTATGGTGATCGCTCAGCGCAAACTCGTGAGCTGATGAAGTCGCATCTATATACGGTGCTTGAGTCACCAGTTATTAGTACGACATTGCGTGTGGGGCTGGGTCGCCGCGATTATGGACAGCTGAAAAACACTATTATTGACAAATCGATTGTGGCGACTATGGTGCCACTGCGAGATCCTGAGCTAAATGAGAGTCGCGCCAGTAAGATTTTCGGTCTGTTTCGCGATAGAATAAGGGCGCTGACGCCCAGTGAGTTTCAGAATTTGCTGCGTCCTGCTTTTCGTGAGGATGAGATGACGCTGATTATCCTGGGTGGTCTGACTGGGTTTTTGGCAGGGTGGCTGCATCTTGTGCTGGTGTTCTTTCCTTCGATGCAGTAATACTGATATCTTGAGTAATAAAACAGTGATAAGTATTTTTAAATGGTAACAAGCAACAATATCTAATAAAGTTTGCACAAATAAAAGAATATAAAATAAACCACAATTAAGCATTTTGTATCAACCATTCAGATTGATACGTCACAATGATAGTAGCGGGTTTTAGGTGCTTCTATAGCTATTGAAACCTCAGTTTTTAACCGTAAACTATGACCGCATAAAGGACTATTTAGCGTTTGCCAGTGGCTTACAATGCCATCGGTGAACCCTTAGTGGTATCCAAGGTAAACAAGGTTAGACCGTATGTTAATCACAGAATTGGGTTATTTTGCCTTGCTGGCCGCTTTTATACTGGCGATTTTGCAGGTGGTACTACCAACCATTGGTGTCATGCGCGATCACGTCGCTTGGCAACGTCTAGCACCAAGTCTTGCATGGGCGCAATTTGCGGCCATGGTCACATCATTTGCTGCACTGATGGCAGGCTTTTATTACAACGACTTTAGCCTTGTCTACGTCACTCAGCACTCCAATACGTTGCTGCCTTGGTATTACAAGCTGTCTGCAACGTGGGGCGGGCATGAAGGGTCATTGCTACTGTGGATGACCATTATGGCCACTTGGTGTGCGCTGGTGTCTTATTTTAGCCGCGGATTACCGCTGTCCATGCGTGCGCGTGTCCTTGTGATATTGGCAGGCGTGCAGATGATGATGCTAGCGATGCTGATCTTTACCTCATCGCCATTTGATCGTACCTTGCCCAATTTGCCAGTTGATGGCGCGGATCTAAACCCTGTCTTGCAAGATTTTGGTTTGATTATTCATCCGCCGATGCTCTACATGGGTTATGTGGGTATGGTCGTGCCATTTGCTTTTTGCATGGCAGCGTTGTGGGAAGGGCGTTTGGATGCGGTGTGGACACGCTGGTCGCGTCCGTGGGCGCTGGCGGCTTGGGGTTTTTTAACGGTTGGTATCGCACTTGGCTCTTGGTGGGCTTATTATGAGCTTGGCTGGGGCGGCTGGTGGTTTTGGGATCCAGTAGAGAACGCCTCACTGATGCCATGGCTGGCAGGTACGGCATTGCTACATTCGCTTGCGGTCACTGAAAAACGCGGTGTGTTCAAAGCATGGACGATCATGCTAGCGATCTTTGCCTTTGCACTTAGTTTGCTAGGCACATTCCTTGTACGTTCAGGGGTGATCACTTCAGTCCATTCATTTGCTGCTGACCCGACGCGTGGTCTTGTTATTCTAGCTATTCTTGGCGTGATTATCGGCGGTGGTCTGCTGATGTTTGCAGTGCGTGGTTGGCGCTTGACGGTTGAGAGTCAATATCGACTGATCTCACGCGAATCATTCTTGGTGATCAATAACGTCATTATTTTGATTTCGACTTTGGTGGTGTTGCTTGGCACGCTATATCCTATTATTGCCGATTCTTTCAATTTAGGACAGGTATCTGTTGGCCCTCCCTATTTCAACGCGCTATTTGTACCCTTAACGTGGCTTTTGCTCGTGGCGATGGGTATGGGCTCTAATATTCGCTGGAAACAAGACAGCCGTCCACTATTGGGTGCTGGCATGGTTATCGCTGTGAGCAGTCTGGTGTTGGCGGCGATTATTGCCTATTTTACGAGTCCATCAGCGATGCTAAATATTGGCGTCACGTTGGCAGTGAGTTTCTGGGTGCTATTATGGATGGTGATCGATTTTAAAGATAAAACCAAAAATGCACCGAGTCGATTAAACGGATTACGTCAGCTGCGTTTGAGCTATTGGGGTCAACAAATCGCCCATATTGGGGTCATCGTTGCAGTTATTGGGGTGGCATTTACCAGTACGCTCAGTATTGAGCGTGACGTGGCGCTTGGACCAAATGATAGTGTCAATGTCCAAGGTTATGACTTTACCGTAAAAGGTTTTAGCGAAGTAAAAGGCAGTAACTTTGACGCCACGCAAGCCGAGGTTACGGTCAGTAAAAACGGTCAAACGGTGACGACGCTACATCCTGAAAAACGTAACTATATTATCAGTATGATGCCAATGACCGAGGCGGCGATTGATGCCAGTCTTATGCGTGATGTGTATGTCGCACTTGGTGAGCCAATTGCTGAGGACAGCAACGAATGGGCATTTCGTATCTATGTCAAACCGCTCATTCGCTGGATATGGCTAGGTGCGCTTATTATGGCGTTTGGTGCATTGCTCAGTATGCTAGACAATCGTTATCGTATTAAGAAAACCAGAACACCTGCGCAAATCGCCGCCAAAAAATCAGGCTTTGCTACGGTGGCAGATTTGGAATCGCAAGCTATCAAGACAGGGGATCAGTAATATGACGACCTCAAACAATGCACCTGATAAACAGACTCAGCAAAGCAATAAGAATACCAAACGCAAAAAGTCGCTTAAATTAGGTTTTTTGATTCCGCTGGTGATTTTTATTGGTCTGGTTGCCATGCTGTATATGCGCTTGGGCAAACCGACCGATATCGTGACCAATACGGCGCTTGAGCGCCCAGTACCGGCTTTTGAGTTGCCGCTATTGTCAGATACCAGTCGTATCATGACCAATGATAACCTGCCTGATGAGCCGTTCTTGATGAATATCTGGGGATCATGGTGTCCTACTTGCATCATCGAGCATCCTTTCTTAATGAAATTGGAGGAGCGCGGTGTCAATTTGGTAGGTGTCAACTATAAAGATGATATTGGGGATGCCTTAGGATATTTGAATAAAGGCGGCGACCCGTTTTCGATGTCTATTCAGGATTTATCAGGGCAGTTTGCTTTAGATTTGGGACTGACAGGCGCGCCTGAGACTTTTGTCGTCGATGGCGAAGGGATTATTCGTCAGCATATTATCGGTGAGGTCAATGAGAGCAACTGGCAAAGCCGTATTGCGCCTTGCTTGATGGTGCTTAATGACGCCAATAATAATGGCGTCAGTTTAGAGCCAAGTCAGGTTGAGGAGGCGTGTCAATGATAGCCTGTCACATGAAATCCGTTACGATAAAGTTAGCAAGCTTGCTTATCGCTTGTCTATTCAGTATGGCCAGTTTTGCTGCTATTGATGTCTATGATTTTGATTCTGTTCAGCAAGAAGCCCAGTATCGTGGTCTTATCGAAGAGCTGCGCTGTCCAAAATGCCAGAACCAAAACCTTGCAGGCTCTGACGCCCCAATTGCCCAAGACTTAAAGCAAAAAACCTACGATTTGGTCAAAGATGGTCGTAGCGATGGTGAGATTCGCGCCTATATGCAGGAACGTTATGGCGACTTTATCAGCTATAAGCCACCAGTGCGTCCTTCAACGTGGATCTTATGGTTTTTCCCACCATTATTGCTCATCATCTTGTTAGTAGGTTGGTTTTGGCAAAGTAAACGACGTCAGCTTGTTGCCAGTGGTGCAAGCGGCATGACAGCAGATAATACCGCTGAGGCGCTATCTGTTGCCGAAAAAGCGGAGCTTGAGCGCTTATTGTCACGTGCTGATAATAAAGACGTTCACGATATTACAAGCCTTGGGGGCAAAAAATGACCATATTTTCTACGGTTGGCTTATTTATTGCGCTGAGCCTACTGACCGCCTTATTGCTTGCTGTTATAGCTATCAAACCATGGTTGAGAGCACCGCGTACGCATAGTAAGCCTTTGGACAATCAGCTATTAGGTATCAACGTTGCCGTATTTCGTGAGCGCTTAGCAGAGCTGAAAACAGATAAAGACAGTGGTATCATTGATGAACATCACTATCAAAACCAAAAGCTTGAGCTTGAACGTCAGCTTTTGGATGCCCAGCGTGAAGTGACACCGATGGTGATCCCTGGTATCAAAAGCCGATTGATCATTGTCTTTTGGGTACCTGTGCTGTCTGCCATGGCGTACTTGATGGTCGGAGATCGCACGCCTGTATTCGAGCTTTGGGCAAGCGAAGACAAAGTAGGTCAAGTGGCGGATGACTTATTAACTGGCAAGATTGACCAGCCACCTGCTTGGGCGATTGAAGATGGCAATCAGCTGATTAGTGCCATGCAGACCAACGTCTATCGCCATGCGTACGATTACAATCGTTGGATGCGCCTATCAGAGTTGTTCTTATCATTAGAGGCGACCGATTCAGCACTAGAGGCCTTATCACGTGCTTATCGTTTGTCACCTGATAATGAAGAGATTGCGATTACTTACGCGCAGATTAATTTCTTTGCTAATAAGGGTCAGCTAGACGAAAATAGTCGCCGAGTGCTAGAAACTGTATTGGCCACAAATCCTGAGCATGAAGGCGCGCAAATGCTCATGGCAATGGGTGAGGCGCGAGCAAATAACTTTGATCAAGCACAAGGTTGGATCAAGCGCTTGCGTGACAGTATCTCAGCCAAACCAGGCGACCATACGCAAGCATTATCGAGTCTAGATGAGCTCAGTGCCAATGTGACTATGCAGCAGCAGCAAGCGTCTGAGGGCATTGAGGTGACCGTTAAGATCAACTCAAGCCTACTGCCATTGGTCAAAGCCGATGACGTGTTGTTTGTGGCGATTCGTGATGTGAATGGTGGCCCGCCATTTGCTGCCAAGCGTTTGCCAATTAGTGCGATTAAGCAGGGCGAGGCTACTATTAGCCTAAGCGATATTGATGCGATGATGCCAGAGCGTACGCTAAGATCAGCCCGTTCTGATAAGGTTGAGTTGGCTGTTATTGCGCGTATTAGTCACAGCGGCACAGCTATCGCAGAGTCAGGAGACTTATCAGGTAATCCTGTTGTGATTCGTGCCGACCAAAATCAGGCCAATGTAGAAATCGATCAACAAATCCCCTAGTATTAGGGTTGGTTATTGTGAGTATTTTTCATATAAATGCTGTTGACCACAAAAGGCTTAACAGTGTTATATGGAAAGATAAGTCATGGCAACTCATGACCCTAATTAGAAAAAAACTTGAGGTTTGTCAGGTCACAAGGTAAGGTGTCTTGGCAATCAATTAATCCCTAAGTTGTAGTAATCCCAAAATCCCATTGAATTCAGGAGAGTCGTGTAATGATGCGTATTATTTTGCTAGGTCCACCAGGCGCCGGTAAAGGTACTCAAGCCCAGTTTATTTCTCAGGAATATGATATTCCGCAGATATCGACGGGTGATATGCTACGTGCTGCTATCAAAGAAGGCAGCGAGCTTGGCAAAAAAGCCAAAGATATCATGAATGCTGGTGGTCTGGTTTCTGATGACCTCATTATCAATCTCGTAAAAGAGCGTATTGCAAAGCCTGATTGTGCCAACGGGTGTATCTTTGATGGTTTTCCACGTACGATTCCTCAAGCGCAAGCCCTTGCCGATGCTGATGTTGCCATCGATCACGTGGTAGAGATTAGTGTGCCTGATGATGAGATCGTTAATCGTCTGTCTGGCCGTCGTCAACATCCAGGTTCAGGCCGTGTATATCACGTGCAGCACAACCCACCAAAGGTTGAGGGCATCGATGACGTAACGGGCGAAGCGCTTATCCAGCGTGAAGACGATCAAGAAGCGACCATTCGCGACCGTCTGTCGACTTACCATGAGCAAACATCTGCATTGGTTGGTTTTTATCAAGAAAAAGCCGCCCAAGGCGCAGATTCACCAAACTACGATAAGTTTGATGGCACGCAAGATATCGAAGAGGTTAAGCAGCAGATTTTGTCTGCGTTAAAAGGCTAATGTTCGATTTTAGCTAATTAATTTAACCAGTCGATGTGGTCGTTGAAGACCCTGTTTAATAGCAGGGTCTTTTTTATGGCTAATATTTATATATTGGATAATTTTATCTTCTATAAAAAGCATTCAGCATATTGCTGACTCATGATTGAAAATCACCCACAAAAAAACCGCTTACTCATTATAAGTAAACGGCCTTTTATCAAATATACGACTCGTAGAGCTCATATATTTTTGGTTAGCGCTTAAGCATTACCTTGAGCATCAACTTGTGCTTGCTGCTGGCTTTGTGCATAAGCTTGGTCAAAGTTCACAGGTGCAAGCAATAGCTGCGGGAAGCTACCACGCGTCACGATGTCGCTGATGACTTCACGGGCATATGGGAACAGCACGTTAGGGCAGTATGCACCCAAGATTTGACCGATTTGATCTTCTGGGATGTCTTTTAACAAGAAGATACCTGCTTGATGTACTTCAGCGATAAATGCCGCTTCTTCAGCATTTTTTGCCGTGACGCTAACGGTTAGGACGATTTGGTAATGATCGTCATCTAATTTTTCAGCATTGCTAGACAAATTGATATCAAGCTCTGGGTTCCACTCTTTGGTGAATACGCTTGCGCCTGGTACTTCAAGTGACATATCTTTTACATAGATACGCTCTAGTGCCAATTGTGGTTGTGCTTGTTCTTCAGCCATGATAAATCCTCTAAAATTAAATCAAATAATGGGGCAAACGGTCATATTAATAAAAAGTCATTGTAATATAAACTAAGCGTGTAGCTCGATATTTTTTTAACCTTACTTTTTATTACGGTTTCCAAGCTTGCCACTGTCTATCTTTACATAAATTCTATCTTTACATAAATAAAAACAGACAGTAAAGCAAGGTAGCAGATTAACCCGCTAATAGCTCGTCAAGTTTGCCTTGCTGGTTCATTTGATTCAGCTCATCAAAGCCGCCGACAAAGGTTTCACCAACGAAAATTTGTGGCACAGTGCGATAGTTATTGGTTTTTTTCATCAGCGCTTGACGATCTTCACTACTCATGTCATGCATGCTGATTTCTTCGTAATCAACGCCTTTGGTTTTTAGTAGCTGCTTTGCATTTGAGCAGTATGGGCAGATAGGGGTCGTATAAACTTTAACAGATACAGTCATGGTAAATCCTTATTTATAAATTTATGAGATAACAAACTTATTATAGATAGCCTGATAAATTATCATAGTCTAAGTATTGATAGAATCTGTTATCAATGAGTAAAGGCAAATGTATTCGATTCTGCTCATACTAAAGTGGGGATGAGCATGACAAATTCAAGCCGTCTTAGTTTAAAACCCTCAGTAGCAGTATAAACAGGATATAAAAAAAGACACCTATTGCTAAGGTGTCTTTTTATTTTGCTATCGTTAATCGGATGCTTTCTTTAGTCAGAAGCTATATTTTAGCCAATCTACTATTTGCTTAAACTAGGCTTGGTCTTAGCTTTGTTTTTTGATTTAGCGTCTTTTACACCAACCAATGGCATACCAGCGCCTTGCCAGCCGCCAATACCGCCCTCTAAGCGATAGACACTGTCTTTACCAATCATCTGAATGGCTGCGCCTGCTTGTACGCCCATGTCGCAGATGATAATCACTGGCTGCTCAATCGCACGAATCTCTGCTAAGCGCTCTTTGAGGTCAGTGAACGGTATGTTGCGGCTGCCTTGAATATAACCTGATTCAAACTTCTTCTTGGCGCGAATATCGATCAGCTGCGCGTTTTGAGAGTTGACCATCATGCCAAGGGTGTTGGGCGATATTTTTCTACCGCTACGTTTGTTTTCAATGGTAAAAAACAGGATAGCAAGTACGGCTAATATACCAAATAAAAACGGGTGGTTGCCCACAAATTCCAGCGCACGATCCAAACCATACCTCCAAAAAAATAGGTGTTCTATTGAGCTGAGAAGCCAGCCCAATGATATTGAACAAGGCGCTATTATACCGATAAGGTCATCTATAGTAAACGGGCGATGACACGGTCAATAATTGAGCCGTCATTTTGCCTTTGAAATGACGTTAATTGGGCTTAATAAAGCTTAGTATCAGCTTCCTCTCGTAGCGTCACGAGATTTTCAACGCGGCGCTGTAATACGGTACCGTCAGCCACGGCTTCCCATAGTGCACAGCCTTTGCTGTTATGGGTGTGGCGACAGTCACGGAACTGGCAATCGCCAGCCAATGGCGCCAGCTCAACGAAGCCTGAGATGATATCGTCAGGCGTCAGATGCCAGATACCATATTCACGAATACCTGGTGTATCAACGATGCCGCCTTGGGTCAGATCGTCTGGATTAAATGGCAGTAGTCGACTGGTCGTCGTGGTATGTTGACCAAGCTTGGAATTTTGCGAGATGATATTGACGCTTTGACCAGACTCAGGAAGTAGGGCGTTAATAAGGCTGCTTTTGCCAACACCAGACTGCCCTGCAAAAATGACCAACTTCTTGTCTATGTAGCGTTTTAGCTCATCGAGACCTTCTTGCTCGTCACTCTCGGCGATATTTTCAGGGCAATCGACCGAAGTCAGAACACTTTCATAACCGAGTGCGGCATACTGTGCCAATAATTCACTCGTATCGACGCCGTTTTCTTGTGCCAACAGATCGGCTTTGTTGAGGACGAGCAGTGGTTTGACGCCCGCGTGATGGCAGACGACCAGATAGCGATCGATCAAAGTAGGAGCGGCGGCAGGCAATGGCGCAAAGACGATGGCCAGAATATCAACATTGGCGGCAACAGGTTTGAGCTTATGATAACGGTCAGGGCGAGAGACCAATGAGGTACGCGGTTTGACGGCTTCGATACGGCCAAAGCCTGTGTTGGAGTCGGCACTCCAGCGCACTTGGTCACCAGCGGCTAGCATCGGCAAGTTAGTGCGTACATGGCAGCGCCAGATGTCGCCGAGCGCAAGCGCTTGCCAAAATGGCTCTGGATCATCAGGCGCAATCTCTGGCTGCTCAGGTATCACTGCAGGTAGACTTGTTACCTGTACTTCTAGTTGTTTACCATAGTGCGCCATGACCACGCCATCCATCAAGCTGTCATCGATGCTGTCTTGACTTAACAATTGCTGCTTGTCGATACGACGAATCTGTTGTTTGGTCAGTTTGCGTTGCCGGATTAATGCCATGGGTTTTGACCTATTATAAAAATATTGCTAAGTGTAGCGTGAAAATTTGCTAACATACAGCCTAAAGCGTCTGCGGCAGACAGTGGTTTTGTAATATTGTACGACTCTATAGGTTTTCTAAACCAAGTAGCGTGTTGCAATACTGTCTGAGCACGGGTGTCTACGTGTAATACGTTTTTTCAATTGTTTTTCTAAAGTTGTTTTTTTTTAAAGTTGTTTTTTCAAAATTATGAATGATAGGATATTTTATGGCTACCGGTGACCATCCCAATAAGATTAAGATCAAAAATCAAGGCAAAAAAGGGCTGGTGTGGATTGATTTAGAAATGACCGGACTTGATACCTTAAACGATGAGATTATCGAGATTGCCACTGTCGTGACTGACGAAGATTTGAATGTGCTTGCTGAAGGGCCTGTGTTTGCGATCAAAGTATCGGATCAAGTCTTAAATAAGATGGATGACTGGAATACCAAGCAACATGGTCAGTCAGGATTGGTCGACCGTGTGCGTCGTAGCACGGTGACATTGGCGGAAGCGGAAGCTGAAACCATCAAGTTTCTGAGTAAATGGGTCGATAGTGGCAAGTCACCAATGTGCGGCAACTCTATCTGTCAAGATCGCCGCTTTATGGCGCGCCAAATGCCAGAGCTTGAGCGCTTCTTTCATTATCGTAACCTTGATGTATCGTCAATTAAAGAGCTGTGTTTCCGCTGGCGTCCTGACATTCTAAAGAACTTTGAAAAAGGGGGCAGTCATTTAGCATTGGATGATATTCGCGACTCTATTCGTGAGCTAAAGCATTATCGTCAGCATTTCTTTAAATTGATGGATTAGATAGCGAGCGATAAGCAGTTCAAGATTGTAGTAAACGTAAAAAGGGTCTGTTGAACTATCAACAGACCCTTTTTATATCGAAGAAATATTGTTTAGATGCGTTGTTTAAAACGCCATTAAGTTTAAAGCGCCATTAAACGCATTTTAGCGAATAAGACATTCAAACTCATATAACTCAAACTCAGCATCATCACTGCTTAAATTATTACTATTCAAACGGTCATTTGAATGCTGGTCATCTGTCACTGCACCAATCACAGCGCTTACTTTCGGCTGGCGAGTGTCTTTATCTAGCAAGCGCCAATCACCAAGCACGTAGCGTTTTTTATCAGCAGTCGCCTGATGAATATCTGGACGATGCGTATGTCCGTGCAATAAAGCATCGCTGTCAGTAATGGCCTGACGTACGGCCTCATCATTCACATCCATGATATAAGCCGCTTTAGTAGCATTGTTCTGCTGGCTTTTTTTGCGCATGTTGTCTGCGATGGCTAAGCGTTTCTCTAACGACTTATTAAGCAGATACCACTGAGTTAGGCGGTTGCGCATAATTTTACGAAAGAGTTGATATTTCTTGTCATCGGTACAGAGTGCGTCACCGTGCTCTAAACGATAACTCTGTTGACCAACAGTCAAAGTATACGGCTCGCTTATCAGCTCCCCACCGAACAGATTGCAAAACGGCTGTCCTAACAAAAAATCACGGTTGCCATGCATGACTAATATTTCACAGCCATTGATACGTAGCTGCTTGAGTTTGGCGATAAGCGGCGTTAGCCAGTGCGTTATTTGTTCGTCCTCTAACCTTTCTTCTTTTAATAGGGATAAATACATATCATCACCTAGCCACACCTCAAACCAGTCGCCCAATATAAAGAGGCGTTTGAGCGCGGGCAGAGCAAGACAGTCATCGAGCAGCGCCAAAAAAGCCTGCACTAAGGCAGGCTCCTGAGGCGATAAATGCAAATCGCTAATCAATACTTGCCGCACTTGATGAGGGCGGGTCGTGATTAAGTGATTAAAACGTTGCATTTATCTTGATCCTCGTGACTTATCGTATGGCGAGCATTACTTAGTAAGTTCTACTAGAAAATGCTCGCTCATTCACAGCTATCGCTAAGTAACTATTACTGACTAGCTGCTATTGAATGACTATTACTGAGTAATGATGGTTGCTGAGTTGATAACAACTGGCTCTTTTGGCACATCAGCATGCATGCCGAAACGACCAGTTGGTACGCCTTTCATTTTTTCGATTACATCCATACCGCTGGTGACTTTACCAAACACCGTGTAACCCCAACCTTGCATGTTTTTGCCAGAGTGGTTTAGGAAATCATTGTCTTTTACGTTGATGAAGAATTGGCTAGTTGCTGAATGTGGATCTTGGGTACGCGCCATTGCGATAGTACCTTTGTCGTTTTTCAAACCATTGTCCGCTTCATTTTCGATAGGCGCGTTGGTTGGTTTTTCATTCATCTCAGCGTCCATTCCGCCGCCTTGAATCATGAAACCATCAATAATGCGATGGAAAATCGTACCGTCATACTGACCAGATTTTACGTAGTTCAAAAAGTTTTCTACGGTTTTTGGTGCTTTTTCTTCGTTGAGTTCGATAACGATCGCACCCATATTGGTGTCAAGTTCTACTACTGGTGGCATGTCTACCATGGGATATTCCTTTTTGATTGCAGCGCCTTAAATGATGCTGTCAAGTGGTGGTTAAAAGTTGGTTGTTAAAAAGTTACGGGTAGTCTAACGGCTTTTTTATCCCGTGTCATGTATCAGGCTGTTAATGCGTTTGCAAAAGCTGATAGAATAACGCAACTTTAGCCATTTTTGATCAGCTTTGATAAATTGTGATAATGCGGACGCGTTATCTGAGTTTTTATATCCCAATTTATTTTAATAATTTATTTTGAACGTTTTGTAATGCGTGATGGCACGTATCACAAATTGACAATTTGCGTTAGGAGCAATATCCGATGAGTGAGCACTCAAGCAACAATGCACAAAAAGACGAAGTAAAAAACGACTTTATTCGTAATATCATTCGTGACGATGTCAATGCGCAAAGATACCAGCAAATTGTCACACGTTTTCCGCCTGAGCCAAATGGCTACTTGCACTTAGGTCACGTAAAATCTATCTGCCTAAACTTTGGTGTGGCCAAAGAGTTCGGCGGTGTGTGTAACCTGCGTTTTGATGACACCAACCCAACTGCAGAAAAACAAGATTATATCGATAATATTGAAAATGATGTGAAATGGCTCGGTTTTGAGTGGGCAGGCGAGGCGTATCACGCGTCAAGTTATTTTGATCAGCTACATGCATGGGCAATACAGTTAATCGAGCAAGGCGATGCCTATGTCGATTTGCAAACGCCTGAGCAGATTCGCGATAACCGTGGTTCATTTAATGAAGCGGGAACGCCATCTCCGCAGCGTGATGCCAGTGTTGAGGAAAACCTAGCCCTTTTTAATGATATGAAAGACGGTAAGTACGCTGAAGGTAAGGCGGTATTGCGCGCCAAGATCGATATGGCAAGCCCAAATATGAACCTGCGTGACCCTGTCATTTACCGCGTGATGCATCAATCTCATCATCAGACTGGTGATAAATGGTGCATTTATCCGATGTATGACTTTGCGCATCCACTCTCTGATGCGCTCGAAGGTATTACCCATTCACTATGTACGCTTGAGTTTGAAGACCATCGTCCATTCTATGATTGGGTCATCGCCAAGATCGGCTTTGACGTGCCGCCGCATCAATATGAGTTTAGCCGCTTAAATGTGGATCATACATTGACCAGTAAGCGTAAGCTTAAGCAGCTCGTTGATGAAGGCATCGTGAGTGGTTGGGACGATCCACGTATGCCGACCGTCGCTGGTATGCGCCGCCGTGGTTATACGCCAGAGGGCTTGCGTGACTTTTGTGAGCGTGTGGGCGTGACCAAAGCCGATAGCGTGGTTGATTTTCGTTTACTAGAGTTTAGCGTTCGTCAATCGTTAGAGACGACTACTGGTCGCGGCATGGCGGTACTAAAGCCATTAAAGGTGACCATCACTAACTTCTCTGATGCCGTCAGCAGTTGGGAGACGCAAAAAGCCGATAGCGTTAATGCACGTTTTGACGATGCGACGCAGACGCTTTGGTTGACGCAGCCGAACCATCCTAACGTCGATATGGGTGAGCGTGAGATTCCGTTTACCGAGACTTTATATATCGATCAAGGTGATTACGAGATTGAACCTCCAGCAGGCTACAAGCGCCTATCACCAGAAAAGCCAGAGATTCGTCTGCGTAACACTTACGTGCTAGCCGTCACTGAGCATATCACTGATGAAAATGGCAATGTTGTTGAGCTAAAAGCGACAATTGATCCTGCTACGCTGGGCAACAATCCTGAAGGCCGCAAGGTTAAAGGGGTGATTCATTGGGTATCAGCCAGTCAAGGTGTGCCAGCGACCGTGCGCATGTACGAGCAACTATTCAGTGCTGAGGACCCAAGTGGCGTCGCTGATGTCCATCAAGCACTAAACCCTGACTCGCTCACTGAGCTGTATGCTGTCGTTGAGCCATCTTTAGCCCATGCTGATGCTGGCACGCGTTTCCAGTTTGAGCGTGAAGGGTACTTTATCACCGATAGCGAAGATCACAGCACGGATAAGCCAGTCTTTAACCAAATCGTTAGCTTGCGCGATAGCTACAAGCCCGCGTAATCTCTGTTGGCCCCGTCTCTAAAAATGTCATTGCTAAAATGATGTTTTGAAACAATACTAAACAATAGTAGTTTGCAAGCAAGCCCATTTCTAGTACGCTAGGGATGGGCTTTTTTGTGAATAATTATGAAGTTTTTGACAGTTATATCTAAGGAAGTGAGCATGGCAAAATTTTTGAATAGCAGTGGGACGACTTATCATTTAGAAGAGTTGATTAAAAATGCGTCTGATCGGTTGATTATTATTAGCCCATATTTAAAGCTGAATGAACGCATTAAAGAGCTGCTAGAAGATCGCAACCGTCTAAAAATCGATATTCGCATTGTCTATGGCAAAAATGACTTACATCCAGAAGAAATAAACTGGTTAAAAAACTTAACGTTTATTCGTACCAGCTTTTGCAAAAACTTGCATGCGAAATGCTACCTGAATGAAAACGAGTGCATTATTACCAGTTTGAACCTGTACGAATTTAGCCAAGTCAATAATAATGAGATGGGCGTACTGATTTATCGTAATGACGATGCTAAGCTTTATGCTGATACTTATGAAGAAGCGCAACGCATTATTCGTATCAGTGATGAAGTTAGGATGTCTCTTGAAAAAGTCACTGAAACTGAGAACCAGCCTGAACCTAGCACCAAAACAATGAGCGCTCCTACCAACGCAATCGTCACATCTACAACAGACGCCGCACCTAGTTATTCTAAACTGACCACCGCCAAGCTTGCTAAAGAATTAGGTCTCAAGACCCAAGAGTTAAATGATAAGTTGCTTGCAGCGGGTTACCTACAATCTCAAGATGGTGAGCTAGTATTGACTGATGCTGGGCGTGTGGCTGGTGGCGTGAGTAAAAAAGGCAAGTTTGGTGAGTTTTGCTTATGGGATGCAGGGATGGTGGTTTAATAAATAATTGATATATCTACTTAGGGTTAAATGGAATAACCGCATTACAATCCGTCACAAGACATTCATAACCAGTTTGTTACTATAAAGTCAGTTTTTACGGATGTGCTTTGCATTTTTATGGCGAGCACATCGATGATAATAATAGAGCGCGCGGCCAACGGGTCGATACAAGCGTTCATCAACATAGCTAAGGAATAAAGCATGGCACATTTACGTTTAGGCGATACCGCACCAAACTTTGACGCTGCGACCACAGAAGGCGATATTAATTTCCACGAGTGGGCAGGCGATCATTGGGTGGTTTTTTTCTCACATCCATCAGACTTTACCCCAGTATGTACCACTGAGCTTGGTCGTGCAGCAGCACTCAATGGCGAGTTTCAAAAGCGCAATGTAAAACCGATTTGTATCTCTGTCGATAGCTTAGAGGACCATAAAGCGTGGGCGAGTGATATCGGTGAGACGCAAGGGACAGAGATGAACTTTCCAATCATCGCTGATCCTAACAAAGAAGTGGCTGAATTATATGACATGATGCATCCTAATGCAGATAGCACGCATACGGTACGCAGCGTTTTTATCATTGATCCAAATAAAAAGGTGCGTCTAACGCTGACGTATCCGGCCAGTTGTGGTCGTAACTTTGATGAAATCATCCGTGTTATTGATGCGCTACAATTGTCAGATGAGTATAACATCGCGACACCTGTAGACTGGAAAGATGGTGATGACGTGATCATTCCACCAAGTGTCAAAAACGAAGACATTGCTGCCAAATATCCAAAAGGTCACAAAGAAATCAAGCCGTACCTACGTACGACACCAGCCCCTAATAAATAACTGGACTGGTTGCATAAATATGATTAAATAAAGCCCCGTGACTTAAAGTTATGGGGCTTTTGCTATTTTTACCTCATGAGTAATAAGCCTTTGCCATGACGGTCAGAGTAGGCTATAACTATGGTATGGAGTATCAATAGATAGGTGCTCATTAGTGCCACCATCATAATAAAGCGTATCAGCGCTAAATTTCTATTCAATCATTCTTACAAGGAGTTCATCATGAAAAAATTATACGTCACCCGTACAGCGCCCAACCCGCGCAAAGCCCTTATCTTATTGGCATCAAAAGGGATTGATGTTGATGATATGGATGACATTGATGTGATTGATATTGATTTTGCCAAAAATGAGCAGATGTCAGACGAATTTACCAAAATAAATCCGATGCAGACAGTGCCTGTCTTAACATTAGACGATGGCACCGTGCTCAATGACTCACAAGCAGTCTGCGAATATCTGGATCGCGTCTATGGTGAGCGTTCTGTTATGGGCAATGACGTGATACAGCGTGCCCAAGTGTGCTCGATGCGCCGTATTGCTGAGTTTGAGGTGATGTATAATTTAATGCTAGCGTTTCAGCACAGTCATCCGTCTAAAGCCCAGCGTGTTGAACAAGTGCCAGAATTTGTTGCGCCATCAATTGCCCGTGCTGTCAAAGCCATGGGGTATTTTGAGACAATCCTAGAAGGTCGTGAGTATCTGGTGGGTGAGCAATTGAGCTTTGCAGATATCGTGCTATATTTGGGCTTAGATTTTGGTAAAGTGCTCAAAGTTGATCCGAATGAGCAAGGCAAAAACTTAGCCCGTTTTTATCAAATGATGAATGAGCGCTTTAGTATCAAAAACATGGCTAAAGCTAAGCCTGCGGAAATCAATGATTAGATAAAGAGATACATCGCAAGTTCTATTGTTTTTAGATGCTTGCTCATTAAAGATAATATCGGGGATAGCTAATATGTATTAGCTATCCTTTTTTTGTCCATGAAATTAACGACATTAGATAGCAGAGTAATAAAAGAATTTCAAACATAATAAAAATCAACATTTTATTACATAAGCTAATAATGCTCGGTCTATAGTGGTTAATTTAACGTGATTATAATAACGATATTCCAGAACAGTTAATTAAATGTTTCTTCAAAAGATGCAAGACCAGCAAGTATATAGAAATAAGTAATCGAGAAAATTGATATACGCTTACTAAGAGGTTCGTAATATGGTAGGTAGAGCCAAAAAATCAGCACTGACAACGTTTTTATTGCCAAGTATTGTGGCGGTGAGCCTCATACTAGGCGCTTGTCAAAAAGAAAACACGGCTCACGACAATGAAGGATCAGGTATCTCCAATACTGGTGAAAAAGTAGACTCACTAGCGATTGAGGATAGGGCCTCAGATACCAACTCAGCAACTACTGAATCTGGCTCGACGACATTTACTCCCAAAGAAAAGCTGATGAATACTTTGTCTCGTCATCGTTGGAGCTTAGTTAGTGCAACGGATGCCAATGAGCAGCCTATAAGTGAGCTTACAGATATCGATGGTCAGGGGACTCTGGTATTTAATCCAGAAACACTTATCTATAGTGTCGGTTGTAATACAATAAGCGCTGCTTATCAGCTGCAAGGACATACATTGAGTATCGAGGAAGGAATGAGCACCAAAATCTCCTGTAACGAACTCGATATGGCAGAAAATAAATTGAATGCCTTGATGCTAGGAAATAGTGAGTTAAAAATAGAGCAAAGTGACAGCCCAGTATTGACTCAATTTACCAACGATAATGTCACTTTGGTATGGAATGGCAGACTCACACCACAAGCGAAATACAATAGCAAAGGTGAGACGGTATTTTGGGCAGTGAATGCCAAAGAAGTCAATTGTGATATGAATGGTGAAAAGCAGTGTCTCCAAGTTAGGCCCGTCACTTACAACGATCAAGGTGTCAAAGTTCGTGAAGGGAAGTGGAGAGTATTTGCGGGAGAAATAGATGGCTACCATCATGAGGGTATGCACGAAGAAGTATTACGATTGCAGCGCTACCGATTAGAGACTAACGAATTAATAGAGTCAGATGAGACAACAGAAAATGATAATGATGATGAAAAGTATGCATATGTACTCGATGCTGTCATTGAAAGTGCAGTCGTAGAGTAGTCCGCTATAATTTCGTCCTGCAAATGATAAAGTGACAGTGCTGGTACTCATAAAAAAACACGCATCCAATAGCGTGTTTTTTTATTGTCTCACTATTTTAATGCCTATTGGTTTTGAAGCTTGTCTGCTTTAACGCCTATCTTTAACGCAAGTTACCCAAATCTTCTTCGGTCAAACGCCAACGACCCTTTTTCTTAGAGCCACCGCGTCCTCGCATAGAGCTATTAAGTAGTATTTTATTCATAGAATGGCTTGAGTGCGCATGACAAATAGCACAGGCAAGACCATCGGCTGCATCCTGCTGTGGTACGACTTCTAACTGTAGTATGCGGCAAACCATCTCCTGCACTTGCTCTTTAGCAGCAGCACCATAGCCGCACACCGCTTGTTTGATCTGCCGAGCAGTATACTCTGATACTTCTAAATCCAAGGCGACCATCGCTGCAATAGCCGCGCCTCGTGCTTGCCCAAGCTTGAGTGCAGAATCAGGGTTTTCTGCCATAAAGACTTGTTCAATCGCCGTATAGAGAGGCTCGTCAGCGTATTTTAAGTGATGCTGCGTAATGCGGGTCAATCCATTAAAAATACGCTTGAGGCGTTCAGGCATCTCTTTGGTATCTGTGCGAATCGTGCCTGCATCGATATAAGTGAGCTTATCACCCGTCTGCTGGACTATTCCATAACCCGTCATGCGTGACCCTGGGTCGATCCCGATAATAATTGCCATAGTATTCCGTCTTGCTTACATTTTGTTTTATGGCTTAAAAATCAGCCGTAAGTTTGATAGTATAGCAACCAATCCCCATATACATCATATGTTAGCCATTTTAATTTGCATGGCGCTCAATTTATTGGTTTTTATTTTATAGGACGACACTTTATGGGTCAGATAGTTGGTATAGCCATCGTTTGGTTTATTATCGAGATGCTACTGTGGTATTTGCTTGCTCAGTTTATGAGCGGCTGGTGGGTATTCATGTGGTTTATTGTCGCAGCAGTGATCGGTATTTCTCTTATACGCAAAGGTATGGCTTCTTTGAATCCGATGGCTCAGCAGATGAAAGCAGGTGGTATGATGAATCCTGCAATGCGTCCACCAGAGTCCACCATGATTAAGAGCATTGCCATGGCAGTCGCTGGTATTTTGCTACTTATTCCAGGTGTGCTGAGTGATGTGCTCGCGCTACTCGTGATCTTGCCACCAGTACAAAAGAAACTCAAAGACTTTGCCAATAACTATGTCATGAACAATCAGCAAAAAATGATGGAAATGATGGCAAAACAGATGGGTGGTCAAATGGGTGGCGGCCAAAATCCGTTTGGTGGTATGGGTGGCCAAAACCCATTCGGTGGCGCAGGCGGTATGAATAACCAAAATCCATTTGGTCAACAACAGCAAAATCCGTTTGGGGACGTATTCAAACAGCATACGACTGTTGATGGTACGGCCAAAAACATCCCTAAAGATGTGAAAAAAATTACCAAATCTGCTAATGATGAGTAACGATGATTTAGTCATTCATTAGGCATAGAAAAAGCCCCTCCCGTCATTAACGAAAGGGGCTTTTTGGTGGCAGTAAATACATCAATTATAAAGAACATATTTACAAACCGAATGAAACAACCGAAGTGCCGCTGTAAGATGGTGACCCATGAACCGTGAAGTTCAGGGCGGATGCGTCATCCTCTCTGCAGGTTTCCTGATACACCGCAAGCGGTGCAGGCATACACAATGAGACGATAGGTACCACATCCTGGTAAAGCATTATCGGCTCAGGGAATAAACATCTACTAGCCAACACTTCAGAATAGATTCATCTTAACCAATGAGATGAATGATTGCAAGTAGGATTTACAGATTGATACGCAGTATTGTTACCTAGTATCTGTGGTAGGTTTTGGGCTTTTGATAACGATACAAACTCATCATTTTTTAGTGAAAAATTGTCAGTTTTTCAGCTATTTTAAGATATGTGTTAATATATAGGGCTTTCCATACCCTAACATAGCATTGAAGGCGTTCATTCACTCGAGGAGCGGTAATATATGACCAGTACCCAGCAAGCATCAGAATCTATTGGCGACAATCAGGCGCAGCAGCTCAGCAGTAAGCAAGAAGACGGCGCACAGAATAAAAAAACGCCGCATGTCTTAATGATATTAGACGGCTTTGGTTATCGTGAAGAAGATAAAGATAACGCCATTGCTGCGGCAAATATGCCAAATCTAGATAGAATTTACCAAAAATACCCTCATGGACTGATTTCTGCTTCAGGAGAAGATGTGGGTCTGCCAGATGGTCAGTTTGGTAACTCAGAAGTTGGCCACATGAACTTGGGTGCTGGCCGTGTTCTTTATCAAGACTCGACTCGCATCTCAAATGAACTTGCCAATCGCGAATTCTACAAAAACGAAGCATTGGTTGACGCAGTAAAAGCGGCCAATGAGCTTGGCGGCAACGTACATATTATGGGTCTGCTCTCTGATGGCGGTGTTCACTCACATCAAGACCATATCGAGGGTATGTGCCATTCAGCGTTGGTTCATGGTGCCAAAAACGTCTTTATCCATTGCTTCTTAGACGGCCGTGATACCCCGCCTAAATCTGCGGATAAATATATCAATCGTCTACGTGATTACATTGATAAGCTTAATGCTCATTATGAAGGCGGGCGCGTACAGATTGCTAGCATCATCGGTCGCTACTATGCAATGGATCGCGACAACCGCTGGGATCGTGTACAAAAAGCTTATGAGCTGATCACTGAAGGTAAGGCAGATCGCTTGTCGACACGTGCGGACGGTGCTGTACAAGCGGCTTATAAGGCACGTGAGACTGACGAATTTATCAGCCCGACGACTGTCATCGGACGTGATGAGGTGCCTTATACCGTCGAAGACAATGATGCGCTGATATTTATGAACTTCCGTGCCGACCGTGCTCGCGAGCTTGCCCAAGCCTTTGTTTTACCTGATCATGAGTTTTCAGGTTTTGCCCGTCAAAAGCAGCCAAAACTTGCCGCCTTTGTGATGTTGACCAAGTACTCAGACGTTTTGGCGGACAATGCAAAAACCAGCATTGCTTACTATCCAACGTCTTTGGCCAACACCTTGGGAGAGTATCTGCAGGATCAAGGTAAAACACAGCTACGTATCGCAGAAACTGAGAAGTATGCGCATGTGACGTTTTTCTTTAGTGGTGGCCGTGAAGAAGAGTATGATGGCGAGACGCGTATTTTGGTACCCTCTCCAGATGTCGCGACTTATGATTTGAAGCCTGAGATGAGCGCACCCGAAGTCACGGATAAATTAGTAGAAGCGATTGAATCTGGCCAATATGATGTGCTCGTTGTCAATTATGCCAATGGAGATATGGTAGGTCATACAGGGGTTTTCGATGCTGCGGTAAAGGCGGTCGAAGCGTTGGATGTCTGTGTGGGCCGTGTCGAGTCGGCAGTAAAAGCGGCTGGCGGTGACATGCTTATTACGGCTGATCACGGTAACTGTGAGCAAATGCAAGACTACGAAAGTGGTCAAGTACATACTCAGCATACGACAGAGCATGTACCGCTGATTTACGTAGGCGCACAAAAACTACAGGTACGTCGTGGCGGTAAGCTTAGTGATGTGGCACCGACTATTTTGGCACTAATGAATGTTGATGCACCCACCGAAATGACTGGTGAGAGTTTATTGGTTTCAGCATCTTAAGCCAGTTGTCTCAGATTATCCGTACATCGGATAATCTGTAAAGACATGGCTCGTTGGATGAATGATATAAACTAGAAAAGGGAGGGGTAGCTATTACCTTTCCCTTTTTTTATGATGGATTTTGCTTGATGATTTGCAAAACTGCCCTAGTTTGAGAGAGGCCTTTGGTGTTAACTTATACGGTAATACATAACAATAACTTTATACATTCTATTATTTAAATGAGTTTTTTATGCATCCTATCTCTTTTGTGTGCGCATCTTTGTCTAAACAATTAGACCAACGAGTGATGAAGTCGTCGCTAGCGACCATTATGTCCAAACCCGTATACTTCAAGTTTATAGGCTTTAAGCCCAGTCTAGCAATAGGTTTGCTTGGATTGTGTGTTGTCAGTATGGACGCGCAAGCAGCAGTGACCTCATTCGGTGATGCTAGTCCGACATCAAGCCTACAGCTTATCAGTTTGAATGCCGATGATATAGTGGCTGAAGATGATACTGAGATGCTGAATGCTGCCGACGAATCAGATGACTCAATAGACAGTATGCCAGACGAAAGTGCGGTAATGGACGATGATGATAATATCGATACTAGTATTCCATCAGAGGTTGCGCAAGTATCATTGAATGCAATTTCTCCTGAGACATTAAAGACCTTTGTTGCTGTTGTTGATTTAGTGCGCCGTCAGTATGTTGACGCGGTCAATGATGAGGAGTTATTTAATAATGCAATGAGCGGTATGTTAACTAAGCTCGATAGCCATGCTGAGTTTTTGGATGCGGAGGCCTATGAAAACCTACGCGCTTTTACCGAAGGGGACGTAGGTGATATCGGTATCCAAGTTACTTATCAGCCAGAGGTGGGCTATTGGGTCATCACAGAAGTTATTGATGATTCGCCTGCAGATAAAAAAGGCATCGCAGTGGGCGATTATTTACACCAAGTTGGTGAATTCAAACTTGACGAAAATCGGCAAAGTAATGACGTTGAGCAGCTATTAACAGGGATTGCTGGTACCCAAGTAGATATCATCACTTCTAAAGCGGGTCGCCGCAAGCACACGACGACATTGCAGCGGAATAATAGTCACCCTCAAATTGTCGAGACAAAACTCGTCGATGGCATTGCGATTGTTAAACTACCTGCATTCCAGAACAATAGCCGTGAAAAGCTGTTGGAAGGTTTGATTAATTTAGATGCACCTATCTCAGGTATTTTACTTGATTTGCGTGACAATCCGGGCGGTGTTCTTACATCGGCGGTGAGCGTTGCCAGTTTATTTATGAATGATACCGATGTGGTACAAGTACAAGCACGTCAAGACAAATCGCGCGTACTAACCACCCAAGGGGATGCGATACTTAAGCCTCTACCTATGGTTGTTCTACAAAATCGCTACTCGGCATCAGCGGCAGAGGTTTTGGCCAGTAGTTTACAGGCACAAAAACGCGCTACTATCATCGGTGAAGTAAGCTATGGTAAAGGCTCAGTACAGTCAGTCATACCACTCAATGACGAACAAGCAGTCAAGTTGACAGTAGCTAACTATATGACAGCCTCAGGCAGGCAGATCGATGTCATCGGCGTTGAGCCTGACATTACTTTGTCAGGAAGTGAGAGCTCATGGGAGCAGCAGGCGCTGGATTTATTAAAACCCCGCGCGCTCGATTCTGGCATCCGCTTCATTCGAAAGACTACTGCAAATTAGTATATTGTTGATAGATTTAACAATATACCGTCAGGCAGCCATTGAATCTCTGAAATAAAAATCCAATGGCCCGATAGAAGACTTACTCAGATTGATCTTCTGCAATTTCTAACTTTTTCATACGATAACGTAATGAGCGAAAAGTCGTCCCAAGTAGTTCTGCTGCTTGGGTTTTGTTCCAGCCAGTTTGTTTGAGGGCTGTGATGATTAATTGCTTTTCTTGTTCCTGTAGATAATGCTCCAACCCTTGGGCTGGCAATTGACCATCAAGCGGTTCTTGCAGGCTTGTAGTCTCATTCTCTTTTGGTTGAATAGGACGATGGAGGGGTACTTTCTCATTCGTATCACTTGAGCTGGTTGATGGTTCTGTATTATTAGGCACTGAGCGCTGTATCATTGAAGGGTAGTGTTGGGTATTAGTACGATAAGGGTGCAAGTTGGTTGTTTCTTTCTTGTGCTTTACAGCCGTTATCTCACTGTCAGATTGAAGAGTCTGTTCACGGTTTTCTATTGCTTTAGACATTGTTTGGGTAGTTGGTTGAGATTGGTTTTGCTCATTTGCGTAATGGTTAGATTGTTGCGCATTGCTGTGAGCTTGCGTATCTTTAAGGTCGTGACTAACATCAGGTAGGCCTAAATGACTGATATCAATGTCCGAAGTTTCCGCCAACGTCACTGCACGCTCAAGTAAATTACGTAGTTCACGAACGTTACCGGCAAAGTCATGACGCTGCAAACGTTCGCTGGCTTCACGCGTGAGAGACGGTGGCACGTCTAACTGCCACTCAGCAGAAATCATGGCTAAAAAATGCTCTGCTAATACAGGGATGTCATCACGTCGATCATTCAATGTCGGTAGCTTAAGCTCAATCACATTGATACGATAATACAAATCTTGTCGAAATGCGCCATCCTGTACCAAGCGGCTCAAATCTTTATGAGTAGCGGATAAAATGCGGATGTCTACTGGTACTTCTTTGGTGTCACCAATGGCCCTCACGGTCTTTTCTTGAATAGCACGCAACAGCTTCACCTGCATCGCTAATGGTAAGTCTGCCACCTCATCTAAAAATAAAGTACCGCCATTGGCTTGCTGAAACAATCCCTGCTTGTCAGCCACAGCCCCTGTAAAACTGCCTTTTTTATGACCAAAAAACTCTGACTCCATCAGCTCAGAAGGTATTGCACCGCAGTTCACTGGTACAAAGCTGCCATCTCGTCGCGGGCTTAAATCATGAATCAGTCTAGCGACGACCTCTTTACCTGTACCAGACGCACCAGATAAAAAAACAGGCGCTTGTGAGCGTGCCAATTTTAATATGGTGTTTTTAAGAGGGTGCATGATCGCAGAATCACCGATTAGTCTAGCGTCCAGCATCTTTTGCTCAGGTGAGGATTCAGGCGTGGCTTGTGCCCCATTATCCTGATGAATAACCTTTAGAGCGTTTTCTACCAATTGACGTAATCTTGGTAGCTCAAGTGGTTTATTGACAAAATCAAAAGCACCAAGCTTCAGTGCTTCAATAGCAAGGTCCATGCTTCCATGAGCCGTGATGACGGCTATCGGTGTATTCGAGCTGTTGCTGATTTCTTTGACCAGCTCCAACCCTGAGCCGTCAGGTAGTTTCAAGTCAGTGAGGCAAAAATCATAAGTATTGTCTTGCCAGTATGATCTTGCTTGCGCCAAAGTATAGGCTACATCACTTTTGATGCCCATTTTAGTCAAAGTAATTTGCATCAATCGGCATAGATCCACTTCGTCATCAACGACTAGCGCGCTTGTTGTCATACATTATCTCGTCAAATTCAATGGCTGCAAAGTATTAATAGCTAGGTCTAAATAGGGGTAAACTTCTTTTACAAAAAAAATTGTAAATCAATCATGTACGGTGGCTATTAGCTACCAATATGTAATGTTCAAACATTTGTGATTAAGTAGTATTTTGATTTATGACTGGGATTAATAAAGATTTTCTTCCACGGCTTGAAAGATATTTTCAGAGTCAATAGCAGGCGAAATAAAACGAAAGCACGTTTTTTCATGTTCAGGAATATAGAGCAAACGTGCCTGATTGGCTTCACAAAAGGCTTGCGATAAATATAGTCCCAAGCCCGTGCCAGCTTTGTCTGTCGTAAAAAATGGATTAAACAAATGTTTTAAATCCTCAGTCTTAATACCATCACCATCATCCAATATGTCAATTATAACATCGCTGTCTGCACAGTAAATCTCGATTTCTACGTAAGCGTGAGGATGGCTATAGCTGCTATAACGCAAGCCATTGTTGATCAAATTAATCAAAATTTGTTCTAACTGGTGAGGATCAAATGATATGGTTGGTTGGGTTTTTACATGCAGAAAAATGTCGTGCCCTTGAAAATAGTTATCCAAAAATACTGGCATCCACTCAGCCAAAACAATGGCTTGCTGAGAGGCCGCTTGCTGGCGAGACAGTTTTAAAATATCTTCAATAATACGGTTGACGCGTTTGGTTTGTGAAAATATCATTTCATAGAGCTCATGATTGGCTGTCATGTTGACATTTGATGCATTTTCCTCAATTTCGGTCAAGTCTTCCATCAGTAGTTGGCTGGCTTGTGAGATGGCGGCTAGAGGATTTCTAATTTCATGAGCAATACTGGCAGTGAGTTGTCCTAACGACGCCAGTTTTAATTGTTGGGCGCTGGCCTGCTCACGGCGTAAGTCTTCCAATAGGATTAATTTGCTATCATCTTTTAGCGGGATGATTTGTACGCGTAGCTTACCAAATATCGAAGCGTTTGCCACCTCAGGCACATCGTACGTAAACGTACGCGATTGTCCTGTTGCCACTGACAAGCAAGCTTGGAGTAGCTGAGAATGCTGTTTGCTAAGTTGTTGTTTAAAGTTAGATAGAATGGCATGAGGCGTATCGCCTCTCATTTCTTTTATATCGGTTGAAGTGCTAGATGCAGGCAATGATGAATCTTGTGTGATACTGAGCAGTTGGTGGGCCGCAAGATTTGCAAGGACGATATTCTGTTTATCGATGACAATCACACCATTGACCATTTGTGTAATGACTTCTTGATTGATGACATTGAGTCGTTCAACCTCTTTGGCATGACTTTGTGCTACTTTCTCAAGCTGTACCAAGCGTTGTGAGATAGACCAACTCAAACCACCTACTGCCAAGAAGCTTGCCGACATCAGCAAAGCATCACCCAAATTGGCCAAATTCATACTATTGGCAATGGCATAAAAAAACTGCTGATAGATAACAAAAATAATAGCCAACAAAGTGATAACTAGCGCTTGTGAACCATGCAATAGCATAAAGCTAGCGGCGACAACGACCATATAGAGCATAGTCAGTTGTAAGTCCGGCTCACCTGCTGTATACAGCAATAAGCTTAATATAATAACGTCTAATACGAGCCCAAAGGCTAACTGTCGGCGCATCTGCTTTGTGACAACGTAAAACAGCCCGAGCAAAATCAAGCTCAGCATCACATAAAAGCTCAGGGCTGTTTGCTGTAAAAAACTGGGGAGAAAGGCGCTATCACCGGCGCGTGCAGATATATATACCATCAGCATAGAAAATATACTGACGACAAAACGATAACTGCTATAAATAATGCCTAGTCTGCGCAGCTGCGGCAAAGGAAGTGTATCATCGTGGTGTAAATAGCGACTGATGGCAGAAATGATGGTGGTGGCAGGTTTCATAAATTGACCATGATGACAAAGGAGATACTAAGCAACTTATGGTTGAATCAAACCATGGCGAATGGCCAAATGCGTTAATTTTACATCACTATCAACGCCAACTTTTTCATAAATACGATAGCGATACGTATTGATGGTTTTGACGCTGACAAATAATTGGTCAGCAATCTGCTGCGGGCTTTGGCAATTGACCACCATCATAGCCACTTGCTTTTCTCTATCACTTAACAAATCAAAAGGCGAGCTGGCATTATCAGACAATAAGACGTCCGCCAATTGCTCAGCAACGTCTTGGCTAAAATAACGACCACCTTGATAGATTTTTTTGACAGCGCGTATCATCTCATCAAGTGGCGTACCTTTTGTGATATAACCGTTTACACCAGCTTTGATGAGCATTGAGGGGTAGGGCTGTGCAGACATACTACTAACAGCTAAAATCTTGATACCCATATCGAGCTGAATCAAGCGTTTGGTCGCTTCAAGGCCACCAATATTGGGCATGTTGACATCTAGCAAGACCACGTCAGGACGTAACTGCTTGGCCTGCTTGATTGCCATATCACCGCTATCTGCTTCGCCCACTACTTCGATATCGGGGCTGTCTGACAACATACGGCTAATACCCATCCGTACTAAATCATGATCATCGACCACCAACACTTTAATCATAACCATACTCTTTATCGTTTGTCAGAATGAATGTTTTTACAAGGATTAAATAACAGAAAAAACAAAGTTAACATAAGCCGTTTTTTGATTCTAAATACAGTTTTTTCTTTTAAATACATAGGATACGGCTAATATGCTGTATCAATATCTTCATTTAATATAATAAAGTACAAAGAATCATAACATTCTAAGTTAAGTTATATTGCTGTATTGTTAATCAGTGTTTCTAAAATATAAATCAGTTGTATCAAAGTTTGAATGAAGCTAAAAAAAACCGTTAAATCAGTTTGATAGATTAAACTTAAATGTAAACCATGATACACTAAAAATACAAAAGCTCTATGTGAGTACTTACAAACACATCTATAAACGCTACGTACGTTCTTGGCGTCAGGCAGTATGTAACTGGCGTGATAGCGACAGCAGGAGGCATAATGAAGCAACTACTATTAACCAAACAGCAATTGATCGCTGCTATGATTTCATTGAGTTTGGGCAGTGTTGCACAAGCCGCACTTACAATTAATGGTAGCACTGAGACAGCTTCTAGTGCACGCTTGAGTTGGGGCGGTGCTGATAGCTTGTCTGAAGCGCGTAACATCATGTACAAGTCTAATGGCTCTGCTATCAAAAAAGTCGACAACGGCTATGGTACGACCAATATCACAAATAGCAGCAGTTTTGCTAGCAGTAACAATACCGCTCGATACAATACGACTTATCGCGGCGCATTTGGTAGCAGTGATATGATCCCAATCAGTACAGACTCGCGCAGTGTCGCGGTGATTGATGCTGAAACGGGCGAATCTATCTACGAAAAAGACGCTGACATCGCGCGTCCTATGGCCAGTATTACTAAAATAATGACAGCCATGGTTGTGCTAGATGCAGGTCTCGATATGCGTGAAGAAATCACGCTTGACCCAGAAGACTTTGTAGGGCCTAAGCGCGCCAGCTCACGCCTAAAATCAGGCGATCGTTTAAACCGTGCCGAGATGCTATTGATGGCTTTGATGAAGTCTGAAAACCCAGCCGCAAAAAGCTTGGCACGTAACTATCCAGGCGGCTACAATGCCTTTATCCGTGCGATGAACAGAAAAGCACAAGATCTAGGTATGACTACTGCGTTTTTCGGTGATCCAACGGGTCTTGATAAGCGTAACGTTGCTTCATCGAATGATTTGGTAAAAATGGTTCGTGCTGCTGGCAACTACGATGTGATTCGTCGCTTCTCTACCACCAAGAGCTATGACTTCTTTGTTTCAAACTACTCAAGTGGTAATCGCACTTATAAAGCCAACAACACTAGTAGCTTGGTTCGTGCAGGTTATTACCCAATCGGTATCTCAAAAACAGGTTTTATTAACGAAGCTGGGCGCTGTGTTGTGATGGAAACGCGAGTCAATAATCGCCCTGCAATTATCGTCATCCTAGGGGCAAACAGCTCAGCAACACGTTGGGGCGATGCTAAAAACATTCTAAACAGTTTGGCGACACGTCGTACCGTATAGACGCGCTGTTTTAAATATGTAAAAAAGGCTGTTATATCATATAACAGCCTTTTTATTGTGTTGAGTTTAAGATTAAGGATCTGCCCTATGAATCAGTCATCAACCTCATCTGCGATACCCAAGCTATATTTGCTGACCAATGATGATGAATTTGAATTGTTGTATCAAAAGTTAGATGCCGCCTTATCAACAGGGCTAATCGTATTGTTGCAGATTCGGCGCAAGCAAACACTTAGTCTACCAGATGGTCATATAACGCTTTATGAAGAAGCCAAACAGATTGTTAAGCTGGCCAAAGCACATGACGTTCCAGTCGTTATGAATGATGATATTGCAATAGCAGCTAAGCTTGGTATTGGTGTACACCTTGGGCAAGGAGATGGCAAAATTGGTGATGCTTTGCAGTCTCTTGAATCGACTCAAATAATTGGTCGAACTTGCCATGGGAATATTGAATTAGTCAAAGAGGCAAAGGATGATGGTGCAAGCTACGCTGCGATGGGTGCCATATTTAATTCTACCACAAAACCGAATGCTGATATTATCTCACGTCAGAAGTTGATTGAAGGCTGTCAACAAGACATACCCATATGTGTGATAGGCGGATTAACTGCAGAAAATATTTCAGAGCTGGCAGGCATACCAATTGCGCTTGTGGCGGTAGTAGGCGATATTATGGATTTGCCTGTAGAAAAAATCGCCGAGCGTTGCTATCAATGGCAGCAGGCAATTTCTAAATGGAAAACACCTGCTGTATAAAATGTGTTCTAGATGAAATTTATTAGCTATTCAGCATGTTCCATACACAAAGTAGCGTAGGGCAGCGCTTCTAAACGTTGCTCTTCAATCGGTTCACCGCAAACCTCGCACTCGCCATAAGTACCATTTTCTATACGACTTAAGGCATTTTCGACATAGATTAGGCTCTGACGCGCCTCGCTCATTAAATTTTTGCGCATATCATTTTGACGATAGGATATAGCCTGATCTTCCCAGTGCTCATTGAGATCATCTTGTGGGTTTTGGATATGATCTTCGATTTTGTCAATGCGAGACTCGTACTCATCTTTTAGTTTTAATAGATTTTGCTTTGCAGTGTCTAAGTCGATACTCATTGTGTTCTCCTAAAAAGTTATTGTTATTGTCAACGCTTCTATCATAAAGAGCCTGACTGCTGAGTACCACCACGAAATGTTACTGTTTATTGAATGAGTTCAAAGCTAGCAGTTACAGCCGTTTCCTATCAATGCTGGAGTAAAATTACTCACTCAATATTTTCATGTTTTTAAAAATCGTGAAAGTTTGCTTGTGAGCATCTCATAGAAAACTGATAGAATACACCGCCACTGATTTCTACTCACTTATCTGTTCCAGTAACTTGGTGTGATAGTTAGTATAAAGACTCAGTGATGAAGACATATAAAGATAGCAAGTGTGCAGTCTAATAAGGCTCATTGTTAGAGCAGATATAGTAAATGATAGTTAAAAAATTATCAGTCATATCAATCATGATAGTAATCGTAAATTAATAGATATATTGATGCATAGGAGCAGGTAATGAATTTTTTGCGTATGAGCGAGCTGAACTTAACCGATAAAGTGGTATTGATCCGAGAAGATTTAAATGTCCCTATTAAAGACGGTAAAGTCACAAGTGATGCTCGCTTACAAGCAAGTCTACCTACTATTGAGATGGCGCTAGAGAAGGGTGCTGCTGTTATTGTTTGTTCACATCTGGGACGCCCAACAGAAGGCAATCCTGAGTCTATTTATTCATTGGCACCAGTTGCTGATTATTTGACAGACAAATTGGGCTCGCAATTAGCGTCACCAGTGCGCCTGAATAATGATTACCTGACTCAAGGCGCTGCTGTAAAACCTGGCGAAGTCGTACTACTAGAAAATGTACGTTTTAACGATGGTGAAAAGAAAAACGATGCGACGTTAGCGAAGAAGTACGCGGATTTATGTGATGTCTTTGTTATGGATGCCTTTGGTACCGCGCACCGTGCGCAAGCATCAACAGAAGGCGTGACGCAAGCGATGCGTCAAGCAGAAAAAACTGTTTGTGCAGGGCCTTTGTTGGCAGCTGAGCTTGATGCCTTGAGCCTGGCGCTTGAAACACCAGCTCAGCCTATGCTTGCCATCGTTGGCGGCTCAAAAGTGTCTACCAAGTTAGAAGTGCTACATAGCTTAGCTGAAGTCTGTACACAGATTATCGTTGGTGGCGGTATTGCCAATACTTTCTTAGCGGCGCAGGGGCATAGTGTGGGCGCGTCGCTATACGAAGCAGACTTGATCGATACTGCGCGCGATATCATGACCAAGACTGAGATACTACTACCTGAGTATGTGGTTGTTGCTGATAAAGACGACATCGATTTTGCTGACTTTACTGGTTCATTGCAAAAGGCAGTTGCGACAATCAAGTCTGTTGATGCTATTGGTGATAACGACATGATATTGGATATCGCGCCAGAAAGCGCGAAGGAACTTGCCGATGCTATTATCAATGCAAAAACCATCTTGTGGAATGGCCCAGTCGGTGTTTTTGAAGTTGATGCTTTTGGTCAAGGGACGCAAATACTAGCAACAGCTGTAAGAGACAGTGACGGTTTTTCAATTGCGGGTGGCGGTGATACCTTGGCGGCTATTGATAAATATCAAGTCGCTGATGGCGTCAGTTATATGTCAACGGGCGGCGGTGCATTTTTAGAATTTGTAGAAGGTAAAGTGCTTCCAGCAGTTGCTGCGTTGCAAATTAACGCTTAACTAATTAACGTTACTCAGTATTTTCGTAACACTAGACGTACAACTAATAGTAAACATCTAAGGTAGTCTGTGAAAATAATATTTTGACTTTCATTTGGCTTATTTATATTGGTATAGCTAAAATTGATAGTCATTGATTATTAAGCAGTAATTATTTGTTTCTACACTGAAAATTATTATTGCATGTCTCATTCGTACTCTATAAAATAGCGCGACCATGTATCTTGACATGCATTATTTACGAGAGGTTTATTATGTTAAAACGTCATTTGTTACTTGCTAGCATACTTGCTGGTACCTTTGCAGTTACTGCATGTAGCCAACAAACAGAAGAGAACACTGAAGCTGCTGTTGAATCAGCTGGCGATGATGCTGCTGCAAACGCTGATGCCGCTGCTGCCGAAACAGACGCTGCTGCTGCTGAAGCTGAAGCTGCTGCTCAAAACGCTGGTGCTGAAGTTGCTGAAAGTGCAGACACTGCTGGTGCAGCTGCAACAGACGCTCTAGAGAACACTGGTGATGCTATCGCTGAAGGTACTAACACAGCAGTTGAAAATACTGCTGAAGCAGTTGCTGACGGTGCCAATGCTGTTGCTGATGGTGCTAACGATGTTGCAGTTGATGCAGAGCAACAGTACTAAGCAATTAAATGACTGACTTTTTGGATACTATTATAAGTCATCCATTATCATAGTCATTGCTCTATAAGCCTCGAAATACTAGAAAAGCCTTGGTGATTGCCAAGGCTTTTTGCGTTCTGTGCTATGAGTATGATAGATAAAATGGTTCAGTTGTCGTAGACACCAATGAGAGAAAGAGACTGATTAGACTGACAAATAGTCAGGCAACTGCTACGAAGACAGCACAATTTTTGCTATAATCACCGCGTGATAATCATATCCCAAATGAGTCAGACTTTGACTGATATATATACAGTCAGTATGGTCGAGCAGATAGCGGAATGATTGTTACAAAGCTGCATTTAAAATACTACTCAAAATCCAATCAGAGAGCATCTTATGGCCCTAATCTCCTTACGTCAACTTCTAGATCATGCCGCTGAACACAACTACGGTGTTCCTGCCTTTAACGTCAATAACTTAGAGCAAATGCGCGCAATCATGATGGCTGCGGATGCTTGTGATTCACCTGTTATTGTTCAAGCCAGTGCGGGCGCACGTAACTATGCAGGGTCGGCATTTTTGCGTCATTTGATTATTGCTGCTATCGAAGAATGGCCACACATTCCAGTGGTGATGCATCAAGATCACGGTATGTCACCATCTATCTGCCAGCGCTCGATTCAGCTTGGTTTCTCATCAGTTATGATGGACGGCTCGCTCGGTGAAGATGGCAAAACGCCAATGGATTATGATTACAATGCCAGCGTCACTCGTGAAGTGGTCAAAATGGCACATGCGTGCGGTGTCTCTGTAGAAGGCGAAATCGGTTGCCTAGGTAGCCTTGAGACCGGTATGGCAGGCGAAGAAGATGGCTCTGGCGCAGAAGGCGTATTAGATCACGAGCAGCTTTTGACCAGTGCTGATGAAGCTGAGCAATTTGTAAAAGACACCAATGTTGACGCGCTAGCGATTGCTATCGGTACGAGTCACGGTGCTTACAAATTCACGCGTCCACCGACAGGCGATATTTTGTCGATTGAGCGTGTAAAAGAGATTCATGCCCGTATTCCTAACACGCATCTTGTCATGCATGGCTCTTCATCAGTGCCGCAAGAATGGCTAAAAATCATCAATGAAAACGGCGGTGATATTGGCGAAACGTATGGTGTACCGGTTGAGCAGATCGTAGAAGCGATCAAGCATGGTGTGCGTAAAGTAAATATCGATACTGATTTGCGTCTAGCATCAACAGGCGCTATCCGTGAGTTCTTGGCAAATAATCCAAGCGAATTCGATCCACGTAAATACTTCAAAGCGTCTATGGTCGCGATGTCAGACATCTGCACCAATCGTTTTGAAGCGTTTGGTTCCGCTGGTCAAGCGCATAAAATCCGTCCAATTAGCCTCGAAGGCATGGTCGATTTTTACCAATAAGGCTAGGCGTATATAAGCAATAGACCATGCTAGTGAAAGGTGTTCTTGCATAATGAATGGCAGCGGACTTAACTTTATAATAATCAACAGAGGTGAGTGATGATTGGATTGATTACCGGACAGGTGCAATACTTAATGGCGCCAACGGCTTGTATCATGACAACCGCTGGTGTGGGTTATGATATCGAGCTGCCATTGCCGTCATTTTGTCAATTGCACCTTAACGAGCAGGCGAGTATTTGGACGCATTTTCATGTTCGTGAAGATGCCCAGCTGCTTTATGGTTTTATTGATCGTAAAGAGCGTGATGTCTTTCGCCAACTGATCAAGATCAATGGCGTTGGGGCAAAAATGGCATTGGCAATGCTGTCTGCAATGTCAGCGGCTGAGCTAAAAATGCATGTTGAGCAAGAGTCGGAAACGGCACTAACTCGTATCCCCGGTATTGGTAAAAAAACGGCGCAACGTTTACTTATCGAGCTAAAAGACAAGTTAAAAAATATCGAAATGGACAACGGTTCGTTTGAGCTCATGCCTCAGCAAACCGCTGTTTCTCAAGACGGCAGTATCATTGCTGAAGTAGAAGGGGCGCTAATTAGCTTGGGCTACAAAGAAAAAGAAGCTCAGCTAGCCATCAAAGCGGCTAAAAGTAAGGGTGACACCTTTGTAGATACTCAGGGCTTGTTAAAAGCGACCTTACAGCAGTTGTCTGGTTTCTAAGAGCACGTTCCAAAGTCATCTATCGATAATAACAAAATAGTGCATTTAACAGATAAGCGACATTGAGTGTCGCTTATTTTCGTTTTAGCACTTGTTTAATGAGGTTTTGCATGACTTATACGCAGCGTTTGGTTATGCTATTTATTACCTAATTTTTTAATATAATGATAAATTCTATGATGCAAGATCGTTTAATTAATCCGCTAGAAGGCGCGAACGACGCTCCTGACGCCAATATCCGACCAGCATTATTGGCTGAGTATATTGGTCAGCCAGTGGTGCGTGAGCAAATGGAGGTGTTCATCGGTGCGGCTCGTGGCCGTGATGAAGCCTTAGATCATACGCTGATATTTGGTCCACCAGGGCTGGGTAAAACGACCCTTGCCAATATTATTGCGCGCGAGATGGGTGGTAATCTGCGCTCTACTTCAGGCCCTGTACTTGAGCGCCCAGGGGATTTGGCTGCTATGCTGACCAATCTGGAAGCGGGTGATGTATTATTTATTGATGAGATCCACCGTTTGAGCTCGGTCATTGAAGAGATACTCTATCCAGCGATGGAAGATTTTCAGCTGGATATTATGATTGGTGAAGGGCCTGCCGCACGTTCTATTAAACTTGACCTGCCACCGTTTACATTGGTGGCAGCAACTACCAGAGCAGGGCTATTGACCTCACCGCTGCGTGATCGTTTTGGTATCGTCCAGCGTTTAGAGTTCTATAATATTGCGGATCTCACAACAATTGTGAGCCGAGCAGCACGCTTGATGCGTGTACCAATGAGTGAGGATGGCGCTATAGAGATTGCTCGCCGCGCTCGTGGTACACCAAGGATTGCCAACCGGTTGCTACGCCGTGTGCGTGATTATGCTGAGGTAAAAGGCGATGGTAGTATCAATGGTGCGATTGCAGGTAGTGCGCTAGATATGTTAGCAGTGGACAGACGAGGACTCGATCATCTGGATAGACGCTATATAGAGATATTACACGAGCGCTTTGATGGTGGTCCTGCTGGGGTCGAAGCCGTGGCAGCGGCAATGGCTGAGGATAGAGGTACGCTTGAGGACGTGATTGAGCCTTACCTTATTCAACAAGGGTATGTATTGCGTACTGCTCGTGGACGGGTGCTAACACAGATGGCAATTGATCAAATGCTATAAAGATAAATATTAAAAAAGCGCCTATTTTTGATTGAAAGTAGGCGCTTTTTTTTGGTTATTGCTTTGACTCTATGTGTGTTTTGATTTTTATCAGATTATTAAGAAATAGATAGCGCTTCAGGCCATATTTTCCCCGGGTTCAATATATTCTTGGGATCAAGGGCTGACTTGACAGCTTGCATAAGGATTAGGGCGTTACCATGCTCTTGATGCATGTATTTCTGTTTCCCTTGTCCAATACCATGTTCACCCGTACAGGTACCATCCATCTCAATAGCGCGAGTAGCTAGGCGTCCGATAATTGCCTCAGCGGTAGCGACTTCTTCAAGATTTTTAGTATCGACCAGCAACAGAACATGAAAGTTTCCATCGCCAACGTGACCGACAATCGGTCCAATCATCCCCGATGCTTCGATATCTTTTGCCGTCTCACTGACGCACTCAGCTAGACGTGAGATAGGCACGCAGGCATCAGTCGATAACGCGCTGGCTTCAGGCCTCAGGGCAGAACTGGCATGATACGCATTGTGCCTCGCTTGCCAGAGGCGCTTGCGCTCAGCCTCATTGGTATCCCAAGCAAAATCGCGACCACCAAATTCTTCGATGATATCGGTAAAGAGCTTGGCTTGCTCAGCAACACCTGCTTCTGTGCCATGGAATTCGACAAATAACGTTGGTGTCTCAGTTAGACTGAGGTTGTCATATTGATTGCATGCTTTTATTTGCATCGCGTCAAGTAGTTCAATACGAGCAATAGGTAAGCACATCTGAATAGTCAGCATCACTGCTTGACAAGCATCTTCGATGCTCGAAAAATGACAAATGCCACTACCTATGCATTCGCTAATACCAAACAGTTTCAGCGTGATCTCAGTGACAATTCCCAGTGTCCCTTCCGAGCCGATCATCAAGCGTGTTAGATCATAGCCTGCGGCAGATTTTTTGGCTCGTGTGCCTGTTCTTACGATATCGCCACTTGCGGTCACGACTTCTAGTGCGAGTACCACATCTTTCATGGTACCGTAGCGTACCGCATTGGTGCCCGACGCACGAGTGGCGACCATACCACCGATACTGGCATTGGCGCCGGGATCTATCGGAAAAAACAGCCCTGCATCGCGCAGATAATGGTTTAGTTGCTCACGCGTCACGCCAGGCTGAACGGTAACGGTCAAATCTTCATTATGAACCTGCAAAATGGCATTCATTGCGTGCATGTCGATGCATAACCCACCATAAGGTGCATTGAGCTGGCCTTCCAAAGATGAACCGATACCAAAAGCAATCACTGGCATCTCATACTGATTACAAATCTCGACCGCCGCTGCTACTTCCTGTTTGTCCTGTACCGTTAATACTGCATCTGGTGGCTGATTGGTGAGCCACGTCATTGTATGGCCATGCTGCTCACGCACTGTCGAATTCACACTCAGTTGTTTGCCAAAACGTTCCTGTAAGGCTGTAATAGCCAAGCTATGGTCTGGCTTGATAGTATTATGAGTCTGTGACAATGGTAGTGATGACATGATGAATCCTATAGATAATGCGACTATTTAGCATTAAAGCATATTCAATATCTATTTAATATGTGTCATTGACAGGAATTTTTCCTATTGTAATTAAGCTAGGATACGCCAAATGACCACCACAATAGCTAACAAATAAAAGAAAGGTGCAAACCAGCCTACTTGAGTCGCAATGCCAATATTGATTCCGAATCCTGCCAATGCCAACCAGTCGCGGCGACGGTCGTTGAGCATATCGGCGCGTATTTGTTGTATTTCACGCAGTTGGCTGTCTTGCCGTGAGCCTTGTGAGGCAAGGCTTTGTAGCCCTTGATCCAGTAGCTTTGGAATGTCGGTAGTAGACAAGAGTAGCTCAGGTAACTGTTGGCGCAGCTGTTGTAAGTTACGCATCGGGTCTAACTGCTCTTTAATCCAGCTACTCAAGATTGGTTTGGCAAGTGACCAGATATCAAGATCAGGATAGAGGTCACGACCGAGCCCTTCTACATGTACCAAGGTTTTGAGTAATAGCATCAGCTGCGGTGGGATACTCATATGATGGCGACGAGCAATGTCTAAAATCTGCATCAGCACACCAGCAAAATCGATATCGTTGATTGATTTTTGTAGCATGGGGCCTACGGTACGCTTCATATCACGCATCAGCGCATGTTTATCAGCATTTGGTGGTATCCAACCTGCACGGCTAACGATGTCGACGACCGCGGTAAAGTTGTTATTCATGACTGCAAGTAACATACGTGCCACGATAAGCTGATCATCTTTTGACAGGGTACCCATGATGGCACAATCAAGCCCGATATAGCGTGGCTGATGACCCAAATCAACCGCTGCCATATCTGCATGTAATGTTTTGACAGGTGGCGTCTCAACAAACACATTGCCCGGATGCATATCAGCATGAAAAAAGTTATCACGGAAGACTTGGGTGAAAAATATCGTCAAGCCTTTTTCTGCAAGCGCGGCACGGTCATAACCCAACTGATCAAACACCTCAACTTGTGAGATGGGAACGCCTTGGATACGCTCCATGACCATCACGTTTTTGGCAGCATCATATACTTCAGGCACATACATCAATGCTGAACCCAAAAAGTTATTGCGCATCTGGGTAGTGTTGTCCGCCTCAAGGGTCAAATCCAGCTCATTGAGCATTACTTGTCGATAGTCTTCGACAATATCTATAATATGGACGGCACGCGCCGCTTCGATACGAGCCGATGCCCAACTTGCCAGTTCTCGCAATAATTCAAAATCAGAGACAATCACAGTACGAATATCAGGACGCACGACTTTAACCACCACTTCACGCCCATCATGCAGAGCTGCAGTATGGACTTGGGCGATAGAGGCTGCCGCTAGTGGTTTAATATCAAATCGTGCAAACAATATATCGATGGACTGACCGAGGCCATGTTTTGGATGCTCAATTTGAGCGACAGCAATATCAGCGTCGAAAGGTTTAACTTTATCCTGTAGCTGTACTAACTGAGCGATGATCTCAGGCGGTACCAAGTCGCGACGCGTTGAGAGTAATTGACCCAATTTGAGAAACAGTGTACCCATCTCTTCAAGCGCGTACTTGATTCCATTTGGCTGATGCTTTTTACCCCATGCTGCTGGATGCGTACGAATTAAGCGTGCTAAAGGTTGCAGTTGCGGCGCTTCTTCGACAGATAAATGGGTATCAAGGCGATAAGTTGCGGCGATACGCCAAAGCTCTAGTAGACGGGCGCGGTGAGATAATAGCATGGGATTGGGTACTCTGGACAAAAACGAAAATAGGGTAGGCGCTATGCGTCATTATAGACAATGCTATCAGTAATAGCGTGTGCTCATCATTGATAAGACGAGCTACTAATAAAACAAACTACTGGTGAAACGAGTTATTGAGGAAACGTGCTTGCTCTTCTTTGATAGCCGCAAGCTTGGCCTCTTCACGTTCAATATCAGCACGCAACTTTAGAATCTGCTGTTTGAGATCGTTGACTTCAGCGACATCAATAGGGTCAGGCGCGCTATTGCCTGCCACATCATTGGCCCAATCGCTGACATCATCAAATGCACGTTTGGCACTATGACGCCAGCTACCTTTAAGCTGAGAGATAAGAAGATGTAATTGACTGGCCATTGGTTTGCCGATTAATGGCTCAAGCTGCCCAGCCAAATCAGGATCGAAGCCAGCAACTAGCTGTTTGAGCTGCATCAGTACTTTGTAATCGCCCGCGATTGGTAAGTTACCCTCCGCGCCGCGCATCAGATTGAGTAGCTGCGCTGGATTATCGACTGTGATGGTACAGTCCGGACGGCTATGACCAAAACGGGCACGCTCCATACTGGCTTTTTGGCGCTCATTCATCTGACCACTTGGCTCAAATACACTGTCTGTCGTGACTGGCTCAAAACGCAACCGTTCATGAGTGAACAACACGTCCAAATGAATGTCAGGCATGCCCATGTTGAGACGCAGTACTTTACCAGCAAGCGGCGCTAACCCTGCCTTGGTAATCTCGTCACTCGCAATAGCAATGTTAATCAGCTTCTCGGCACCAGCCAATAGTAAAACAGTCAGCATAAGGCTCTCGCATCATTAATTGAGCGCCTTTGAGTCAGCGCATAGTATGTTTGGTTCAATATGGTGTTGCTAATTGTACTTTGATTTTAAGCTTTAAAACCACGATGTACAGCGACAATGCCAGCAGTCAGGTTATGATAATCACAGTTCTCAAATCCTGCTTGTTGCATCATCTGTTTGAGTGTTTGCTGATCAGGGTGCATACGGATTGATTCCGCCAAGTATTGATAGCTTTCAGAATCATTAGCAATCAGTTTGCCCATCATTGGCAGCGCTGTGAATGAATACAAGTCATATGCTTTAGATAATGGCTCAAACACGGGCTTTGAGAATTCTAAAATCAATAAGCGACCACCCGGCTTTAGGACACGGTACATCGCACGCAGCGCTGCATCTTTGTCGGTGACATTACGTAAACCAAAGCTGATGGTGACCAAATCAAAGCTGTTGTCATCAAATGGTGCCAAGGTTTCAGCATTTGCCAATACAAAATCAACGTTATTGCAGCCGGCATTGATTAAGCGCTCGCGGCCCACTTCTAGCATGGCAGCATTGATATCAGATAATACAACATGGCCATTTCTACCGACTTCACGGCTGAATACTTTGGCTAAGTCGCCTGTACCGCCCGCGATATCGAGTACATGCTGACCGGCACGAACCCCTGATAGGCTAATGGCGTAGCGCTTCCATAGACGATGAATACCAAATGACATGAGATCATTCATGATGTCGTATTTTTTGGCGACAGAGGTGAATACATCAGCCACACGTGCTTGTTTTTCGGCTTTGTTGACTGTCTTATAGCCAAAGTGGGTTTGCTCATTGCCATCAGTTTCAGGCGTATGTGGGTTATTGATATCATCACGCTGATTGAAAAGCGCTTGCCTTTCTGTGCGTACTGAAGTATCTGTGCTGGTTGGTTTTTCGGTATTTGGCATAGTCGTTTGTTGGCCTTGTGGCGTTCCAGTTGGTAGGTCTTGAACTTTAGTAAAGTCATTATTGCTGTTATCTTTATTAGATGCAGCTGTCTGCGCGCGTAATATTTGCGCGCTGATATCTTGGTTGTGATCGATACTGTCTTTTACCAATTTGTTCTGCAAATGAGCGTTGTTATTACTTGATGTGTCGGTCATCACATTATCCTAAGGTTTGTTTTTATTAGGCTATGTACAGCCTGAGATATGCCAAGAATTAATTAGCTATTTAGCGTATTGATTCTATGATACACCAAACCCTACTGGCTTACCGCCATTATGTACTTCATCAACAATTAGCAGTTCACGTTCACAAAACGGTTCAATAAAACTGCTTACGCTACTTAAAGGTTTCATAGCTTTGAAGCCTGCGTCGATGAAATCATAAAGTGGCTGGTAATTGCTGCGATAAGCAGCACCTTTTGCCAATGCAAAGGCCTTTTTGAGCATAAAAGTATTTAAGTGTTTGTCAGTGCGGTAACAAACGTCTTTTAGGTTGGCAATCTGTACTCGGCGTTCAGCTTCCTCATCAACCGCACGGTAGGCAGCTAGCATATTGTCTGCGTTCACTGGTAAGTTTTGATCGAGTAGCCACTCAGCCAAATGTAGATCCAGCTCAATGGCCAAAATTGCTGCTTGAATACCCATGCTACCAGCTTCTAATGCAGACTCTTTGGCAAGACGTTCTAGTTTTTTGGCTTTTGGCAGGATACGGGCCAGTTGTTTTGCTAGTATCTCGAACTCATCACCACCATATAACTTCGTTAAAAAATAATCTGCCATTAGCTGGTTTTTGGGTTGTTCAAATAGTGCACGATGGGTGTGACGGATACGTACTTGTTGCCATGTTTGTACTTCGTTGAGCTTGGCTCTCAATACGTCATTTTCATGGTGAGGCAGAGCCCAAAAACGTGTCAAATGCTGTTGCAAGTCGGCTAGAGCGGTCATGGCAGTAAATCCTATAATAAAAATAGATAATATTGAAAATTTGAGGCAGCGTTATTGTGGTTGTTTAACCGCATAGGCTTTTGAATAGCTATTTTAGCAAGTATTAAAAATTGTGTTCACCATAAAAGAAAATAAATGAGAATACAAATGCCAAACTGTTACATAGCAATATTATTTACTCGATTGGCGCAATGCTATGATGAAATAGCTTTATGAAATTACTCTAGCATAAAACGCAGTATCAAAAAGAGTCTGCCGAGCGAGAGTATCTAATATTGTTCAATGGCAAAGCAGTGTAATAACAATATCATTCAATAACAATAAAAGTGAGTCCAATCATGTCCCAAAAAAATGATACTACTGAACCAGAGGCACCACAAGCGGTCAGTTCGCAGTTTAGTGAGCAAGTCGTCGAGGAGCGCCTAACGCCCAATCCTTTGAGTCAGTTTTCTATGGACAAGGACGCCCTTAGGCTCGCCTTGGTTACGGCGCAGTATGCGCTAAGAGCCACCCGGCAACAGAAACCGCCAACGCTCAATAAACCAACGGGGCTGTTGGTACTCGTTAATGGGATGGAGCAGGCAGGCAAGGGTACCGCTGTTAAGCAATTGAGGCAATGGGTCGATCCAAGATTGCTTAAAGTTGAGGCAACCGTCGGCCATGCGCCGCTAAGCTATCAGCCTATTTGGCAAGTTCATACCGGCGCGATGCCGCGCCATGGCGATGTGATGGTTTATTTTGGTAATTGGTATGCTGACTTGTTATACAACGTCATGCGCATAGCAACATCAAATAATGAAGATAAAAAGAAGCAATCGAAAAATCAAAAGCATATCGATAAAAATGCGCTTCCTATTGCGAAATGGCAAGCCTATTTACAGCAGCAGTTAGCTGAGCTCAAAGCATTTGAGCAGGATCTTATAGCCAATCACACTAGGCTACTGAAATGCTGGTTCCATGTGGATATGGAAACACTGCATAGCCGTCTACAAGATAGTGAGGCTGATCCGCAGTTTTTGTATCAAATTGACTGGAACAGCAAAACAGTGATCGAAAAATTTAATGAGGTTGCAGCCACTCTCTTACGGCAACAAGATGACTGGATCATCATCGATGGTGATGATAAATCGGCAGCGGCTGATGATTTTTGTCATGAAGTCTTACATGCGATGCAAATGGCGCTCGTTAGTAGTCGTACCAGTACAACTGAATCTACAGAAAAAAAATCATCGTCCAAGACAAAAAAATCCAAACCAAAAGTTGAACAGGCGCCGTTTGAACCGGTAAAGATACCGAAAAGCTTGACCAATATTGATGATTCAAAGATTAGTAAGTCTGAATATAATGATGCTTTGGCAAAGAAGCAAACACGTCTCGCTGAATTACTACGGGCGCGTCAAGGTCGTCATGTTGTCTTTGCCTTTGAGGGCATGGATGCGGCTGGGAAAGGAGGCGCAATCAAAAGGCTAGTTGCCGCACTCGATCCACGTGAATATCAAATTTACAATATCGGCGCACCGATGTTATACGAGACTCAACACCCTTATTTATGGCGCTTTTGGACGAAATTACCTAATGAGCAAACGAATCATGTTAGCCGTATCGCTATCTTCGATCGCACTTGGTATGGGCGCGTGCTGGTTGAACGTATTGAAGGGTTTGCCACCGATGAGGAGTGGCAGCGTGCCTATGATGAAATCAATCGTTTTGAATCAGACTTAGTGGAGGCTGGGACACTGGTCATCAAATATTGGTTAGCTATTGATAAAAAAGAGCAGCTAAAACGCTTCGAAGCCCGTCAAGATACACCGCACAAGCAATTCAAACTCACTGATGATGATTGGCGCAATCGTGATAAATGGTCAGATTACGTGCAATCTGCAGCAGATATGCTGGCACGCACCGATACAAAAACAGCGCCATGGTGTATTATCGCGACCAATGAAAAGCGACAAGCGCGTTTAGACGTCTTAGATCATGCGATACAGCAGTTATCGGAAGCATCTGATGGCAAATAGCTATCACAAAATAACTAAGATTTACAGGTTGCTTGTACTTTTGAAAAACCATTTTTTCCCAATTTTGCTTAGGGAAACATACGAAATCTAATCTGTCATTGATAAAGGATGAATTCTGTGGACACGCTCACAGTTACAAATCTTGCAATATCATTATGCATTATGTGATTATATTTAATATAATAGGGCCGCAATTGTCTTTACCCTGTCATAAAATGTGCTGACAGATGCATATCTTATGATGGGTACAGATATTTAAAAGACATTATCGCCGTATCTAAGTATTGATAAACACTGTATTGATAAACACTGTATTGATAAACACTGTATTGATAAAAAATGTACTGATAAAGACCGTAACATCACCAGAAAGATAAGCCGCAAGATGCTGTAATCAAATGATTGGGCAATATACCTTGCGGCTTTTTGATATGTGATGCGTTTTTACAGAGAAGCGTATCAGCACCCTGAATCAAGCATAGATGAATGATTCTAAGGTACGGCAGCAAAATCCGCTAAACATTATTGTTTAGTATTCATTGTTTAAAAAGCACGTTGCGCATGTATCATCATGCTACTTTAGTGTGTGGTTTTAAAACTCACATGTATGGCTGCGCAATGTTACTAATCGCATATAATTTCAATCAGCTTACGCAGGACGTATTAACGTATGGGTATTAGCAACAGTTCTACAGGGCCAACACAATCAGTCGGCTCTATGAAAGTAAATCTATTTTTTGCCATTTTATTGATTGCGATGACCATCTACTTTTTGTGGTGGGGTTTAGATTACACCATGCGTCAGCAAACGACGCTATTTATTGTAGCGACCGCGTTTGGTGTCTTTATGGCATTTAATATCGGTGGTAACGATGTCGCCAACTCCTTTGGTACTTCAGTGGGTGCAGGAACGCTGACTATCCCGCAAGCATTGGGTATCGCAGCGATATTTGAGGTGTCGGGTGCCGTACTGGCAGGTGGTGAAGTAACCGATACCATCCGAAGCGGTATTGTCGATTTAGATGGCCTCTCAGTCGAGCCCAACCAGTTTATTTATGTCATGCTCTCAGCGTTGTTTGCTGCTGCGTTTTGGTTGTTATTTGCTACCAAAAAAGGTCTGCCAGTGTCGACCACCCATGCGATTATTGGCGGCGTGGTGGGTAGCTCCATCGTATTGGGTATCACGTTAGGTGGTACTGAAATGGCGTTATCAACGGTAAATTGGGGCAAGATTGGCACTATCGCTATCTCTTGGGTTCTATCACCGTTACTAGGCGGCGTTTTGTCTTATCTACTATATGGCCAAATCAAGAAAAATATCATTGAATATAATGATAGAACAGAAGCGCATATTGGTGAGCTAAAAGCCAATAAAAAAGTATTAAAGCAAAACCATAAAGAGTTTTTGGATGGTCTAACCGAGTCAGAGCAGTTGGCTTATACGTCAGCGATGCTACGAGATCAAGAAATCTATAAAGATGATGATTGCTTGGTTGAAGATTTAGAGACGGATTATTACAAAGAACTTTATAAGCTTGAAAACGAGCGCAGCAACCTCGATACCTTAAAAGCATTGAAGCAATGGGTGCCTATTATTGCGGCTGCGGGCGGTGCAGTTATGGCCTCCTTGGTTATCTTTAAAGGTTTGAAAAACGTCAATAATGGTATGACGACGCTGCAAGGCTTTTTAATCATGGGGATGATAGCAGCGTTAGTATGGCTTGCGACTTATATTTATACTAAGAGTATCCGCGGCAAGCACAAAGAGGATCTGACCAAAGCCACCTTTATTATGTTTAGCTGGATGCAGGTCTTTACCGCGTCAGCATTTGCTTTTAGTCACGGCTCAAACGATATTGCCAACGCGGTTGGTCCTTTTGCTGCGATTATGGATGTCATTCGTACCAATAGCATCTCGACCGAAGCGGCTGTACCACCTGCTGTTATGCTGACTTTTGGTGTGGCACTGATTGTTGGTCTTTGGTTTATCGGTAAAGAAGTCATTCAAACTGTCGGTACCAATCTAGCGAAGATGCATCCAGCTTCTGGATTCTCAGCTGAGCTGGCCGCTGCTGCTGTCGTTATGGGCGCATCAACGATGGGTCTTCCTGTATCAAGCACGCATACCTTGGTTGGGGCTGTACTGGGTATTGGTATGGTCAATAAAGATACCAATTGGGCGCTCATGAAACCAATCGGTTTGGCATGGGTCATCACCTTGCCAGTTGCTGCTGGTCTATCAGCAATCAGCTATATTGTATTGAGCAATATTTTTTAATCTTAAGGCGCTAGAGCTCTGCACTAAAGCTTATTCTAGAGCCATAAAAAACGCTTATCAGCATGATGCCGATAAGCGTTTTTTAATGTCATATGAATATTTACTCAGTGCCAAACTGCTGGCGTTTTTTTGCAAAAAATCGGTCCAATCTATCCATCGCATTTTCTAAATCAAGCAAGTTAGGCAAAAAGACCAAACGAAAATGATCGGGTTTGTCCCAGTTGAAGCCTGTGCCTTGCACCATCAACACGTTTTCTTCGACGAGTAAGTCCATCATAAAGTCCATATCATCCGTGATAGGGTAAACCTCTGGATCCATTTTTGGAAAACAGTAAAACGCACCTTGCGGCATGGTACAAGAAATGCCTTTAATCGCATTGAGACGTGAAACCGCCATTTCGCGCTGTTTATATAGGCGACCTGTTTCGGAGGTCAAGTCTTGCATACTCTGATGACCGCCCATCGCTGTTTGGATGGCATACTGTCCTTGAACATTCGAGCAAAGGCGCATGGATGCCAGCATATCCAAGCCTTCAATAAAGTCAGTCGCGTGCTGTTTGCGTCCAGACACCATCATCCAGCCTGAGCGAAATCCGGCAATACGGTGCGATTTTGATAACCCATTATACGACAGTACCAGTACTTCATCGGTCAAGGTGCTCATCGGTGTATGTACATTATTATCATAGAGAATACGATCGTAAATCTCGTCCGCCATGATGATTAAGTTGTGCTCTTTCGCGACTTCGATAATTTGCTTTAATAACTCATCGCTATAAAGGGAGCCTGTCGGGTTATTGGGGTTGATAACCACGATGCCCTTTGTTTTGCTAGTGATTTTAGATTTAATATCCTCAACATCAGGATGCCAGTTGTCTGCTTCATTACAGCGATAATGCACAGCGGTGCCGCCAGCGAGGTTAGCCGCTGCTGTCCAAAGTGGGTAATCTGGCATCGGAATCAGGACTTCATCGCCATCGTTCATTAGCGCTTGCATGGTCATCACAATCAACTCAGACACACCATTACCCAGATAGACGTCACGTACATCAACTGCTGATAAGAGGCCTTTAGACTGGTAATATTGCAAAATGGCTTTGCGCGCCGAAAAAATCCCTTGTGAGTCCGAATAACCCGTTGCCTCAGATAAATTCATCGCCACGTCACGCAAGATTTCATGTGGCGCTTCTAAACCAAACGGCGCTGGATTGCCTACATTTAGCTTCAGTATGCGCTTACCCTCTGCTTCCATTTTATTGGCAGTTTGGAGTAGGGGGCCGCGAATGTCGTAGCAGACGTTTTGTAATTTATTGGATTTTTTTATGGTGTTCATAGCGTGACCCTTTGTCGGGTAGGTTTGTGAATGTTTATCGGTGTCGGGAAAAGTCTCAAGCTGAGTCTTAGCTGCCCCATTGTCTGATGGGCTAGTTGAAGCGTGAGCTGTCTCTAAATCCATACTTTGAGATAAATAGTTGTCTTCGGATAAAAGCATACTAGTATCTTCACTTTGAAGATCACCGCGCAAGAGATAGCCTTCGCTACAGCCTAAAATACGAGCCAGTGTCGGTAGCTTCGATGAGACGATACCGTTAGTGCCGCGCTCCCAGTTGGAGATAGCTCCGCGACTGACCTTTGCACCAGCGGCTGTCATTGCTTGTGCTAGCTGCTCTGCGGTAAATCCTTTGTCTCGGCGTAGCTGTACTAGCCGCTCTGCTTGCGTGCTTTTACTATTGCTATCGGACATTGTTATTTGAGCCTTTATCAATCAGTGAACGTGTATAGATGATACAAAATTGAATATTGTTTTCATAACTTACCAGTGCAAGATATTATTGCATTACAAAAGATATTGCAAGAGATAGAAACGCTTTTTATAAAATGCAAGAATAACTTGCAATATTGTGTCTTTTCCCCTTGATGCTCATATCTATAGATAAGTGAATATTATTGACTGTATTTTATTCGAAGGGTGCTGCTCAAAGCACTGAAAATCACATAGCATTGGCAGTCCTCTTTTTGAACATGCCTTGAATAGTGAGTCGTGAATCTTCACATATAACCCATCGTTTTTATAATAATATGGCGATAAAATAGTGATAGAGATTAGATAATAAATAATCGAATAAGGGAAAATTATGCAAGACAATCAATTAAGTAAAGAAGAAATTAGCCAATTGACCGAAGCTGATTGGAAAGAGCGTTTGAGCGCTGACGAGTATCATGTGATGCGTGAGAAGGGTACAGAGCGTCCATTTACAGGTGTTTATAACGATGCAACTGATGATGGTGTTTATCGCTGTAAAGGCTGCGGTGCCAGTTTGTTTGATTCAAGCAACAAGTTTGATGCGGGTTGTGGTTGGCCAAGTTTCGATCAAGGGATTGATAACAGCGCGATAGACGAGCATGTTGACAACTCATTGGGTATGATTCGTACCGAAGTGACCTGTAGCAACTGCGGTGCACATTTAGGGCACGTGTTCCCTGATGGTCCACGTGAGACGACAGGTATGCGCTATTGTATCAACTCAGTATCTATTGATTTAGATAAATCTGAGAAGTAAGTCCTTTATCTGATTTTAGAAGTGTGAGAGGGGAAGTACAGAGTGCTTCCTTTTCAAGGGTTTCTAATATTCATGTGATAAAGAAAACGGCGTTATTGAAACAAATAATCAAAATAATAAAATTCTCAATTTAAGGATAGATGATGAGTACTATTTATGACTTCACCGCTGAGCGTATGGACGGCAGCTCGCAAGCGTTTTCCGAGTATAAAGATAAAGTATTGCTAATCGTTAATACGGCAAGCAAATGTGGATTCACTCCGCAGTTCGAAGGGTTAGAATCGTTATATCAACAATACAAAGATCAAGGGCTAGTCGTTATCGGCTTTCCTTGTAATCAATTTGGCAGCCAAGATCCCGGTAGCAATGATGAGATCGGCGCGTTTTGTCAAAAAAACTATGGTGTCAGCTTTCCTATGATGGCGAAAATTGATGTCAATGGCGCAGACGCTCATCCTATCTATGACTGGCTTAAAGACCAAAAAGGCGGCCTACTGACAGATGGCATCAAATGGAATTTCACCAAGTTTTTAATCGATAGCAAAGGGCAGGTCATCGATCGTTATGCGCCAACGACCAAGCCAGATGCCATCAAAGAAGACATTGAGCAAGCATTAACCAATAAGTAAGTATCGAGTCTAAAAAAATGATTTTTTATGAAAATATAAAATCAATAAAAACATATGCTTGCTAAAAATTTTGATATAAAATTGAAAAATATTTAAAAAATTGAAAAATAGCGTTTGACAGCCAAGTGTAAATCTATATA
>NZ_LNDJ01000128.1 GCF_001444505.1 Psychrobacter piscatorii | reverse complement strand
GAACACCTTACGCTTATTCACTGCCGTACGAATCACACTGTTTAGCGACTCTATCGCATTGGTGGTATAAATCACTTTTCTGATGTCTTTAGGATACTCGAAGAACACCGTTAAGCCTTCCCAGTTATTGCGCCAAGACTTGACCACGTGCGGGTAATCTTTGCCCCAAGTCTCATCAAAGTGCTCAAGATTGGCCTCTGCTATCTCAAGCGTATCCGCACCGTAGATGGCCTTTAAATCAGCCGATACTTTCTTTTTATCCGTCCAGGGCACGAACTTCATTGAGTAACGCACCATATGCACGATACACAGCTGAACCTGAGCGTTGGGATAAACGGTATTGATGGCATCAGGGAAGCCCTTTAGACCATCAACACAGGCGATTAGGATATCTTGAACCCCGCGGTTTTGTAGTTCAGTGAGAACACCCAGCCAGAACTTAGCGCCTTCATTCTCTGATAACCACATACCCAGCAGCTCTTTTTTGCCTTCAAGGTTGACGCCTAAAGCCAGATAGATAGCTTTATTAATGATTTGCTTGTCTTGACGTACTTTGACGACAATGCAGTCCAAATAGACGATAGGATAGATACTGCTCAATGGCCGGTTCTGCCAAGCGGTGATGTCCTCTAAGATGTTGTCAGTGACTCTTGAAACCAGTGTGCTTGAGATATCGACGTCGTAGAGCTCTTTGATGCTCTCTACAATCTCGGTGGTGGTTTGACCCTTGGCGTAAAGGAATATGATTTTATCATCGAGACCTGAGATACGGGTTTGATGCTTGCGCACAAGTGTAGGTTCAAAGTCACCATCACGGTCTCTTGGGGTAGATATCTCAAGATCGCCTGTGTCACTGCGGACGGTCTTTTTAGTGTGCCCGTTGCGCTTGTTAGGCTTATCCGCCTTTTCATGCTTGGGATAGCCGAGATGATCTTCCATCTCAGCTTCAAGGGCAGTGTCGATAAAGGATTGCATGAGCTGCTTTTGGAAGTCTTTAATGTCATCGAAGCTGTTCATGCTGCCAGCCATCTGCTGGGCCAGTTTCTTGATGTCGGGTTGAGTAGTCATTGCTTATTCTCCAGTTAGTGGATTATAAGCAGTTACACAGTTTTTAGGAAAGGCTCCTGAAACTAGTCATAATAGACCTTTTAAGAGGCTTATTATATTCTTACATGATAGTAAATTTATTGACTCATATTTATTTTTTAAGTTGATTAGTTTAAACGAGAATCGTAATCGAATCGTACATTTAACTAAAGATTATTCGAAAGAAGATATTGAAGAAATAAATGTAAGCTTACAGAGTATGCTTATACAGTTTGATGAATTTATTAAAAAATAGCCATAAAAAAAGCCACTAGATTTCTCTAGTAGCTCTTTTTTTAAATACTAACTCAGTTAGGTCTATTACACCAAACTATTTACCGCTTCAACCACAGCATCAGTCGTGATACCAAACTCTTTATACAAGTCGCTAGCTGGAGCAGATTCGCCATAAGTGGTCATACCGATGACTTTGCCATCTAGACCAACGAACTTATACCAGTAGTCCACATGCGCGGCTTCTACTGCGACGCGAGCACGGATATTGGCGGGCAATACCGCTTCGCGATAGCTCGCCTCTTGCTCAACGAAGACTTCAGCACATGGCATAGACACCACACGGACGCCAATACCATTTGCGCTCAACGCCTCATACGCTTCCATCGCTAGGCCAACTTCTGAACCGGTGGCGATAATGATGGCTTGTAGCTCGCCTTGTTCTTTTGCCAGTACATAACCACCTTTGGTGATGTTCGCGACTTGCTCGCTGTCACGTGCTTGATGTGGCAAGCTTTGACGGCTAAAGATCAATGCTGATGGATTGCTTTCTGATTTGATTGCTTCTACCCAAGCACTAGCAGATTCAGTCGCATCACAAGGACGCCATGTACGTAGGTTTGGCGTGGTACGTAGGCTCGTCAATTGCTCAACTGGCTGATGCGTTGGGCCGTCTTCACCCAGACCGATAGAGTCATGCGTATAGACGTGGATGACGCGCTGCTTCATCAGTGCGCCCATGCGTACCGCATTACGTGCGTATTCCATAAACATCAGGAACGTCGCTACGTAAGGGATAAAGCCGCCATGTAGTGCAATACCATTGGCAATCGCGGTCATACCGAACTCGCGCACACCATAATAGATATAGTTGCCATCAGCGTCTTTCTCGATGCCTTTAGCGCCTTTAAATAGCGTGAGGTTTGAGCCCGCTAAATCTGCTGAGCCGCCTAGTAGTTCTGGCAGTAATGGCTGCAAGCTGTTGATCGCATTTTGGCTGGCTTTACGACTAGCGACATCACCGCCCACTTCTTGCGTTTGCTGAATATAGGCTTGCGCTTGGCTAGCAAAGTCAGCTGGCAACTCACCATTTAGACGACGTGACAACTCTGCGGCAAGCTCTGGATAGGCTTTTTTGTACGCTTCAAAGTCAGCATCCCAGTTCTTTTGCTGTACGTCGCCTTTGGCTTTAGCATCCCATGCTTCATAGATTTCGTCATCTAATTCAAACGGCGCATGTTTCCAAGACAGCGCATCACGCGTCAAGGCGATTTCGTCATCACCAAGTGGCGCGCCATGACTGGCCGCAAGGCCTTGTTTGTTCGGGCTACCAGCACCGATAGTCGTTTTGCAAATAATTAGGCTTGGCTTAGCAGTTTCTGCAATCGCTTGCTCAGTTGCCTGCGTAATCGCATCAGTATCATGACCATCGACTTTGATAACTTGCCAGCCGTAAGACTCAAAGCGAGCTTCGGTATCATCAGTGAACCAACCTTCAACATTACCATCGATTGAGATGCCATTGTCATCATAGAAGAATACCAATTTGCCAAGACCTAATGTGCCAGCGAGCGAGCACACTTCATGACTGATACCTTCCATCAAGCAGCCATCGCCTAGGAAAGCATAGGTATGATGATCGACGATATTATGACCGTCGCGGTTGAACTGCGCTGCGAGTGTCTTCTCTGCAATCGCAAAACCAACAGCATTGGCAATACCTTGTCCGAGTGGACCAGTCGTCGTCTCGACACCAGGTGTGTAGCCAAGTTCAGGGTGCCCTGGGGTCTTTGAATTTAGCTGACGGAAACCTTTTAGGTCATCAACGCTGACGTCATAGCCTGATAAATGTAGCAATGAATAAATAAGCATCGAGCCATGACCGTTTGACAATACAAAGCGATCACGGTTGTGCCAATTAGGATCTGCTGGATTGTGCTTCAAAAATTTGCGCCACAAAACTTCGGCAATATCAGCCATACCCATTGGCGCACCCGGATGTCCAGAGTTGGCTTTTTGAACCGCGTCAAACGACAGTACACGGATGGCATTGGCTAGTTTACGTTCGCTAATTGGAGCTGGCATAGAGTGTCCTAATATTCGAATGAGTCGTATAAAGATAAGAGGAGAGTGTACTCAGAGGATAATCCACCAAAAACGCGGCGTGCGTCCTCAGTGGATAGGCTATAAAATAAAAATGCAATATTAACATATTTGCTATGAGCCTAGCCAAAAATGCGGTGACAATACCGTTTCTATTTAGCAATGACTCACATCAGTTTTGTTAAACGATAGACAGTTATAGATATTAATTTAAGTTATCAGTAACAAGCTGCAAGTGACCTAAGTGATAAGCAGCTCATTACTTATAGTCCATTTATTAAACTGAAATAGTCTCAGTACCGCCCATAAATGGACGCAATACTTCTGGAATCGTAATGCTACCATCAGCGTTTTGATGATTTTCCATCACTGCTAGTAGCGTACGACCAACCGCCAATCCTGAACCGTTCAAAGTATGAGCTAAGCTGGTTTGCTTGCCATCTTTGACACGCGTACCCATACGGCGCGCTTGGAAATCGCCACAGTTAGAGCAGCTAGAGATTTCGCGGTAGGTATCTTGGCTTGGTAGCCATACTTCGATGTCATAGGTCTTTTGTGCGGCAAAACCCATATCGCCAGTACATAGCTGTACCGTGCGGTATGGCAACTCAAGCTGCTGCAAGATATATTCGGCCTGCCCTGTCATTGCCTCTAGCAAGTCATCAGACTGATCGCTGGTGCCAACATTGACCATTTCCACTTTTTCAAACTGATGCTGGCGGATCAGACCACGTGTATCACGACCGTGCGAGCCCGCTTCACTACGGAAACATGGCGTATGCGCGGTGAATTTTAGCGGTAGCTCTTTGATATCCAAACGCTCTCCGCGTACCAAGTTGGTCATTGGCACTTCTGCTGTTGGAATCAGATAAAAATCCATCTCATCGTTATTCGTGTGATTGCTTAGCTTAAACAAATCCTCTTCAAACTTAGGCAACTGACCCGTCCCTTTTAGACTATCGCTATTGACAATATAAGGCACATAGGTCTCAAGATAGCCGTATTTCATGGTATGGGTGTTGAGCATAAACTGGATCAGTGCACGATGCAGCTGCGCCAATTGGCCTTTTAGCACGTTAAAACGGCTGCCTGTCAGTTTGGTTGCGGCCTCAAAGTCGAGCATGCCAAGCGTCTCACCGATATGCGTGTGATCTTGAATTTCAAAATCAAACGTACGCGGCGTGCCCCACTTACGCACTTCTACGTTATCGTCTTCTGACGTACCTACTGGTACATCTGCTGCTGGAATATTTGGGATCTGTAGCGCCGCTTGAGTGATGCGCTCTTGCAGAGTACGTAGCTCGTCTTCAGCAGCTTTGATCTTACCGCTGACACTTTGCATCTCAGCCAATAGCTCACTGGCATCTTCGCCTGATTTTTTTAGAGCGCCGACTTGCTTAGCCCCAGCGTTACGACGCGATTGCAATTCTTCTGTTTTGACTTGTAGAGACTTGCGCTCGGATTCAATCGACTGCCAAAACTCCATATCAAGCGTGTAGCCACGTGTGGCCAGTTGTTGCTGTAAATCGCTCAAATCGCCGCGTAAGAGTTTTGGATCAATCATAATCGTTGCCTGTAACACTAAGAGTGAATAAGAAGTTTAAACATTATTAGTATAATTATTGGTCAGCTTATACTTATTGCAAAGCTTCATAACTCAATAACTACCTTGCCATGCTGCCATATTTTTTATCAAATTATATGGGTGCCGCTATCATACCAAGACCCAGCAGATTTGACCATGCTTTGAGCTTTTTTGAGCGCTTTTAGCGTGATTTTGGGCTACTACTTTCATTATTCATAGCCAGTCATACTTACCCGAAATGCATATCCTATATGTTCAACTTACTTTAATAAGACTCACTTACCTTTATTAAAGCCATTAATATCGCCGCTATCAGTGAACAGATCCGCTTATATGTTTCATTTAAGAGTACTTTTCGGTAAGATAAGCGCATACCTTTATTTACCTACAGCCAAGTAGTACATCATGACTTGGCTTTGGCGATGTAAACCCAACACTTTTAACATAAGCATCTGAGAAACCTTTATGGCCCTGTATCCTTACACGCTCCAACCTGTCGCCTTAAACCTAACTGAAGCTGAATTCCTTCAAGCCCAATATGAACTGTTTGCCAGTGCCAGCCCCTCTTTTGGTCTGTCAAGCTTTAAGACCAAAGAATGGATCATTATGGCTGTGGTTGTGGTACTCGCTATTGCAGGACTGATCTTTGTAACAGGCTACTCAACCATCATTTTTTGGTTGATGCTCGTTGGTGTGGTGATTTATCTATTGGCGCGTACTTTAGGCTTTAGATGGTATGTAAAAAGAGAGTTTGAAAAACAAATTGCTGATCAAGAGATGCCAGATGAAATGCGTCAAATGAAGCTAGGTGTACAAAAACATGGTCTGGTCATGGCAATGCCAAGCAACCAGCCTGAGATGATGAAAAACTCGCAAATGCGCGGTATGCAAATGCGTGCAGGTGCGACCCAGCAAGCGGTTATTCCGTGGACTGCTATCAAGAGCTGGGACGAGACTGACGACTATATCTTTATGATGTTTGAGATGAAAGGCCAGCAAGGTAGCCAAATTCTTCCGAAACGTTTGCAAGCGCAAAAATTCCCTATCGATACGGTACGTCAACATCTACAAGAAGTGGTTCCGGTCAAAGGCTTAAATCCTGAAAACTTGCAGCCGCCAGCATAACGGTTATCAGCTCTCTCTATCGTTTAGAAAAGCGATAGAGAGACTCAATTATAGTTTTATAAAACCAATCGCAAAAGTGAATTTATTATATTTAACTTACTAATGATAGTTTGCTATTATTATAAGCATCAAAGGAAGAGCTAGAGCTTATGTAGATATTAATAAAAGTTAAGATATTTTTATTTTTATGCTAATTAACTACTACTCGTCTTTCTTCAATTTTATATAACAACACTCACACTATAAGGACAATATTATGAGTAATACTAATAACGCTACTAACCAGATCGGTTTAGAAAAAGCTGACATGAGCGAAGTCATCGCTCAATTAAACAATCTGCTATCAACGTACCATGTGTTTTACTTAAATGTACGTGGCTATCATTGGAATGTAAAAGGTGAGCATTTCTTTACCTTGCATCCAAAGTTTGAGGAATTATACACAGCATTGCAGTTACAGATTGATGAGATCGCTGAGCGTATCTTGACTCTCGGTGGTACACCACTTCACGCTTATAGCGATTTTGCACAACACACGAGCATCAGCGAAGACAAAAACGTCAAAGATGGTACATCTTGCGTTAAAGGCGTAGTAACTGGTTTACAAGCGCTCATTGCCGAGCAGCGTCAAGTATCTTCATTAGCAGCAGAAAGCGACGATCAAGGTACCGCTGATCTGGTTGATGAATACGTACAAGAGCAAGAAAAGCTGGTATGGATGTACAATGCCTTTTTGGGTTAATACTTTACTAAGCTGATCACACTTAGCTTAAATAAATCCAAATAACAGTAAAACTTAAAAGCATAAAAAAGCACCCAGCTGGGTGC
>NZ_LNDJ01000127.1 GCF_001444505.1 Psychrobacter piscatorii | reverse complement strand
TCTACGATGATGTTGTGTTAAGAATGGAGTATTTACAAGGTCATGCCTTAGTACGCTTTTTTATGGCAAAAATAATACTTTTCACTAGAAGTGCTGTGTATTATTTGTTGTTAACACTCATACACTGAGATTTATTTCTGCTAAAATCATGCAGTAATATTATCAATACCTCATCACTGGTATGAGAAAAAGGACTTACTATGCGATTGAAATCAATCGTTCAAAAACTACATGAACGCGCCCCAAAACTGGGCAAAGCCGCATCACTCACCACAGCCACGGGTGTGATTACCTTTAATAGTATCTTGGCAGGACCTCCTGTATGGATAATGGGCGCTGCCAAAGCCATCACTGGAGCTGCTATCGCTGACAAAGCCGTTATCGATGTCACCAATTACTGGATCAACAGTAACAATGCCGTCATCGACAATATCCTACCACGTAAAGACTGGCGTATAAGCTTGCCTGATGATGTACACACAGACGGTCAATACCTGCTGATCAGCAATCACCAATCGTGGGTCGATACCAGCATCATGCAATATATCAGTGAAAAGCGCCTACCATTGACGCGCTTTTTTACCAAGTTTGAGCTTATCTATATTCCGGTGATTGGGCAGGCTTTCTACTTTCTCGACTTCCCTATGATGCGACGACACTCTAAAGAAGCCATTGCCAAAAATCCTGCTTTAAAAGGTAAAGATATCGAAGAGGCCAAACGAGCCTGTGCGCTACTCAAAGACAAGCCTTTCACTTTGCTAAATTATTTGGAAGGAACGCGCTTCACCCCTAGCAAACGTGACAAACAAAACTCACCATATAAGCACTTGCTCAAGCCCCGTGCTGGCGGATTATCACTTGCTTTGAGCGCCCTAGGCTCAGAGATCGATGGTATCTTGGACATGACGATCGTCTATCCTGACGGCATACCCACTTATAGTGACTTATGGAAAGGCAACATCAAACGTCTAGGCGTCGATGTGCGTCATATCGAAATACCTGAAGACTTATTTACGGCAATCAAAAATGGTGGTTATGAAACAAATGACGCGGTAAAAGCGCAGATGTTTGACTGGGTTGAGCAGGTATGGCACAAAAAAGACCAGCTAATCACAGAGATGCTGGCTGACTTTGAGACCAAAAACGCCTAGTATAAAAGTGCTCGGTTGTAGATAAAGATTACCTCTCAGCAAAATCTGAAGTAGAAGAAATCAACGACCAGCTGAGCACCGCTATTAATGAGGTGATTGGCGCGTGTATGTAAGGCTTGATAAAAGCTTTGAACATCAAAGCCTACTAACACATCGTGAAATTCTGGACAATCGTCTAGCTTGAGTAACATTCTGTGAAATGCCATGGATAGCTCAAGTAAGGTTAGAAACGTGGTGATGCGATTTTTGATAAAGTCGATATACCCTGCCATATTATCGACCGCGAAACGACAGTAATTTTTTTTGAACTTATAAATAATCAGTTCGTTTGAGCAGTAAGACAGCCGATGGTCATGGTGGCGCTTGTCTGCTATAAAATAATCAAAGGCACGCGTGACACAGTCGAGCCAACTGCATAAACTCTTTATCATTGAACACTATCAACTATATCTCAAAACAACTGAATAAATAGCATAAAAAACGTCTCCATTTCGGAAGCGTTTTCAATATTAAAATACGATTGGCGGATGTCAGATGATATAGTTGATTCAGTTTAAAAGAAATACAAAGCAACCGAGCGCAGATGTATATGTGATAATTCAAGTGAGGTTAACGCTGTCACTCTTTTATAGAGAATTGACTATATTCAAGATACTGCCTACAGCGCATCTAACACATTGAATATGAAAGATTGATGTGTTGGATATTACGTTTACCGATTATTTAGACAATTGATACAGTACTTTCCACAAGTTTTATCTAGGCTTCATTTATTTCCAAGCCCACTACTTGGCTGAGATGCCCTGTTTTTAGATATATCGTCGCGCCCTCTCGTCCTGCTGTGATTTGCGCGTACTCACCTGCAGGCAGACGTAACCACCCCCAACGCTGATAGACTCGGTCATCATCTACCAGCTCGCCTGCAATGACTAACAGCTCTGCGCCATTAAGGATTGGCTCATTGAATAACAACTCGCCTGCCTCTATACGTTGCAAGCTCACCTGCTCGACATCATCTGAGAACAGAGGACAAACGTCACGGTCACCTTGTCGCTGCCAATTGGCGCTATCGTGAGTGTCGATGGCCACATGCTGCGCTTCTTCAGGTGACATCTGCCGTAGTTTAACGAAAATCACTGCGCCTTCATCACTATAAGGCCTATGACCGGATGCTGGTGGATTGCGCACGTACCAACCTGCCGGATAATGGGTATCGTCTGCAGAAAAAGTCCCTGACAATACGAGTATCTCCTCGCCGCCTGGATGCTGATGGTGCGGAAAATAAGAGTTCGGTGCATAACGTACTAGGCTCGTCGCACGAGCCTTCTCTTCACCGATGCGGTCAAGCATCACTCGCTCCACGCCATTCTGTGGTGATTTGACCCACCCGTGGTCTTCAGGTGCTAGCGAAGCACGACGTGAAAAATCTGCATTGATACGCATAAGGGGTTCCAAAGATAGAATGAGTGGCGTCAGCAAGTGAGCCGTTATGAGATATAGATTGGTTATCTAAAAGATCAATAACCAATCCTCTTTATGAATATTGCGCTGCTGAGAGCGATACACTGCTCGCTCGTGTCTCGAACAAGGCACGGCCTTAATTTAGTGTCGCTTTATCGAAAAACAAGCGACTCATGACAATTTATTAATGCATCCATTAGCGTACCAGAATCACCGGAGACAATGTGCTCGCAATGATCTCTGTCGTTGTACTACCAAGGAACAACTGCTGCCATTTAGAGTGTCCATAAGCACCGACCACCATGATGTCAATATCGTTGTCGACTTGAAACGTTAATAACCCATCGACCGCATCAGAAGCAGACAGATGATGCGCCTCAACGATATAACCTGCATCTTCCAATTTTGCAGCAGCCGCGCTCATGCTTTGCTTGGCAGCATCATTGTGATTACCGACCATCACGATATGACCTTTCAAACCTTTCAATAATGGGCTTTTTGACACCATCCATGCCGCTTTTATAGAGGTCTTGCTACCATCAAAAGCAATCATATATGAGCTAGGCTCTTTAAAAGTCTCTGAGCAAATCAGGATAGGGATATCCGATGCGCGAGCTACCGTTTCGATTTGGCTGCCGATATTGATGCGGCTATTTTTGTGGTCTTCGCCGCGGCGGCCCATGACGATCGCGCGATTTTCTTCTTTGAAATGCTCGATGCTAGGAAGCAATTTACCATGACGTTGATAAATGCGCACATTGACATCCGCAAAGCTGTCTTTGATATGGCTTTTTGCATCTTGTACTAAGGCGTTGCTATAGCTATTGACGACTTTTGCCCTTTGCTCATCTAGCTGGGACAACTCTTCTAACAAAAACTGGCGACTGTTTATCCCTATCGCGCCTGACAGATCACGTCTGACTGAAGCAGGGACGTCGCTGACATGCAGCAACCCAACAGGCAAGTTCAGTTTGCTGGCATACCATGCGGCATAGTCACAAACCGATTCAGTCACTGCTGAGCCGTCAATACAGGCTAGAATGTGCTGTGATGTTGTCATAATCTGTCCTTAGATATGTTATTTAATCCCATACAGCTTGTTATATATGACCAAGCTATGCCCATTGTTTGGAGATGTTTCTAAAAACCGCTCTCTTAATTTGATGATACCCAATTTGGTCGGTTTCATCCAGCGATGTACACGCTTTTGTAAAATCACAAACGTACTAGCACTATTATTTTATATAGTTTACAAGAGTATTGTCTTAACCCCCCGATGAACTCTGGTCATTGTCTAACCACAAGCGTTAGTAAAGTTTGCTACAATACCTCTTTTAGTATTTATGATTCAGTATTTAAGACTTACGTATCGTTATTTAGGTGATTGAATTATGGCAAAGAACGCCCTACAGGCTCAACTATTAAAGGCTGGATTGGTCGATAGTAAAAAAGCCAAAAAAATCAGCAAGCAAACGCAGCATGCCAAGCGTATTGGCGACTCAGAGAGTTTAGAGACCAAAAAAGCATTGGCAGAGGCTCAAGCGCAAAAGCTTGAGAAAGACCAAAAGCTCAATCAGCAAAAACAGCAAGCTTTAGAAGAAAAGGCGCTGAGGGCTAACATCATTCAAATGATTAAGCAGCATCAGATAGCCGATACGGATGGTGACGTTAGCTATCAATTCGTCGATGCGTCTAAAGTGAAAAAAATATCCATCACGCAAAAGCTATACGATCAAATCGTCGCCGGTCATGTCGTAATTGCACGCTTAGAGGACAGCTACGCGTTACTGCCGCGCCCACTCGCAGATCGTATCGATACAAAAATGGAAGGGTTTATGGTCGTGTCCAACGATACCGCTGAAGACACGCCAGAAGAAGATGATCCTTACGCCGCTTATGTGATTCCAGACGATTTGATGTGGTAATCACTTGCCTAATCGCTTAGCGAATTGCATAAGCCTACAAGCAAAACCCCTTCATAGAGCGACCATTCTATGAAGGGGTTTTGCTATTTTCAGTTTAATAGACAGTTTGTTATGGAAATCATCAGCCAGTTAATGACAGAAAATACTTAAGCATCGTGCCTCTCATTCTACTTTATCAGATTGTCTACTTTATTGAATGGATAGGGCTTTTAATTGAACAGTCACTCAACACTCAGTACAATATAAGGTGGTGTATCAAAAAGTATGCTGGGGTAATAAAGGAAGGGTGACAGCCGAAGCAAAATGATATATTTGAGGTTATGAAGACACAAATACAGATCAATTGCCCCGACTGTCACAGTCTTAGTCTAAAGAAAAATGGTATAAAAAGCTATGGCAAGCAGAACTACCAATGTAAGGACTGCAAACGACAATTCATTGGTGACCATGCCTTAAGCTACCAAGGCTGTCACTCTCAAATAGAAGACATCATACGGCTGATGACTGCTCGAGGCTGCGGTGTTAGAGACATAGCCATCATTACCTCGGTGAGTATTGGTAAAGTGCTCAGCACCATAAGCTCATCCGTTTATAAGATCCTGCCTAATAAGCGCTACTATGAACGCTTAGAAGTTGATGAGTTTTAGACTTACGTATATCGCAAGAAGCGTAAAGTCTGGCTCATCTACGCTTATGACCGGGCTACTAATGAGATTGTCGCTTATGTTTGGGGCAAACGCGACTTAAAAACGGCTCAGAAACTAAGAGCGCGTCTTAAGCAACTTAAAGTGAGCTATGACTCTATTAGCATGGACAATTGGGACAGTCTCATAACGGCCTTTAAACCAGATAACAAACAAGTTGGCAAACAGCATACGATAGGTATTGAAGGCAATAATTGCCGTCTTAGACACCGACTAAAACGAGCCATTAGAAGAACCTGTTGTTTCTCTAAGAAGCTCGATAATCACTTAAAAGTGTTTGATTTGGTATTCTTTTATATCAATGATGGCTATGTCTGATGTCAGCATACTTTTTAGAACACCACCTTCTATCGATGTGCATAGCCCTGAGAGCATGCTAGAAAAGCTCTTAAGTAACGAGAGTGACATTGGTGTGGGTTATTTTGGTAGCTTTCCGCCGTTACTGACGTTTAAGCCAGCATTTGTCGAAAAACAAGTGGTCTGCTGCGGACGTGAGCATAAGCTATTTTATAACTCAGAAGGATTGACTTTTGAGGATTTAGAGCAGAATTGTCCGTGGATAAAAAGGGGCTACGTGGTCGAGCATCATATCAATCATATCCGCCCCAAAACCTTGAGCGCCACCACCTATCATATGGAAGCGACAGCGCAGCTGATCCTTGCAGGCTATCATGTTGGCTACTTACCGCGTGATTTGGCGAGACGTTATGAGGGCATGGGACTGATGAAAATACTCCTGCCCAATGAAGCAAGCTACGACGTCGAGCACCACTGGGCATATCGGGAAAATCAGCAAAAACAAACCGCTGACTTTCTACATAAAATGATGAACTTACTATAAAGAAAATACGAATATCACTGCACTGCGACAGACGGTTGTTGATGCTTGAGACCAATGCTTCTAAGCTTACCTTTTTCGCCTACTTCCTTGATGACCAGTGACCATTCATCATTCACCACGACTGTATCGCCTGAGACTGGTGCAGTACCTAAGTGTGAGGTCACATATTCAGCAACCGTTTGCTCCCACATATCTTTGGTACTGTCTGCTTCGGTCGTTTTCAGCGTTTTTACCAAAGGTTTGGCGACCATGGCTTCTGAAAAAAATGGCAAATCGCCAAGTTTCACACTAGGCGACAGTAGCCAATCACCATAAAAATCATCGATCGCCTTACGATCTAACGTTGTGTCATTAAAAATCTTGGCAATTTTGCTCGCATGATTACCTCGCATGGCGTACCAAACACTATCACCAAATTTTATTTTCGTATTTTCATCAACGACGACGATTTGTTGACCGCGCACCAGCGCAAATATACTGATCTCATCAGGGCTAATGCCTTTAGAGATACCCATAGGATGGCGGCCAATAGCAAATGCGCCTGATTGCGCCTCAAACTCGTATAAGGTAATACTCGCCTTATCCGATACCCAAACCTCATGTTCTTCTTTGGGATCTTTATTGGTTGGAATACGTACCTTAAATAAATTCGCCATAGTAGGAATGGTCGTGCCTTGCAAAATCAGTGACAGCACCACAACCCCAAACGCAATATCAAACAGCATAAAGGCGTTATCTATCCCTGCCATGACGGGCAAAATCGCAAGGGTAATGGGCACCGCACCGCGCAGACCAACCCAAGAGATAAACCCAATCTCTCGATCTTTAAATTTAAATGGTTTCACACTAGTATAGACCGCGATAGGACGGGCAACGAAGATCATGAACGCCGCTATCGCCACCGAATAATGCCAGACATTAAGAACGTTTGATGGCGTGACCAATAGCCCCAATACCACAAACAATACCGCTTGCGACAGCCACGCAAAGCTGTCCATCACGCGCATGACATGCTCGGTTGAACGTACCTTATAATTGCCTATCA
>NZ_LNDJ01000126.1 GCF_001444505.1 Psychrobacter piscatorii | reverse complement strand
GCACAACCCACGATGTCAAAGTCGCACCTGATTTAGTAGACAAAGTTAATTTGAGCGATACAGAGGTTTTATGTGCCGATAAAGGCTATGATTCTGATGCCCTACGAGCCCATATTGAACAAGCAGGGACGCATGATAACATCCCTCGAAAACGAAACACTAAGTCTTCTAACGACCATATGGACTGGGACTTGTATAAAGCCAGACATCTAGTAGAAAACGCTTTCGCTAAGCTAAAGCAATATAGAGCGGTTGCCACCAGATTTGATAAGCTCAAGCAGAGTTATGAAAATACGGTCGCTCTTGCTTGTGCCTATATCTGGCTCAAATTATGAATGTTCAACGCGCCCTAGTATTGGTGGGATTTTCACGCGAGCTTTATGATCTTTTATCAGACCCATTAGTGGCGCAGTTACCCATCAATTCGACCATGATTGCCACTGATATAACGTCAAACTTTATGGCACCCATTCGCTTAACGATATTCGTCGCCGCATTTTTAGCAATGCCTTATATCCTGTATCAAATTTGGTCATTTGTAGCTTCCGGCTTATATAAAAAAGAGAAGAAAATTGCCATTCCTGTACTGCTATCTTCGATATTTCTATTTTATGCTGGTGTTGCTTTTTCCTACTTTGTCGTACTCAAAGGGGTATTGAAATTTTTTATTATGTTCGCTCCGCAGAACGTTATACCAATGACCGATATTGACAGTTATCTGAGCTTTGCCCTCAAGCTATTTATGGTGTTTGGACTGACTTTTGAGATTCCAGTGGTTACCTTATTGCTGATAATGGCCGGAATCGTTTCTACTCAAATTTTAGAAGATAAGCGTCGTTATATCATAGTCGGCTGTTTTGGGATCGCCGCGGTAGTGACACCGCCTGATGGTGTATCAATGCTGTTGTTGGCGATTCCTATGTGGCTATTATTTGAGCTGGGTTTACTCTTAGCAAAGATATTAATTAAAAATGAACGAAATAATGATTTAGTCTCAGGGAATGAAACATTAGAAAGTAGCTAGCACTACTTAAACACGCCAAGAACCTTTTTTACTTTTTACTTTTTACTTTTTACTTTTTACTTTTTACTTTTTACTTTTTACTTTTTACTTTTTACTTTTTACTTTTTACTAGAGTATGTCAGCGTGAGTACTCTACTTAGCGACGGACTCTAAATGGAACACCCAACTAATAACAACGAAAAAAATGACGGTCTTGCAAATCGACTTAACCAAGAGTGCTACTGCATTACCCTTGATCGTAAAGCGCTTAATACAAGCCTTCAAGATCAATTGGTAGAAACTAGAAACAATCCAATAGGAGCGAACGAGCTTAATAAGCTTTTTTCAGCAACACCCGTGTTCGTTCCCAAAACAGAGATAGAGGCGATGGAGCGAATCGTCAGGGCTATCGAGTCAGCTGCCGAACTGCCATTGTATCAAGAGCAAGTGCTGTCGTGGGCACCAGAAATAGCTGCTTTCGACCCAGGCCCAATAGGGGCCCTCATGGGTTATGACTTTCACTTGGGTAGCGATGGACCTCAGCTCATCGAGGTCAATACTAATGCCGGTGGCGCATTTCTGAATGTGTTGCTCGCTCGCGCACAAAAACGCTGTTGCAACCCCTCAGAGCAAAGCGCTGCAACCAATCAAATGCTAGATAGGTTCGAGGAAGCAGTGTTTGACATGTTCAAACAGGAGTGGCAGCGACAGTCCGCTGTTGCTATGCCCAATCGGATAGCCATTGTGGACAATGACCCCGAGAGTCAGTTCATGTTCTTAGAGTTTGAGTTAGCCTGTCAACTGCTCCAAGCTAGAGGTATTGATACTGTGATACTTGATCCCTCTGAACTCGAGTATATCGACGGTACGTTAACAGCCCATGGCCAGAAAATCGATATGATTTACAATCGGCTTGTCGACTTTGCATTTGAGGACCCTGACCATGTATTGCTTAAGCAGGCTTATTTAGAGGGTGCTGTGGTAGTGACACCCAATCCCCGCGTACATGCTATGTTGGCCAATAAGCAAAACCTGACATTGCTATCAGACTCCCAAATATTGCGCTCTTGGGGTCTGGATGAGGCTGCAGTGGAGTGCCTCGAAAGGTCTGTACCGAGGACTAAGATTGTATCAAGAGACGATGCAGCAGAGTTGTGGCTTACTCGGCGGCAACTGTTTTTTAAGCCAGTTGCTGGTCATGGAAGCAAAGGCGTTTATCGCGGTAGCAAACTGACTCGACGCGTCTTCGAAAACATTCTGGATGAAGATTATATCGCACAGACCTTTGTCCCTGCAGGAGAGAGATCACTCAAAATTGATGACATCGTAACAACAAGAAAGGTAGATATACGTCTTTATACGTATGGCGGAAAACTGTTACTACCTGCTGCGCGTTTGTATCAAGGTCAGGTGACTAACTTCCGTACGCCAGGCGGTGGATTCGCGCCTGTCTTTCAGGTGTGATCGTCTAGGTCTTATTTAGATGGCATTAGGCTGTTATAAGTCCGGTTAACTAATTCAATATTCTTCTTACCTAACAAAAGATGGTTGTATATTTATGATTGTCTATTACTTTCGGCACGCTTTTCAAAACACTTCGAAAACAATTGGAGCTAGAGATAGCAGTAAATTTCAATAGTTTCCAATAATAAAAATCCAACCGTTACAGTGAGCTTAAATCATATTAGAGTAAACAGGGTTAGACCGTATGTTAATCACAGAATTGGGTTATTTTGCCTTGCTAGCCGCCTTAATCTTGGCGATTTTGCAGGTGGTATTACCAACGATAGGCGTTATGCGTGACCATGTTGCTTGGCAGCGTCTCGCGCCCAGTCTCGCGTGGGCACAGTTTGCTGCCATGATTTTTTCATTTGTTGCATTGATGGCAGGCTTTTATTTCAATGACTTTAGTCTCGTCTATGTCACGCAGCACTCTAATACTTTGTTGCCTTGGTACTATAAACTCTCGGCGACATGGGGTGGACACGAAGGCTCGCTCTTGTTGTGGATGACCATCATGGCCACGTGGTGCGCATTGGTCTCCTACTTTAGCCGTGGCTTGCCGTTGTCGATGCGCGCGCGGGTACTCGTGATATTGGCCGGTGTGCAGGTCATGATGCTAGCGATGCTGATTTTTACCTCGTCGCCATTTGATCGTACCTTGCCCAATCTGCCCGTAGATGGGGTAGATCTCAACCCACTTTTGCAGGATTTTGGGCTGATCGTTCACCCACCGATGCTGTATATGGGTTATGTGGGCTTAGCGGTGCCATTTGCTTTTTGTATGGCGGCATTGTGGGAAGGGCGTTTGGATGCAGTATGGACACGTTGGTCGCGTCCATGGGCGCTAGCGGCTTGGGGGTTTTTGACCGTTGGTATCGCTCTTGGCTCTTGGTGGGCGTATTATGAGCTTGGCTGGGGCGGCTGGTGGTTTTGGGATCCTGTAGAAAACGCCTCACTGATGCCTTGGCTTGCCGGTTTAGCCTTGCTGCATTCGTTGGCAGTGACTGAGAAGCGCGGTGTCTTTAAAGCATGGACCATTATGCTGGCTATCTTTGCTTTTGCCTTAAGTCTCTTGGGTACTTTCCTTGTACGTTCAGGGGTTATTACCTCAGTGCATTCGTTTGCCGCTGACCCCACTCGTGGTCTGGTAATTTTAGTGATTCTTGGCATCATCGTCGGTGGTGGTTTGCTGATGTTTGCGCTGCGTGGCTGGCGTTTGACGATTGAAAGTCAGTATCAACTGGTTTCGCGTGAGTCATTTTTAGTCATTAACAACGTTATTATTTTGATTGCAACGTTAGTGGTATTGCTTGGTACCCTCTATCCTATCATTGCCGACGCCTTTAGCTTGGGTCAGGTCTCTGTCGGCCCTCCGTACTTTAATGCGCTATTTGTGCCTTTAACATGGCTATTGCTGGTTGCCATGGGTATGGGCTCCAATATCCGCTGGAAACAAGATAAGCGTCCATTGTTAGGCGTTGGTATGGTCATTGCGGCGAGCAGTCTAGTATTAGCTGCAGTCATCACTTACTTTGTCAGTCCATCTGCCATGCTTAATATTGGTGTAACACTAGCAGTAAGTTTTTGGGTACTGTTCTGGATGGTGGTTGATTTCAAAGACAAAACCAAAAATGCACCAAGCTTTTTGCAAGGCTTAAATAAGCTGCGTTTAAGCTACTGGGGTCAGCAAACGGCACATATTGGTGTGATTGTAGCGGTCATCGGTGTTGCCTTTACCAGTACCTTGAGTATCGAGCGCGATGTGGCATTGAGTGTTGGCGAAACGGTCCATGTCCAAGGTTACGACTTCACCGTTAAAGGCTTCCGCGAAGTCAAAGGCAGTAACTATGATGCGACCCAAGCTGAGGTCGAAGTGAGTAAAGATAGCCGTGCTGTGACTACGTTATACCCTGAAAAACGCAATTACATTATTAGCATGATGCCAATGACCGAAGCAGCGATTGATGACAGTCTGATGCGTGATGTGTACGTCGCACTTGGTGAACCTATAGCTGAAGGCAGTAATAAATGGGCCGTACGTATTTATGTGAAGCCATTGATTCGTTGGATATGGCTCGGCGCTATTATTATGGCATTGGGTGGTCTGCTGAGTATGCTTGATAGGCGCTATCGTCTCAAAACATCCAAGACCCCTGCACAAATTGCAGCGAGTAAGTCAGGCTTTACGACGGTTACTGATTTAGATGTTAAAAGCACTACTAATAACACGACACTAATAGGGGAGAAGCAAAATGACTAAGTCTAATCATTTTTCCGAGCAACCCCCTGAAACAAAAGGTAATCGAACAATGAAAAAAAGCCAAATTAGAATATGGTTTTTGATCCCGCTGATCATCTTTGCTGCTGTTATGGTTATGCTTTATTTTCGTTTGGGGCAGCCGACTGAAATCGTAACCAATACCGCGCTTGAACGCCCAGTACCAGCGTTTGAGCTGCCATTGTTGTCCGATACCAGTCGGATCATGACCAATGACAACTTACCTGATGAGCCCTTTTTGATGAATATTTGGGGCTCTTGGTGCCCAACTTGCGTTATTGAGCATCCTTTTTTGATGCAACTAGAAGAGCGTGGTGTCAATCTGGTTGGCGTGAATTATAAAGACGATATCGGTGATGCGCTCAGCTATCTCAACCGAGGCGGTGATCCCTTTTCGATGTCTATTCAGGATTTGTCCGGCCAGTTTGCCTTGGACTTAGGGTTGACGGGTGCGCCTGAGACTTTCACTGTCGATGGTGAAGGCGTTATTCGCCAGCACATTGTTGGTGAGATTAACGAGAGTAACTGGCAAGATCGTATTGAGCCTTGCTTAACGGTACTCAATGATGCCAATGATAATAACGTCAGTCCAGATGCGATTCAGGTTGAAGAGGTGTGCAAATGATAGCCCGTTCAATAAAGGCCGTTACGATAAAAGTAGCGAGCTTAATACTTGCCTGTCTCCTAAGTGTGACCAGCTATGCGGCGATTGACGTCTATGATTTTGATTCTGTCCAACAAGAAGCACAATACCGAGGATTGATCGAAGAGCTACGTTGCCCGAAATGCCAAAACCAAAACTTGGCAGGTTCTGATGCGCCGATTGCCCAAGACTTAAAGCAAAAAGTCTATGATTTGATTAAAGACAGACGTAGTGATGCGGAAATCCGGGATTATATGCAAGAGCGCTACGGCGATTTTATCAGCTACAAGCCGCCTGTACGTCCATCGACATGGATTTTATGGTTTTTTCCGCCATTGCTACTGATCGTATTATTGATAGGGTGGTTTTGGCAAAGCCGTCGCCGCCAGCTGGTAGCGAGCGGTCAGAGTAGAGTGACGGTAGATAATACCGCCTCGGAGCTGACTGCCGCCGAAAAAGCCGAACTTGATCGTCTGCTATCGCGTGCCAATAGCACCGATAATGACGCTCATGACACCACAAGCCCCGAGGACAAAAAATGACCATATTCTCTACTTTTGGCTTATTTATTGCCCTAAGCTTATTTATTGCACTGATACTAGCCCTCATCGTTATCATGCCATGGTTGCGAGCGTCACGCTTACGAGAGAAACCTGTCGATAACCAGTTACTAGATATCAATATCGCCGTTTTTCGTGAGCGTTTGATAGAATTACAGTCCGATAAAGACAATGGCACGATTGATGACGCCCATTATCAAAATCAAAAAACGGAGCTTGAGCGTCAGCTATTGGATGCTCAGCGTGAAGTAACACCTATGGTCGCACCTGGTATCAAGAGCCGTTTGATTATCATGGTATGGGTGCCAGTACTTGCAGGATTGGCTTACTTTTTGGTTGGTGACCGTACACCGGTGTTTGACTTGTGGACAGCAGAAGATAAAGTTGCCCAAGTAGCCGATGATTTATTAACCGGTAAGATTAACCAGCCACCAGCTTGGGCGATTGAAGATGGTACGCAATTAATCAGCGCGATGCAGACCAACGTTTATCGTCATGCCGATGATCCTGATCGCTGGATGCGTTTGTCAGAGCTGTTTTTATCGCTTGAAGCTACCGACTCAGCGATTGAAGCTTTGTCACGCGCTTACCGTCTGTCACCAGACAATGAAGAGATTGCGACCACTTATGCGCAGATTAGCTTTTTTGCCAATAAAGGTCAGCTTGATGCCAGTAGCCGCCGTGTATTACAAGATGTCCTTGCCAAAAATCCACAGCATGAAGGTGCGCAGATGCTAATGGCAATGGGTGAGGCACGTGGTAGTAACTTTGCAGAAGCGCAAGGTTGGATTAAGCGTTTACGTGAGAGCATCGCTGCCAAACCAGGTGACCATAGTAAAGCGCTAGCGAGCCTTGATGAGCTAAGTGCTAATGTCATCGCGCAAGAGCAGCAAGCCGCGCAAGGTATCGAAGTTACCGTCTCTATTGATGCGAGTCTATTACCATTGGTTAAAGCCAATGATGTGTTGTTTGTAGCGATACGTGATGTGAAAGGGGGCCCTCCGTTTGCCGCCAAACGTTTACCTATTAGTATCATCAAGCAAGGTAAAGCCAGTATCCGTTTAAGCGATCTTGATGCGATGATGCCAGAACGCACGTTAAATTCAGCTCGTAGTGACAAAACTCAGTTAGCAGTCGTTGCTCGTATTAGTCATAGCGGTAATGCCATAGCAGAATCAGGCGACTTATCGGGTAATCCTATAATGATTAGCGTTGAACAGACTCAGGTTAATGTTGAAATCAATCAACAGATTCCCTAATAAAAAATTATTACCGTAAGTTTCATAACACCAGAGCGGTAAGTGGAGCCGTTTATAAAAGTGGCGCGATTAATAGTCGTATACCAAAAACATATACGTTTAACATTGTTCATTGTATAAACATAGATAAAGGAAACAACTATGACTGAATCTACCGACAGATTAGATAGTACTAAATTGAATAGCGTTGAATCGGCTAGTACTAATATTGCTGACAAGAAGGTACCTATAGCTGTGAGTAGTACTCATCAATCGATTGACTCTAAAACCATAAATCATACGCCTAAAGCTATGTACGTGACTTCAGGCAACTC
>NZ_LNDJ01000125.1 GCF_001444505.1 Psychrobacter piscatorii | reverse complement strand
CGAATGTTCAACACGCCCTAGTTAACGAGGTATTAAAAGTAGTGATGAAGCGTAGAGAAAAGTGAACGGCAGCGCTATACCCTAAAGTGAGTCAACTCATAGCCTAATTGCTGATAGGCTTTATATTTGTGGCGACCTTCTTGGGTACTGGTAGCATCAGGTCGGATTAGCTCAAGGACGCGAGAGGGCTTGGCATTATTGGTCGTAGCCATAAAGCCAGTCACCGGACGTGTCGTTGTATTGAGCACGATACCATTAAAGTCTGCTGGCATATAACTGCCGAGCAATACGGGCGCTAACGATTTGTCGGCGTCAGAGTCAGCGGCTTTAGAATGAATATCCGACAGGCATTGATGCGGTATAAAGCTGGTGGCATCTTGTGCCCAAAGTGCTCTATCTAGCTCTGCTAGCAACGTTTCATCTTCGATCAAAATCAACAAAGACTGCGTGCTTTTGTTCAGCGCTGTCTGAGTCAACTGACAAATAAAGCCCAAGAAATCTTGGGCTTTACTCTCACTTAATACATAAAAACTGATCTTCATAGAATGGTTTTCATAAAGTGTTTGATAAAATAGCATTTATCAATAGACGGTCGTTAATGCACTGCCATTGATCGATTAAGCCATATCCGCGCTGTTTTTCAGGTACTGCATAAATAGCGGTACTGGACGACCAGTCGCGGCTTTATCTTTGCCTGAGTTCCATGCGGTACCAGCAATGTCTAAATGCGCCCATGCCTGACCTTCTTCAATGAAGCGAGACAAGAAGCAAGCGGCAGTCACTGCGCCCGCACCTTTACCACCGATGTTTTGGATATCAGCAATTGGCGAGTCAATCAGTGCTTGATACTCGTCGTCTAGTGGCATGTGCCAGATAAGATCACCTGATAAGTTGCTCGCATTCTCGAGATCAAACAATACATCTTCATCGTTACTAAAGACTGCCGAACGCACATGGCCTAATGCAACCACGCAAGCACCCGTCAATGTGGCGACATCGATGATGGCTTTTGGATTATAGCGCTGTACATAGCATAAAGTATCAGCCAATACCAAGCGACCTTCGGCATCGGTGTTCAGAATTTCAACAGATTTACCATTCATGGCTTTGACAATATCGCCTGGGCGCGTGGCATCACCTGATGGCATGTTCTCAGCACAGGCGAGCGCACCGACCACGTTGATTGGTAGACGTGCTTCACATAAAGCTTTGATGGTACCAAGTACTGAGGCTGAACCACCCATGTCAAACTTCATCTCATCCATTGCCGCGCCTGGCTTGATTGAGATACCGCCTGAATCAAAGGTCACGCCTTTACCGACCAAGACGATAGGCGCATCATCATTTGTAGCTTGTGCATTATTGTCGCTAGCTTTGTCGGCTTTCTTAGCGGATTTTTTGGTTGGTAGTTTATCAGTGAGCGCTTTTTTTAGACCAGTCACTTTTGCGTTGCCAATCGTTTGCTCGGTGGTGCCAGCGTTTGCACTAAATGAGGATTTACCGCGGTACTCCATGATGACAAGCTGACCTTCTTTGGTAGAGCCTTGAGCCACTGATAAGAAACAGTTCATACCCAGCGCTGACATCTCGTCTTCACCGAGTACCTTGACAGTCAATAGGTCAGGATAGGTTTTTGCAAGTTCTTGTGCTTGCTCTGCCATATATGCAGGGAAGCAAATATTACCTGGCTCATTGGCGACGTCACGAGTGAGGCTTTGACCGGCGAATACTGCCTCAGCAAATGCGAGTGCAGGCTGTAGTGAGTTATCAGCTAACAGATAAATATCAGTCAATACAGGCGTTGCTTGCTCAGATTTATATTTGTCAAAGCGATAGCTGGCTGCCAATAGGTTTAGGGCAAATTGACCAAAATGGCTTTCTTCTAGCGCATCACCTAAGGCAACGGTAATAGACGATACACGCTTTTGCGTGCTGCTATAGATGGTCTTGGCAATTTTTTGCAGTACGGTATTGCTGAATTTGTCCGTGTTACCGACACCAACCAACAACAGCTGTACAGGGTTTTGTTTGGTGGTTTTTTTATCCCCTGCCAATGCATAATCAGCAACGGTCTCACAGGCTGTGCCCTTAAAATGAGAGACTTCAATCAATTGCTCAATACGAGCGGTATAGTCTGTCAGCATGGAGTTGGCAAGGATGTTTTTCTTATCATCGACCAAGACCACCAGACAAGCGTCGTCTTTACTTATGGCTTCTTTTTTGAGGATTTTTTGCGTATGCGTCTTTGGCAGGTGCTGAGATAATTTGATATACATATAGTTATCCTTATTAGAGTTATGAAAATGATGCAATTGCTGGTGCCTGTTAGATTATTGGATTATTTGGCTTGTAGAGCAATCACGATAGTGTAGCATATTGCGATGATGGTGCGCAGTTTGCAAGGGTTAGGTAATAAGTCCGAACAAAATTGTATGTCAATTAACACTACAATACGACGATATATGTGGCTATGCCTAGTTCATAATGAGCCTTAGCTCATGACGCGCGTTGAATGATGAGATACGGCACTTATTACAGTGGCTATTAATATATTAAATTAACTGTTAACTAACTCATCAGTCGTTACTAACGCACTAAATCTGTCTTGTAGCGCTGCCATCGCGGTATCATGCATGACCTCAGCACTGATGGTTTTTCTAGTAGCACTTGGGAGATCGCGAGTGGCACAGGCGTCGTGACAGACAAAACTGTCGAAGCCCAAATCGAATGCGGCGCGGGCGGTTGAACTGACACACATATGACTCATGAAACCCGCAAAAATAATTTGCTGCTTTTGTGCAGACGAGAGTAGTGATTGTAGCTGCGTATCATAAAACGCATTGGGATGGTTTTTGACAATCACGGTTTCGCCATCATGCGGCTGTAGTTGCTCGACTATCTCGACGTTAGATGATAAAGGATCAAAGACATTACCATTTTCTGCACCATGATGGGTGATGTGAAAGATAGGGACATCTTGCTGACGGGCTTTATCCAGCAATAGTCGTGCGTTGTCGATGGCTTTAGCGCCCGCTTGTCCCAGTGGCATCGCGCCATCGACGTATTCGTTTTGATAGTCGATAAGTACGATAGCGCAATTTGACCAATCAAGTGTATCGAACTGACCACCAGCAAGTTCAAGTAGGGTTGCGGGCGTAGATGTGGTATTAGTCATTGGTATTCTCCATTACAGTAGATGACATAAAATTATTTTTATCCGTCAGTCAGTCTAGCAATTAATAATAGAGATAGAGGTTCTATGATACGAATGACAAACAAACCTTTCCAAACTAAATAAATAAAAAACGTATTGGAGAAAACACTGTTAAACCAATTCCATATAAGATTCCACTAACGATTTATCCGATATTTGATATGTTTATCGTCTACCAATAGTAATGTGCTATCAGTAAGGTGTACGTAATGTTTGCAAACACATTTCACAGCCATTTTTAGGCAAAACATGCTACGATTAGCGGTTATATTTGTCGCTTGTGTTTGTTGAGTAGGACTAATCAGTCACTCAGTAATTGTCAGTATTATTTGAACGTATATGATGCCTATGATGCATTGTTATTGTGCTCAAATATGACGATAGATCCCCCAATTCATCATGCGCATACCAACTGTTTAAGAGTACCCATTGTGATATTACGCCGCTATATGACTCGACAAGTTGCCTCGACCACTGCTTTGGTGCTGGGGTTTTTGGTAGTAATGATGCTTGGCGGTCGTTTGATACGTTATTTTGGCATTGCTGCTGAAGGACGTTTGGATATTAGCCTGCTGTTTACGATCATCGGGTACAACCTGCCGTATTTTCTAGAATTGATATTACCGCTGGCCTTTTTTATCGCGTTGATGCTGGTGTTTGGTCGTTTATATGTCGATCAAGAAATGGCTGTCATCAATGCCAGCGGCGTGTCTCGCGGTAGGCTGGCTCGCCTGATGACACCATTGATATTAGCGTTGTTTGTTGGTGAGGCGGCGCTATCTATCGTAGGCAAACCATGGGGCGTACGCTCATCTGAGGCGGTATGGCAGCAGCAAGCATTGACCAGTGCGTTTGATCTGATTCGCCCAAATGAGTTTATAAGCAGCGGTAACTACCATCTATACGTGGGTAGTCTCAGCGATGATAAGAAAAAACTACAAGATGTGATATTGATCCAATCTGAGCCTATATCTAAAGGCACCGAGAAAAGCATCGATGCTAAAAACACTTCTGCTAATATGACTAATACGATTGATCAAGAAACCGCTGATCAAATGGGCATCTCTGATATGCCAAAAGATATTATAAATAGAGATGCAAAAAACATCAGTAAAGATACCATCACGCTCGCCAAGCGTGCTGAACAGGTCAATACTGGCAATAGTGGTGTGACCCAGTTGGATCTATTTCAAGGTCGTCGCTATGAGGTGGGTGCAGGCAGCTTGAAATACAATCAAGTCGCCTTTGACCGTTATCGCATCACGCTTACTGAATCCTCGCAAGACGTCATTACTGAAGACAATATTGAAACCCAAGCAATTGGACCTCTATGGCAAGCGGCAACGGGTGATGCACAAACCAGTACAAATAACGCGCTGCGTGCTGCTCAAGGTGAGCTTGGCTACCGTCTGGCACTGCCGTGGCTGATGATTATCGCACCGATGCTGGCTGTACCGCTTGCGCAAGTGCGTCCACGTCAAGGGCGTTGGCTGCGTCTATTTCCTTCTATCTTATTATTTGTCAGCTGTGCGCTAGGCATCATCTCGCTTAAGAACGCAGTGAGCAAAGGCAGTATTAGCGTATGGGCATATGCATGGCTGGTATTAGGCTTTATGGCACTAGCGCTTTATTTGAATTGGGGCAGCCGTGTGCAACATCGATTGCGCTTTCGTAAACAAGAAAATAGATTAGCCGTCGCCGCGCCTATCAGCAGTCTGGACAATCAACACAATAGCTCACAAGGAGGGCAGTCTTAATGCGCTCTTTATTTGTTAAGTCTGCAGGGGCTGGTCAGCTGGCCAAAAAACCAGGTAGTCTCAAAGTGCTGGGACGCTATGTCAAACTCAACGCCTTACTTGCTATTATCGCGGCCGTCGTTGGTTTATGGGCGTTACAGCTGGTCTTTTCTTACTTATCAGAGCTCGATTCGTTAGATGACAGTTATACGATGGGGCAGGCACTTAAATATATCTTTTATCGATCACCCTATTTCTTAGAGCAATTCATCCCAACGGGTGCGCTACTCGGTGCCGTTATAGGATTGGGCTTACTTGCTAATAAAAGTGAGCTGGTCGTCATGCGTGCGGCTGGGGTCAGCATCTATCGTATCGTCGGCTGGGTGTTACAACCTGCCTTCATTTTTGTGCTACTGGCATTGGCGATTAATCAGTTCGTGCTACCGCATTCCAATCAATTGGCAAAGCAAATAAACGATGAGGACAACACATCGCTAGTCACTTCAGTGCGCGGCTATTGGACGGTGCAGCCACGCTTTGAAAATGCACAAGATGGCAGCGCCACACCTGATGGCAGTGATATTTTATATATCGATTATGCCGATGTTCAGGGTAATATCGGCGAGGTCAAACGCTGGCATTTGGACAACAACGGTAATCTGCAAACCGCTGTACATGCTAATGGCGGAAAATATACGGGGCGTGAGCCTATCGATGTGACCAGTGACAAGCCAAGCGAGCAGTATCGCTACGAATGGCAGCTGAACGATATGGTCGAGCTTAGCATTAATCAGGGCTTTGAGAGTAGCCAAGCCGTTTCACCATCAGATACGCTCAGCTTACCATTCGCTCCAGAGTCGGTGTATCTACTGACGCGCAAGGCAGAGGACTTGTCATTGACGCAACTATACGAGCATCGTCAGTTTATGCGAGGGCAGGGCAAGCGCTCCTTGGATCATGAAGTGGCGTTTTGGCAAAAGCTATTATCACCTTTATCAATATTGTCACTGGTCATTGTTGCTTGCTCATTCGTCTTTGGCTCGCTACGGACGCACAGTTTGGGCTTGCGCATTGTGGTGGCTTTGCTGTTTGGCTTGCTCTTTAGCTATATTCAGGATTTGGTTGGGTTTATATCGCTCGCCACAGGATTCTCGCCCATGCTGATGGTGTTATTACCGATTATCGGTAGTGCGCTATTGGGTGGTTATTTGATAAAACGCCAGATGTAGAAAGACAGTTGGTCATACAAGACAAAAAGCACGCTAGATCTATTTTAGCGTGCTTTTTTATGACGATCTTTTATGGTTGGATGCTGAAGACTAATCTTTGGTCGCCATGGTAATCGTATAGGTTTTACCTTGTTTGATCTTTTCGCTATTACCGAACACTTCGGTAAATGAGCGCTTCATAAACTGACGCAAACCATTGATCGTCACCACATAAAAACGCCCACCTTGACGCATGCGGGCATAAGCATCGAGGAAATACAGATAATGCTGCTCTTTACCGACTTTGGCAGGCAAGTTCGACATCACAAGGCTAAAGTCTTTGTCCGCTGCCACATGATTAAAGCCATTGGATAAATGCACATCGACGTTTTTTAGACCATTTTTTTCGCAGTTACGGCGCGCATATTCTACCGCCATAAAATCTTTATCAATTAGTGTGTGCTGACCATTCGGACATTCGCGCGCCGCCGTCATGCCGAGCACACCATAGCCACAGCCCAAGTCGATCGAATCATCATCGTCTTGGAAATCCACATAATCAAGCAGCATCAGGCTGCCATCATCGAGCTTTTGCGGTGAAAAAATACCCCACGTGGTTGCAAAATCAAACGGCTTACCCAGCACGTCTTGCTGAAAATGAATGTCTTCGCGCCAGTGTTCGGCGTTTTTGAGGAGGTCGGCAGGTGGCTTATGATTTAGTGGGTGGCTCATAGGATTCTCAAATAACAGATAGGTAGAAGGGGGTGCGTTGTCCAATTAGACAGTGCGCATCGTATGATAGGTATTGTAACGAGAAAAGGGTAGGTTTGCAGCATCGTATTAATTTGACAGATAAAAAATCTAGGCTACATGCTAATTTTGTAGTGTAAGATTGGTTTATAAAAATATAGCCTATGAGATCATCATGAATACAACGGAAAAAGGCGATAAGTTTGAGGATAAAGTATTATCACTTCTTATGAAGGACATCAAAAGCTTTAGCTTATCTATGGGTCATGAGAGCCATGTAAAGGTTTTTTAAAAAGAAAAAATATTATTCAAGGTTTCGTAAAGGGTATATAGAGTTTGATATTGCCATCGAAGTATATAGAGATAAAAACATTCCAAATTATTCATCATTAATACTTGTTGAGTGTAAAGATTATAAAAAAGCAGTTGGCGTTGATCAAATAAATAAGTTTTTACAAGATGTTAGAGACCTGAGTGAGGGCAGTTTCACTCATGGTTTGAAGCCAATCATGGCGATTAGCTCTAGACTAGCGAAATCAGCTTATAATATAGCTTTAGAGAGAAATGTTGGTTTAATTAAAATAAGTGACACAGATGGTTTGAAATGGGTTCTGAATAGAAGCTTTGGGAAATATGGCATTAATCAAGCACTAAGTTCGGAAAGTATATTCGTAGACGGAGAAAACCCAAAGTACTACAGCTCTCACTGTGAACCGCCCCGGGATTGTCGGAGAC
>NZ_LNDJ01000124.1 GCF_001444505.1 Psychrobacter piscatorii | reverse complement strand
AACACTTTAATAGTGGTTCGACTATAACTTGTGATGCAATGGCAATATATCCAGTCACGCGACTTATTCTTTTATTATGACGTCTAAAGACTTTCTCCTTTTTTACTCTTATTTTTGTGAATATGTAGCCATCAGGATTTAATGCCATCAATATAGTGAAGTTTAACGCACCTGCGGCGCGAGCTAAAGCGTACAACATCATTTCATGAATCAACGACATGTCGATAACCTTTGCTAATGAGACAATGATGTTCAATGCCATAATATTCGAGATTAGGTGCTGGCAAGTGGATACTCATAGTAATCAATACTGTTTTTTTGTTAGAATATGCCGATATATCTACGAGCGTACGAATAGCTCATTATTAACTTTAATGCTAAGGGCAAGAGGTATGATGAATATTTTGGTGATTGGTTCAGGTGGTCGTGAACACGCGCTGGCATGGCAGTGTGCAAAAGATGACAATGTCGAAAATGTCTATATCGCTCCTGGTAATGCTGGCACGGCCCTTGAACCTAAATGCCAAAACGTTGTCTTAACGTCTACTGATGCCAGCGAGCACAGCGCTGTTATCGAGTTTTGCCAAAACAATGATATTGACATGGTTATCGTTGGACCAGAAGCACCTTTGGTCACTGGTATCGTTGATGCGTGCCGTGATGCTGGTATCAAAGCATGGGGTCCAACAGCCTACTGCGCTCAATTAGAAGGTTCGAAAACCTTTGCCAAAGAATTCATGGAACAAAACAATATTCCAACGGCTGCTTATCAAGGATTTACAGACGCTACTGCTGCCAAAGCTTACGTTGATGAGCAAGGCGCGCCTATTGTTATCAAAGCTGACGGGCTTGCTGCTGGTAAAGGCGTCATTGTTGCTGAGACTATTGAGCAAGCGCATGAAGCGATTGACGATATGCTAGCGGACAACAAATTCGGTGATGCTGGTAGTCGTGTGGTCATCGAGCAGTTCTTGCAAGGTGAAGAAGCCAGTTTCATTTGCATGATTGATGGTGACAATATCTTGCCAATGGCGACCAGCCAAGATCACAAACGTGCTTTTGAAGGGGATACGGGTCCCAACACTGGCGGTATGGGTGCTTATTCACCTGCGCCAGTCGTGACCAAAGACGTTCATGACAAAGTGATGTCACAAGTCATTCAGCCAGTCGTCGATGCGATGAAAGACGCAGGACACCCTTATACTGGATTTTTATATGCTGGTCTTATGATTGATAAAGCAGGCGATCCTTATGTCATTGAATTCAACTGCCGCTTTGGTGATCCAGAGACGCAGCCTATTTTGATGCGCCTGCAGTCATCAATGGTAGACTTGGTCGCACAAGGGTTGGCAGGTCAACTGCCTAGCGAAGCCAAATGGGACAACCGCCCTGCTCTAGGTATCGTAGTTGCATCGAAAGGCTATCCTGAAACATCATCGAAAGGCGATGTGATTGCTGGCTTGCCAGAGCTGGACACTACGAACGATAATGCGGTTAAAGTATTTCATGCTGGTACGGCATTCTCGAATGACAATGAGAACGAAGTTTTGACTAACGGTGGTCGTGTATTGTGCGTGACTGCTTTAGCAAATAATATTTCTGAAGCTCAGCAAGCAGCACTAGCAGTCACTGCTGCGATTAGCTTTGATGGTGCGCAATATCGCCGTGATATCGGGCATCATGCCATTGCTCGTGAAAATGCTTGGTGAGTTAATCCTTGTCAGATAACGTGAATTTTTCACTCCATATGTCTGATTAAGCAAATATGACTGATACGCTATACATTATTTGACCTAGCATCATGCATGCTAGGTCTTATTTTTTGACAGTCATTTTTAGGTCTATTTTTGATGAAATGCTCATAAAAAATGAGATGGCGGCTTAACGATAGACCAGACATGAGCACAACTCTCAACATTAAATCGGTAAAATATCACGCAATTATTTTGACTTACAAAGTAACTATCAACAGCCTGTGTGCGCTCATAAAACCCATGCACTTTATATGATACAATTTTATACCCGTGCATCACATCTCCCTTGTATTGTAGGTCTCGAACCCGCAAATCAATACCAACTGGATGAATGATTATATTTATGGCAAATGATACGTCTAAACCTTCTAACAATAAGCAATCAATCGATAGTCTAAAAACCTCAGGGTTTGATCGCCGCATGTCGATTGCTAAAACCTCCTTAAATATTGGTCGTCGTTGGGCGGGTAATAGTGTGTCTGGCATGTTTTTGAATAAAGAAGCACGGACCGCACGTAACCAAGCATTTATGGAAGCTCAAGCGAGTTATCTGGCATCAGAGCTTGGTAAATTGAAAGGTTCAGTTGTCAAGATTGGTCAAATGCTAGCCATCTATGGTGAACATATATTGCCACCAGAGATTACGCGTGCCTTGCAAACGCTCAATGATGATACGGCGACGCTTACCTGGCCGACAATTGAGCAAACATTGCGCCAGCTATTGGGTGAAAAACTAAATGAGCTCGATGTTGACCCTGTTCCTATTGGAACGGCTTCTCTTGCCCAAGTCCATCGGGCGACAGTATTAGCAACTGGTGAACAAGTCGTATTGAAGATTCAGTATCCGGGGGTGGCCGATGCCATCAACTCTGATCTCGCCCTATTTAAGCGACTACTAAAGGTAAGTAACATCGTCCCCCAAACGCGCGCTCTCGATGCTTGGTTTGAGGAAATACGTGACCTACTCCACCATGAAGTCGATTATGAAGCAGAAGCAGCAACAACAGAGCGTTTCTACGATCGTTTAAGCAATGATCCACGTTATATCGTGCCTAAAATTAATCGTAATTACTCAAAAAAACGTCTGCTATGTATGTCATATGAGCCAGGTATCACTGTCGTGTCTGAAGCACTACAGTTGTTGCCTCAGGAGCGCCGCAGTGCAATTGGTCAAGCTGCCATCGAAATTATGATGCAAGAGATTTTTGTCTGGGGTGAAATGCAGACGGACCCTAATTTTGGTAACTATTTAGTTCGAGTTAGTGAAAGTACAGACGATATTGATAAACTTGTTTTGCTAGATTTTGGTGCTATTCGCCAATTTGATAGTAATTTGCTTACGATTGCCCGTGGACTATTGAGGGCAGGATATCACCACAACCATCAGGCGATGACTCTAGCGATGACGGGTTATGATTTCTTCGATAGTATGAGTGATAAAGTACGCTCTGATATTGCCTCATTGTTCCTATTGGCTACCGAGCCATTTAGCGATCCTGAGAAAAACGATGACATCCCTACAGATTGTTTGGATGAGCAAAATCGCTATATTTGGGCCAATAGCAAATTGCATTCACGCTTATCCACTAAAGCTACTCGTGCGATGCAATCTTTTGAATTTAACCTTCCTCCAAAAGAATTCATGTTTATTAGCCGCAAATTTATTGGTGCATATACTTTTTTAACAGTGCTTGACGCACATACCAACCCTAGTACCTTGGTCAAACCTTATTTATAGTTTTTAATAGTGCGAAATTTTGGCCGTCCTTTAGTGACGGCTTTTTTTGATTTATTTTTTTCTGCTTAGGCTATTTTATATTTAATCTTCGTATTATATTGTAATGACACACTTTTAACTATATTTTTTGTTACTTAGGCTATTTTTCGTCTATTATTAAGCTTGCCAATTATCAAACCTTGTTTTATACCATTTTGGCTTACGGATGCTTAACTCCCAGCATACCTCTTGCCGCGCTAAGTACTTCACTTCAAAATGCGTACGCTGGCTGTCGACAGGCACTCGGTAGCGAGTATTTGGTAGGCACCAAAGCTTAGCTGCTTGATGCTCTGCATTGTCCATATAGGATTGAATATTGGTGACCAGTATTATCTCTCCCCCTACTTGCAAGCGAGATAGTAGAAACTCAAAAAAGGGCATATTTAGCCATTGCTGATTGGGATTATGCTGTTCAGGGTTGGGATAAAGAATAAATATTTTAGCCACACTATTGGGTTTTAGCGCATGCACCGTCCAAGCAATCGCATCTGCATGGATCGCATCTAGGTTCGATAGGTCTTGCAGTATAGCCAGCTTTGAGAAAGCATCAAACTTATTGCGTGTGCGCTCAATGGCGATCAAATGCTTATCAGGATTTTGCAGGGCAAAGCTAAGTGCATGCTTGCCCTTCCCTGCTCCAATCTCCAAGATTAACGGCTTTTCATCTTTATTATCACTGATGATTTTTGGAATCATAAAGTCGCGCGGTGCGGAGAGTCGTTGTGGTTGAAAGGCACGCGCTTGCTGATGTGTGAACTCGATATTGTCTGTCATCTACTATCCTTAAAGCATTTGTCTTTTGTCATTATTCTGCCCCATGCTATTATATAGCCAATCTAATTGAATAGTAATATAACGAAAACTAGTACTCCTCAATTCATCACAATTTATATGATAATAAATAACTATCGTGCGCAAATGATACTAATAACATCAAGGATACTCCCACCTTTATTATGACTGACTCTAATACCAACACTGCACCCAAAACCTACCCTTGCCCACGTTGTGGCACTCAAACTGCTTGGCAAGACAACAAATATAAGCCATTTTGTAGTGGTCGCTGTAAGCTGATCGACTTAGGTGCTTGGGCAAATGAAGACTACACGTTACCTGCAGAAACCACACCTTTTTCTGACGAGCTATAACCTACCCCTTTACTCAATTTATTATACCAAGGATGTTTTACATGTCTGCTACTTACCTAATGCCCACTTATAATCGTCAACCTATCAGCTTTACCCGCGGTGCAGGCAGTTGGCTCTACACAAAAGACGATACGCCATACTTAGATGCCTTAACTGGTATCGCGGTATGTGGACTAGGACATTGCCATCCACAAGTGACTGACGCTATTCAACAGCAGGCAGCGACCTTGGTTCATACCAGCAATCTGTTCGGTATTGACTGGCAAGAGCGTGCAGGAGAGATACTATGTACGTCAGCTCAAATGGATAGTGTGTTTTTTGCCAATAGTGGCGCTGAAGCCAATGAAGCGGCACTAAAGCTTGCACGCCTGTATGCGTCGCAACAAGGCTTTGCACGCCCAAAAGTCATCGTGATGGAGCAGTCATTCCACGGCCGTACATTGCTATCACTATCGGCCACTGCTAACCCAAAAGCCCGCGAAGGGTTTTATACGCTAGATGATGACTTTATTCGTGTACCATTTGGTGATATTGCTGCCGTTCAGCAGGCTGCACTGGATTATGAGGACATCTGCGCCATTTTTGTAGAGCCGATCCAAGGTGAAGGTGGTCTTAATACTGCGGCCAATGGCTTTACCTATTTAGAAGAGCTACAAGCAGAATGTGATGCTCATAACTGGTTATTCATGCTTGATGAGGTGCAAACCGGCAATGGTCGTACTGGCAAATATTTTGCCTATCAGCATAGCAATGCGCGCCCTGATGTATTGACGACCGCCAAAGGCTTGGGAAATGGATTTCCAGTCGGCGCTTGTATGGTACGAGGCCGTGCTACTGGTTTGTTTGGTGCAGGGAGTCATGGCTCTACTTACGGTGGTACGCCATTAGCCAGTCGCGTGGTGCATAGCGTGTACGATGTACTTGCAAATAGCGACATTATGGAGAATGCGGTGATGGAAGGATTGTTTATCCAAGAAAGTCTCGTCAATGCACTAGGACAACACGGCGTAAGTAGCCGCGGTGCCGGTATGATGATTGGTATTGCGCTACCTGAAGACATGGATTGTAGCCAATTGGTAGATCGTGCCCGTGACGAGCAAAAACTTATCATCAATGTGACAGGTGGCCATGTGGTACGTTTGCTACCGCCGCTCAATATGAGCCGTGATGAAAGCACACAAGTCGCTGAACGCTTGATCAACTTATTAAAGCCAACATTCTAAAGTTTGCTTGAATATGTAGCATGTAATAAAAAAGCCTATGGACAACTCTATCCATAGGCTTTTTGCTGACCGATTATTGAAACAACCAATATCTAGTCTAAACAACACTTAGTTGGCATGAAAATATTTCTTCAGTACTTCTAGGCAACGAGTGATTTTAGCTGGTTGTTGGTCGCGGTTTAAGGTAACGGCATATAGTACAAAGCTCGGCAACTGATAACCAGTCAATACCTCTACCAGCTCTCCACTCTCAAGCTCTTTTTTGATGTCCATCTCCATCATTCTAACCAACCCATGGCCTTCTTTAGCTAACGTTGTCGCCATAAAAACGTTATTGGTATAGATACGCGAGTTCATTTTCACACGCGTTTTTTTGTTCGTTTCCGTCTTGATCATATCGACTTGATTGGCATCTTTCATGATTTCGATACAAATGAGCTGATGATCAGCCAAATCTTTTGGTGTATTAATCTTAGGATGCTGACGCAGATATTGGGGTGAAGCCACGAGTAACTGGCGCACATCGGTGAGAGGATGGCTACTTAGGCTTGCGTCATTAATCGATGGACTCATGCGAATGGCGATGTCGATACGCTCATCAATCATATCGATATAGTGGTTGTCTGCAAGATAGGTCACGCTCAAATCATCGTGTGCCGCCATCCATGTGGAGAGCGCTGGCAATATATGATTCACGCCAAGCTCAGGCGTCGTCGATACCCGTAGGCTACCTGCTAGCTCATCTCGCAATTGATTGACTTTGATCCGACCTTGTTCGGCAGCACTGACCACATCTTTTGCAGACTCATAGAAGCTCTCACCAGCTTCCGTTAAGCTGAGCTTACGAGTTGAGCGATGCAATAGCACAACGCCAAGCTCATTCTCTAGTGAACGAATTTGCTGACTGACTGCACTGGTGGTAATACCAAGCTCGCGAGCAGAACCACTAAAAGAGCCGTGTCCGACCACACTGGCGAACACAGCCATACCGCGTAAATTATCCAACATATTCTCACCTAAACTTCATTTCAGTTTTTAATATAGCTTAACCATTATAACGAATTTTAATTTATATTATCGTTATTAAATATTTTTCATTTTTTAAGGAAGCAAATTGCTTATTCAATAAAAACAAAAAAATATCAAGGCGATAGCACAATATCACCTTGATATTTTATATAAAACCACTGCTAAAACATATCTATATTTTTAAATAAGGTTAATAACAGCTTTTTTTGAAACTTAATATAGCTGTACCTTACCCATTTTTCCTTCACCGCGCTCAGTCAAATACTGCATGACGGGTGTATGTCGCAACTTCATCTCAGCAACCGTTTTTGCTTGCTCCAAACGTTTTTGCTGGCGACGCTCTGGTGTTTTGTCATCGCTTTGCATAATACTACTATCAATTTTTAAATCAATCTCTGCACTTGTGAACTGTTGCTGTAGCTTAGCAGCTAACTGCTGGAAAGTCGCTTGTAAATGTCTACTATCGACACTAGTCAAAAAAGTGGCTGTGCCATTACATTGACCTATCATCGTACCTTGACGGGCAAGTGCCAGCTCGTCCTGTGCCAACACTTCTGCCTCACGAGCTGTCTGTAGCCAGTAATCCCATTTTTCCGAGTTCCACTCCCCTATCAACTCTTGAGGGGCGCAGCGTAATAAAGTACGAGGATCTTCATCTGATGGTACTGCTAACTGAGAATCATTTGCGTCAGGCTCAACAATTGGCTCAGGCTCA
>NZ_LNDJ01000123.1 GCF_001444505.1 Psychrobacter piscatorii | reverse complement strand
TCTCCGACAATCCCGGGGCGGTTCAGTTACTATGTTCTAGGTACTGTAGATAGTATTTTAGGTGGATAGCTCTTGCGGATAACGTTTTCATATTTGAAAGCGCAGGAGTGTCTAGTTGTCCCATGAGATATAGGTTACCTATTTTCCAAGGTAAACCATCTGATTGAATGATAACAGGCATTCTGAAGTGATAATCTGAGTTAGCTAAAGAGCTAAAAGTGTAATCGTAATCATTAGCCTGAGAAGTCTTTGACCAATTTGCATTCTGCAATCTAAACCGTCTTAGATAAATTACTTTTGCATTAGAGTCAAAAAGGTCTTTAAGATAAGGTTTCATCTCTTTTCTAGTTCACTGAGTTCTTTGGCTTTAAACATAAGCTTTTCTATATATTGAGATAACGAATGGAACTGGTTCTTTGCATCATTTATGGCAAAATTCTTAAGTTCTTTAGGTACCCGGACGTTCATCTGAACCTTCTGATTTGACATGTATTTACCTCTTTAGGGTTTGTTACATAATATGATAGCATTATGCTATCATTGCCGCAAGTTCCTTATGGTAATATTATTTGTTTTAAATTCAATATTCTATTTGGGCTTTAAAATGTCAAAAAATGTGCAGTTTAATTTAAGAATTCCTACTGAATTGAAAGCCCTGATCTCCGATGCCTCAAAAGTTAGTGGACGTTCAATTAATGCCGAGGCACAGTATCGACTAGAAAAATCTTTTGAAGGTCAAGAAGGAAGTTATATCGAAGCTATCGACGATTTAAAGAGTTTTTTTGATGCTCATTTACGTAGCGATCGCTTAAATCTACTATCTGGCAAACTAAATTTCCTCTTGAGTGAAGCTAAGGCAACTGATAGTTTTCATACCCCAAGTATTTCTAGAGTTGCTGAGGCCCTGGGATACAATAGTGTGGGCGTTACTGAGGATTGGTTTGAAGGGCGAAAAGAGCCATCGTTTAACGAATTAGAAAAATTAGCCACATACTTTGGATGCCAAAAGAATTGGCTCGCTCATGATGAAGGAAGGCCTTTCGCAAAAGAAACATTTGAGTTTGGTTATGATATTGAAGAGAATGCTAGAAGCTTATTAAAAGGTAATAATGAAGATGAGGTTAAGTTGGTCTGGTTTGCTCGGAACAATACTGAAAACGGTGAACTAGTTATTATCAAGCATTACGATAGTTGGCATGGTTTGATTCTAGACTCTCGTGTGCATGTCAGTGACAAAGTAGGTATAGGTGGCTCTGAAGACAGAGCGCTCCTATCCTTAACATTAAAGTATCTTTGTAAGTACCATATCTCAAAGATCAGAGGAGCAATAGTTTCAGAACCAGACTTTAACGAATTAATTTGGGCCAAACAAAATCCGATCAAAGTAATTGATAAGTATCGTCACAATTCTTGGATTGAAGATATTTGGGATAGGTCAATGTATTCAAAGAAAGCTAATAGTTACTGGAAGGGATGGAGTGAGATGTGCATGTCTAATGAACTTTATATTAGTGGACATGAGATTTTATCTAAAATATCTATAAAGTAATTTGAGATAAAATAAGTATGCCATACTAGGGCGTGTCATCAATTAGCATAGATATTTCAGAATAAGCTATACTTAGATCGTATTTAGGAATTTGAGCTCAATGACTATGACAAGACGACATGCCCTACGTGATGACCAATGGGAGAGAATTAAAGACATTCTACCTGGTAAACCAAGTGACGTTGGTGTTACTGCAAAGGATAACCGCTTGTTCGTAGAAGCGGTTCTGTACCGTTACAAGACCGGCATACCTTGGCGTGACCTACCTGAACGCTTTGGCGACTTCAGAGTGATTCATACTCGTTTTAGTCGCTGGTCAAAAAAAGGCGTATGGAAGCAGGTTTTTAATCAACTCTCTGAACAATCCGATGACGAATATGCCATGCTAGATGCCACGATTGTTAAAGCCCACCAGCACAGTGCTGGAAAAAAAGGGATCAAGCCATTGGACGCAGCAAAGGTGGACTGAAGACTAAAATACATACTCGAACAGATGCATTAGGCAATCCTACTGGCTTTTATCTAACAGGTGGGGCAGCTCATGACCTGTGTGGCTCAGATGAATTGCTTGATGTCAGTATTAGCCAAACGTGGCTTGCCGATAAAGCTTACGATGCTGATGCCCGCGTTATTGAACCGATTAAAGCAGTGCAAGGTAATGCAGTTATACCATCTAAGTGTCATCGGCTGCAGCCAAGAGACTTCGATAAAGAGCTTTATAAAGCGAGGCACCTAATAGAGAACTTCTTTGCCAAGATTAAGCAGTATCGTGCGATTGCCACTCGCTATGATAAGTTAGCCAGTCATTTCCTTAGTGCCATTCACTTAGTTTCTTGTGTCGTTTGGCTTAATTGATGACACGCCCTAAAGAAAATCAATAAATATGGACGTGCAAGGTAGCCATTACTCGTGGTAATGCGCCTTTAGCAATGTTGCTTTATTGTAATGAAAATAAGGGCACTATACTAGCGTTATTGCGAGCAAATACTGATGTAAATAATAAGGTAAGTAGTTAAATGAATAGTAATAAATAACGTTAAACCAAGGATTTAGCGTCTATATTAAAAAGGCTATTTAGTAAGATTGAAAAAGACAACGTCCTATTATCAAAGGACGTTGGCTTTTTAATGGGTAGAAATGATGTGGAATTTATCTACATTTAAACGATTAATTTAGCGCGGTTAAGGTTTGCTCAAACGCTGCGCGCCCGATTTCACCCACTTGCTGATTGACCAATTGCCCGTCTTGATAATACAGCAATGCTGGCGGACCAAATAGTTTATAACGCGCTAAGATTGCTTTTGAATCAGCCGTAGTCTCCGTGATATCAAGTCTGACCAATTGCCAATCTTGCATTTGCGCAGGGCGATTATGAAATAAGTTTTTCTCCATAGTCCGGCATGTAATACACCATTCGGCGGTGACATCGACCAGCACTTTAGGATTGGCGGCGACAATGGCATCTAACTCAGCCAGCGTCGTGACCGTCTTATCGGTTGCATTACTGGTGGCTGGTTGACCAGCAGTTGTCTGCAGCACCGGAACCGCAGTTAGGGAGGCAAGCGGATGTAAACTATCATCATTACCCAATGCGGCGCCGACGATTAAACACGTCGCCCAAATACCAGCGATTAAGCCTAGCGCTTGGGTCAGCATCCGACCTTTGCCTAGCCAGCTCCACGCCCACATCGCCACGACCATAAACCACAGCGCCCAAACCATCAGCATCACAGGCGAGATAAAGACGCGTTCAATTAATAACAATGCCACGGCAAAAAGCAACAAAGCAAAGCCCTGCTTGACCCAGTTCATCCACTCACCCGCTTTTGGCATGATTTTACCTTGGGTCGCGCCGATTAAAATAAGCGGCGCTGATAAACCAAAACCGAGCATAAATAAAGCCGCAAAGCCAAGTAATGGACTTCCAATCGTTGATACAGCAAGCAGCGCCCCAAATAAGGGTGCCGAAACACAAGGCGATACCACGAGCGCCGATAAGAATCCCGCAATTAAACTGCCGCCCGTACTACCAAGCTTGCTATCCCCCGCTTGGCTTAGACCCTGCATTTTACTACTGATAAATCTCGGCAGACGAATGCTAAATACGCCCAACATATAAAGGGCTAATAAGACAAAAACGATGGCAAACCCAATTAAAATAATCGGATTTTGTAGCCAACCGATAATGCCTAACGATTCGCCAAATACCGCAATGACCGCGCCTAAAATACCATAAGCGATGGCAACACCAATAGCGTAGCTGGTCGTTAAAATAACACCGCGTTTTACCGTTGGATTGTCTTCACGCGCGACGATATTGGCAACAATCGGTAGCATCGGTAACACGCATGGCGTCAATGCCAAGACCAACCCTGCCAAGAACAATAACACCAATGCCAACCACGGATGCGAAGCTAAGCCAAAAGGGTCACTATTAATGGCGTTATCAACGACAACGGTATTGTTTGTTGCAGCAGCATTATTTATGACAGCGTCATTGTTCGCTGCTTCACTTGTGACATTATCGCCTACCACTTCTTCATCGGCTCCAGAGATGGTATTGATTGCACCAAGCTCTGCATCTAACGCTTCGTCATCTAACAATGCATAATCAATCACCTCGTCATCTGGCGTAGTTTGCTCTGTAGCAAGACTATTGGTAACTGTCCCATCTGTAGAGGCTTGCGCAGTTTCTACATTGCTGTTATTGCTCGCAGAAACTGTAGCAGTACTACTTGAACTATTGGCTGCCGATTGTGAAGCAGCAGCGATATTGACTGTGGTTTTTATTTTCTCCGGTGGATAGCATAGACCCGCTTTGGCACAGCCTTGCCAACCTATTGTCACGGCGGCATTATTTATCGCCTTGCCATTACTACTACTCAAAATGGTAGTAGCAACCATATTGGCTTGGTCAAAGACCAATACTTGACCAAAGGTCGGATCATCTATGGAGATAGGCTTTTGGCTAAAGCTAAAAGGTGCAGCGCTCACGCCAGCAGGCAACGTTAGCTTAATTTGGTCTTTATAAACATAGTGCTCAGGCGTAATGTCAAAGTTAATGGCTAAGCGCGTGCCATTATTGGTCGGTTTGCTGCTACTGCTAACTTGAAACGCTTCATCAACAGGCAAAAATTTCGGTTGGGTCGCGCTTTTATCACTGCTAAATAAATCGCCCAATCCTGCCGCTTGCGATGCCACTGGCACGGCCGTCAGCCCAGTCGCTGCTAGCCCTGTCAATAATGAACCCGCGCTGAAAGCGAACGCCAACAGATAAGATTTTTTCGACGATTTATTTTGCGTTAATGACGGAGACTTTTCTGCGCTCTTAAGGGACATGAAGGGCTACCTATTATTTCCAATATTCGAATTGACCAATTCACTGTCTGTATGGACTTGTCTATTTACAACCCCAGTTCGGGATAAGCCACATTGTAACTCATTGATACTATTTACAATGTGGCTACCTGTCCCTGCTGAGGCATATTTTTGATGGTGGGTTTATAGGGAAACCAGCAATAAGCAATTAAACCTGACAGCAAGTTTGTGATAAACCCCGTGACACTACGATGGCGTGAGTGTTCGATTTGGCACAAGTTTTTAAGCTCTCCAAACACCGTTTCAACCAAAGAGCGATGATTGAGTAGTGCCTCATCCATAGGCTCAAGTAATTGGGGTTTCATATTACGCCGAAGTTTGGTTATCAACGTGGTATCACTGTGTTTTGTGAGCCACTCGTTTAGGGCTTTACTGATGTAGCCTCTATCACCAAACACCTTGCCAAACACAGGCGTTGCCATATCCTTAACAGGCATTCTGTCATCCGTATTACCCGCAGTGACTTTAACAGATACAAGCTCGCCCTTATGATTGATAATGGCGTGCAGCTTAAAGCCATAGAACCAGCCCATGCTGCTTTTGCCTCGGGTTGCAAGTCCTTCAAAGACTTTATGACGGTAGATACGTTTGTTATGACAAACTGCTATCTTGGTTGAATCAATATAGCTGATACCTGTACAGTCGCCCATCATGCTTTGCAAGTAGCTGCACAGTGGTATGATACTGCGCGGCACAAGCTCTATAAATCGCGAGTAGCTCGGCAGATTTGGAAACGCCCGTTTCATCATGCCAAGCATGTGATGGTAGTAAAACGCCTTAAACTGTCGATACCGCAGTTGATGAAACAGTACCAAGATGGTCATAATCTCTGCTACACTTATCTGGCATGCTCTTAGCCGTTGACGGCCCGTTGCGATTAAATGAGCGTCAAACTCAGGTTTGAATTGCTGATAAAAGTCGTCAATATGGCAGTATAGTTCGGTTAGGTTGTCCATGTAAGAAGTCCTTTTTGCTTAAGTGGTCTTGGTAAACTCACTTTAGCAACTTTGGACTTCTTTTTTATCTTTTTTTTGAGCGCTTATCCCGAACTGGGGTTAGGTATTAATTCTGCAAATGGAATGTATCTTGTTAGAACTGCATTTATATTTATTTGTTCATGCACCTCGACACTTATTTCTAATATGCAGACTGCTTACCCCAATCATAAATACCGCGTTTGTAAGCATAAATCAGCATGATTAAGCCGGCGATAATCATCGGCGCGCTTAAGATTTGCCCTTTGGTCATCCAACCTAATAATATGAATCCTTGGTCAGCATCTGGCTGGCGGAAGAATTCAATGATAAAGCGGCTGATGCCATAGCCTAGTAAGAATACAGCGGAGGCGGCCATACGTGGACGTGGTTTTGATGAATACCACCATAAGAATATAAATAGCAGCAGACCTTCGGCAAAGGCTTCATATAGCTGTGATGGATGACGAGGCAATATGTATTGACCATTGACTTCAATCATCAATTCTTGCAATTGTGGATTGCTCTGTAATTGCTCCATATCAAACGCCGCGGCTTGCGGAAAGTAGGTCAGCCAGTTATAGCCACCGTCTGAGACGCGACCCCATAATTCGCCATTGATATAGTTGCCGATACGCCCAAACAGTAAGCCGGTTGGTACACAAGGAACGATAAAATCGAATACTTGAAAGGTAGTCTTTTTATATTTACGGGCAAAGAACCACATACCTAGCATGACGCCGATAAAGCCGCCGTGGAAAGACATACCGCCTTCCCAGACTTTTAATATATAGGCAGGGTTTTGGAGTAATTCACCGAACTGATAAAACAGCACATAGCCAATACGACCGCCTAAGATGACACCAAGCGCGCCATAAAAGACTAAGTCAGAGACCATGTCGGTGGTCCAATTGTCGCGTTTGGTACTGCGATACCAAGCCAAACCGTAAGCGGCAGCAAAGGCTAGCAAATACATTAGCCCATACCAGTGCACTTCCAATGGACCCAAGGAAAGCGCTACGGGATCATACTGAGGATGAATCATCATAAAGGCATCATAATTATTGGTAATAGAATGTATGAAATAGGCTTATATAAGAAATTTTTTGTCCAACAATTGAAAAGTACAACTATCGCAAGTCAGAATCTCATCTTATGGATAGAGAGACCTTCCAAGTAAACTCGCCTTCGATCTAATCTGAGCGGTTCATAGACAGTATGAAGGTATTTACTACCTGGCAATCAACAACTTTACAGCAACCTCAAAAAGACACTCATCTTTGATAGTAATACTAACTTTGCCATTATGAGCATTGGCGATAGCTTGCACAATAGATAAGCCTAAGCCTGTTCCTGAATGCATCGTATTCGTTTTATCATGACGATAGAATCGCTCAAACAGTTTATCGGCTTCAATCTGATTTAATGGTTTGTCTAGACGGTTGGTCATAGTTATTCTTAACCAGAGCTGCTCTGGGGATTGAATATCGTCTTTTGGCGCATTAAGCGAGGTGCTTGAAGTGAGGACAGTAGCGGATATCATAATAGTGCTATTACTAGCCGCATAATAAATCGCATTTGACATCAGGTTGGCAAACAGCCGTTGCAATAAGCCTTTATCACCTAGTACTGTTTTAAAATCACCCGATTTTTCAAAGATTATCTCACGATCCTCAGCAATCATCTCATAATAATCTATAAGCTTTGTGATCAAGCTCTCTATATCGACATGACTGATTTGCGAATCACTCAGCTCTTTTTGAGTTTTTGCCAGTAATAACATATCGTTAATCATGGCGGATAACTGCTTTAACGTATCATGCTGATGATGCAATTGCTCAATGTATTCGTCGCTTTCTCTTGGCTTAGTTAACATGACTTGCGTTTGCGTACTCAGCGTCGCTATTGGCGTACGTAGCTCATGGGCGATATTGTCTGAAAAC
>NZ_LNDJ01000122.1 GCF_001444505.1 Psychrobacter piscatorii | reverse complement strand
TGGTCGAATGTTCAACACGCCCTAGTCTACTTTTATCATTTATCAGACATATCGCTATTGGCTTTCTGATTTAATGTGCTATCTTTTTCTAGGTTTACATTAGTATCGGACTGTTCGGTGACAGTAGCACCTTCTGCCAAATAACTGCCGGTCGTCAGTTGCATTGTCGCTTGCGTATCCTCTGCCGTACGGCTGCGGGCTTTGTCCAAGCTCGATGCGAATGCACCGCGTATCAGCTGCCACATAAAACCGATAAACAAACCGATGACCAGTACCACCAATATTGGCAACATATTGGCAATCGCGCCTGCAAAGTCCTTCATCATAACAGCGTAGACGACGCTGATACTGGCTGGTGCAATCTCACTAGAGTCACCAAGCGCTGCGCCTGGCGCCAATAACACTGCAAACAGTATCATCCAACTCATACCGCCCAGTGGTTTTGGCAATATGCGAGCGACTAGCAACCATAACACCAACACCAAAATAGAGCCACCAAGATACGCATACATTGGCAAATCGGCGGGCGGTACATCTTTCACCATTTGGCCCCACCAAATAGCAATCTCACCGAGAATGTCACTAATAGATTCTAATGGTAAGCTGTGCAAAATATTTTTTAACCAATCCATACGTGTTTCACTACCTGCGTTTATCACCGTTGACACGTTATGTGCCTAGCAGTGTATGGTGCGTTCTGTCGTACCAAAATAAGATCAAATACATAATCGATGCACACATCAATGTGCGTTTCTATCTGTATTTTTTTATGTGGATGTCATGGGGTGTCAGTTTATCACGACTTTCTACCCAAATGCATGTGACCAAATGTGTCATGAGTGTTTTGTCCATAGCATTGTAAAGACCATTCTCTCAATCACCTTGCCACAACCGTCTTACCAATAAGCGTACCAATCGTCAATGTTATCTAGTGGTAAAATGTATCTAGTCGTAGATATTGTCTTGCGCTTCACGAGCGCGTAGCTCTGCTTGGCGGCGCATGACATCTTGTGGTGGCATCTGCACAAAATAACCTTGGGACGCTAGCTTTGCCAGTACCTCTTCTTTATCAACACGCGCCAGAGTGGGCGTCGCCGCCAGATCTAGGTGCATGACAAACTTGCTACGGCCCAACCCTGCACGAAAGTCTTTTGGCAGTACGCCAAGCCAATCTTTGATCTCATCGGTATCATCAGGATATTCAGGGCGCGCAATATATACATACATGTCGTCATGTTTGGGAAATTTATAAATATCGCAATGCATAAAAACCACCTATCAGAAACTATGGTCGTAGGTTAGCATATTTCAGGCAAACACCAGTAGTCGCTTTGCGTGTTGCTATGGTAATTTTTGCGCCCATACATCATTTTATTGATTCTCAAAACGGCTGATAGAGATAAAAAACACCATCTTGCTAAGCGTCTTTGGTGAGCAAATGTCCTAGTGAGCAAACATTTTTGCCAAATTTATTTGTTTTAATGGTGGTGATGACTTGTAAAAGCGCTTTGAAACTTTCATAATAAAAGCGTTTTTCAGGAGAGAGTCTGTCGGCACAGATTTTGTATCAAACCCTATTGGTGATACAAACTGACAACTGCCATACGACCACCGAAGGCGCATCCACCCTGCCAATCGCTCAGGTAAAAGGACTGAAAAACACATGTCACTGTTGTTTGGTAGTGTTTGCTAGCATCACGCTCATAGCGCTCTACTTTATCAAACGTCAGACATAACAAATCTGGAGAGTGGTAAGTACGGACGACGTCTTACCCACCGAAGGGGAGAAAATACGCTATCATCAACCGCAGGTTTTAAATAACTGCTCGTAAACGATGGTTCGTATTGAAAATCTCAGGTCACAGGACAGATAGGGCTTTAGCTTAAACCGACGTTCAGCGTCTGTTTGGCCTACGTCTTTATCTTTGCTTTCTGTGTCACCCTTTGATGTAATATTGCGCCTTGCAATATTGCTTCTCGCTACTTTTACGTTGCACACCACTCTACTCTGCCGAGTACGACTGATGTACACATAAGGATTTGTTATGACTGATACCCACTCTCAAGACTCTAGCAGCACTAAAACCCCTAAGCGCACCCCTTTTTACCAGTCTCATCTTGATAGTGAGGGCAAACTGGTCGATTTTTCTGGTTGGGAATTGCCAATTCATTACGGTTCACAAATCGAAGAGCACGACGCGGTACGGACAGATGCCGGTATGTTTGATGTCTCACATATGGTTGTCACAGATATCAAAGGCGCAGATACTAAAGCATGGCTCCAAAAACTACTCGCAAATGATGTCAACAAACTCACTACCGCTGGTAAAGCGCTGTACTCTGGTATGCTCAATGAGCAAGGCGGCGTCATCGATGATTTGATCGTCTATCTGATGAATGCAGAGGAAACTGAGTACCGTATCGTCTCTAACGCAGCCACTCGTGACAAAGACTTAGCACAGTTTAATAAAGTCGCTGAAGGCTTTGATATTACGATTACCGAGCGTCCTGAGCTTGCCATGCTTGCCGTTCAAGGGCCAAATGCTATTGAGAAACTGGCTCAAGCCAAACCAAACTGGGCAGATACCTTAGCTGGGCTAAAACCTTTCGTTGGTGCTGACTTGACCGATATCGAAGGCACCGATTGGTTTGTGGCTCGTACTGGCTATACTGGTGAAGATGGCGTCGAAGTCATTATGCATGCCGATGATGCCCCCGCTTTTTTTGAGCAGCTAAAAGCAAATGGCATCAAACCTGCCGGTCTTGGCGCACGTGATACCTTGCGTATGGAAGCGGGCATGAACCTTTACGGTCATGACATGGACGAGACCATCAGCCCTTACGAGTGCAACATGGGCTGGACGCTTGCACTAAAAGACGATCGTGCCTTTGTCGGTCGTGACGCTTTGGTCAGCAAACGCAAGCAGGCAAAAGAAGACAACACTGCCATGAAGCAAGTAGGTCTGCTATTGACCACGCGCGGCGTATTGCGTGAAGGCATGACGGTGACTATCAATCAGGGCACTGACAATGAGCAAACTGGTATTATCACCAGTGGTACATTCTCCCCTAGCCTAAAAAACTCCATCGCGATTGCCCGCGTACCTGCCAGCTTATCAGAAGATGATCACGTACAGGTCGATCTACGCGGCAAAGGTAAATTCGTTGATGTACGCGTATTAAAGCTGCCTTTTGTCCGTAACGGCAAGCAACAGTTTGACTCTTAGGTCTTATAAATCTTATTATTAGAGCGCGTTGTCGTTTTAGACATAATGATAAAAACGACGACACGCCCAGCCTCCATTATTTTTGTTAATTAACCTCTATCATTTAGGAGAGAGACCATGAGCAACATCCCAGCAGAGCTAAAATATATTGCGAGTCACGAGTGGCTACGCTTAGAAGACGACGGTACGATCACTGTTGGTATCACTGACCATGCTCAAGACCTATTGGGTGATGTGGTGTTCGTTGAACTACCAGATGTGGGCGATATTATCGCTGTTGACGACGAAATCTCAGTTGTTGAATCAGTAAAAGCCGCCTCTGACGTATACGCGCCTATCTCAGGCGAAGTCATCGCTATCAACGAAGCACTAGAAGATGATCCTGAAATCATCAACTCTGATCCATATGGTGAAGGCTGGTTCTTTAAAGTGAAGCCTGACAACATCGCTGACTATGAAGCACTGATGACCGCTGACGAATACGAAAGCGAATTATAATAATCGCCCTTAGTTTAGCAGAAAGACAGTAGCTAAACCAAAATAGCAGCCAAACTTGTAGATACTGGCAAAAGCGGGTATCTACATCTCCTATTTGATACCCCTTTCTTATCAGCAGGGTTGATTCATAGATGACGCCTTTGATAACAAAGCAGCTTTATATATAGACCACCAAAAACCATTATCGTCCGATGTTATTGCTCTCAAGCGTTATCTCATTGACTCGTATTGATCACCTATTCGAATCCCAATGAATACGTACTATCAATAACGACGCAAACTGATAACCCAATTCTCAGCATGGATCCTAATATGAATGCCAACACCGATAATAAAGACCCCATCGCCACACCAAACCATACGCCGCAGCTACAAGCCTTTCGCGATATCGTAGAATCACGCCGTTCCGTGCGCCGTTTTACTGACACGCCCATCCCTGACGACGTACTGGCAGACTGTCTGCGTTTGGCCATGCTAGCACCAAACTCTAGCAACTTACAGCCGTGGGAGTTTTATGTTATCGATGATGCTGACAATCGCAAACAGGCGATCAAAAACTGTATGAACCAAAACGCGGCAAAAACATCGGCGCGCTTAATCGCTATCGTTGCTCGCACTGATATCTGGCATGAGCATGCTCAGCAAATATTGCGCGAGTATCCCGATCAGCCAGTACCAAAAAAAGTCAAAGACTACTATAACAAAGTCGTCACGCTGGACTTTTTGCGCGGTCCTGCCAATGTGATATCCGCTGCCAAATGGGGCGCCACTCAAGTCGTCAGACGCGTCAAAGGCCCTCTCAAATCGCCTTACTATACTTTTGAAGACACCAAAAACTGGGCAACCAATAACACCGCCCTTGCCGCCGAAAACCTAATGTTGGCACTACGTGCTCATGGTTTTGATAGCTGTCCTATGGGCGGCTTTGATGAGCCTGCCATGAAAGCGTTGCTCAATCTTAGCGACGACCATCATATCGTGATGATGATTGGCGCAGGCGAGCGTGCTGACAATGGCGTTTACAACACCCAATTCCGCTTTGATCAAAAACAGTTTGTGCATTACGTATAACGTACCGCTCATATTATTCCCTTAATTGCTATTTTGTTTATTACTCCCTTAACCAAGGATTGTCATGACTATCTCTCAAAACCCATCGTTTGATACCTTTCAAGGATTGTTCAACGAAGCTGAATTTGTCTATCGCCACTTAGGTTCGAACGAAACCAAGCAAGCTGACCTACTCAGCGCTGTTGGTTATAAAGATATGCAAAGCTTTATCAATGACACTGTGCCTGAGCCAGTACGTTTGCACAAAGAATTGGATTTGCCAGTGGCGATGAGTGAGCATGCGGCACTTGCCAAACTACGCACGATGGCAGATGACATCACTGTTAACAAAAGCTATATCGGTCAAGGCTACTCTCCTGTTCGTATGCCTGCCGTCATTCAGCGCAACGTCCTTGAAAATCCAGGCTGGTATACCGCTTATACGCCTTACCAAGCAGAAATCGCTCAAGGTCGTTTGGAGGCATTGCTGAACTTCCAACAAGTATGTATCGATTTGACTGGTCTTGAATTAGCTGGTGCGTCATTACTTGATGAAGCAACGGCAGCGGCAGAAGCAATGGCGATGTCAAAGCGTGTGAGTAAAAGCAAATCAACACAGTATTTCGTCGATGAGCGTGTCTATCCACAAACGCTAGATGTCATCAATACTCGTGCTAAATACTTTGGTTGGGACGTGGTCGTGGGTGATTTTGAGACGGCTAAATCTGGCGACTATTTCGGCGCGCTATTCCAGTATGTTGGCGTAGAAGGCGACGTTAAAGACTTAACAGACGTCATCGCGGCCGTAAAAGAAAACAAGACTTACGTCAGTGTCGTCAGTGACATCATGAGCTTGGTGTTATTAAAATCACCAGCCGACATGGGTGCGGACGTAGCGCTAGGTAGCACACAGCGTTTCGGTATTCCAATGGGCTTTGGTGGCCCACATGCTGCTTACTTTGCGTTCTCTGATAAAGCAAAACGCTCAGCGCCTGGTCGTATCATTGGCGTATCTAAAGACGCACAGGGCAATACCGCATTACGTATGGCGCTACAGACGCGTGAGCAGCATATCCGCCGCGAAAAAGCCAACTCAAACATCTGTACTTCGCAGGTATTGCTCGCCAATCTCGCTGGTATGTACGCGGTATATCATGGTCCAAGTGGCGTGAAGCGTATTGCGACTCGTATCCATGCGTTTGCCACCGCCTTTGCTGATGCCATCACAGCAGCGAATGACAGCAGCTTAAGCGTGGTACACGATCAATTCTTCGATACAGTCGTGGTTGATTGTGGTTCAGAGAAGCTAGCTACGCAAATCTTTAAAAATGCAGACAACGTTGGCTACAACTTATGGCGTCTAAGCGACACCAAATTGAGCGTTGCTTTTAGTGAAACTAGCGATCAGCAAGATTTCAAAATCTTGACTCAGCTATTCGTCAACAAGTCACACGATCTACCTGAAACCGCTCGCGTCTCTCTCGATAGCGCGCATCTGCGTACAGATGATATCTTGTCACATCCAGTATTCAACTCGCATCATACCGAGCATGAAATGCTGCGTTATCTCAAGTCGCTTGAAGATAAAGATCTAGCGATGAACCGCAGCATGATTTCACTAGGCAGCTGCACCATGAAGCTCAACGCCACCAGTGAAATGCTACCGATTACTTGGCCTGAGTTTGCTAATGTGCATCCTTTTGCACCGCGTGACCAAGTCACAGGCTATATCGCGATGATCGATAGCTTACAAGATCAATTAAAAGCCATCACTGGGTTTGATGATGTCTCTATGCAGCCAAACTCTGGCGCTTCTGGTGAATATGCTGGTCTGCTCGCGATTCGCCGTTATCACGCGTCGCTAGGTGAGAACGATCGCGATGTTTGCCTCATTCCAATGTCAGCGCACGGTACCAACCCTGCTACTGCCATGATGATGGGTATGAAAGTCGTCGTGGTCAAAACCGATGAAAACGGCAACGTTGATATTGAGGATTTAACCGCCAAGTGTGAAGAGCACAGCGAGCGTTTGGGCGCTTTAATGATCACCTACCCATCGACTCATGGCGTGTTTGAAGAAGGCATTCGCCATATTTGTGATTTGATCCACAAGCATGGTGGTCAGGTCTATATGGATGGCGCCAACATGAATGCTCAGGTAGGCATGATGCAACCTGCAGACGTGGGTGCTGATGTGCTACACATGAACTTGCACAAAACCTTCTGTATCCCGCATGGCGGCGGTGGTCCAGGTATGGGTCCTATCGGTATGAAGGCACATCTGGCACCATTCATGGCAAACCATACGCTAAGCCCTGTGCATAACGCGCAAAAAGACTGCTCAGCGGTATCGGCTGCGCCTTATGGTTCAGCGAGCATCTTGCCGATCTCGTGGATGTATATCGCTATGATGGGCCGCGATGGCCTACTAAAAGCGACCGAGCTTGCCTTGCTAAACGCCAACTATGTAGCCGCCCAGCTAAAAGACCACTACCCTGTATTATATACAGGCAAAAATGGCCGCGTGGCTCACGAATGTATCATTGATATTCGTCCGTTAAAAGAAGAAACTGGCATCACTGAAAGCGATATTGCTAAGCGCTTGATGGATTACGGTTTTCACTCACCAACGATGAGCTTCCCAGTCGCAGGTACACTGATGATTGAGCCAACAGAGTCTGAGTCTGTCGAGGAGTTGGATCGCTTTATCAGTGCGCTGAAATCTATCAAAGCTGAAGCGATGAAAGCAAAAGCGGGTGAAGACAACTGGACGCTAGAAGACAATCCACTGGTCAATGCACCGCATACCGCCGCTATGATTACTGGTGAAGAATGGACGCATCCATACAGCCGTGAGACTGCTGCATTCCCACTGCCTTACATCCGTGCAAACAAGTTCTGGCCAAGTGTGGCACGCGTCGATGATGCGTACGGTGACAAGAACCTTATGTGTTCTTGCCCAAGTATCGAAAACTATATGTAATGATCATTTTCGATAACTGCTCGTTTATTTTATAAAAAACCGCCAAATCAGTCGCTGATTTGGCGGTTTTGTTTTATGCGTGCATTGTTAAATTTTTACACTATTAATGAGACTTAACCGCCCAACCATCCTTTATTCAAACCACAGTCTATCCAGTTGAGCTTTATATTTTCACCTGTCAGGATTCCTTTAGGATAAGTAAATGCTCCGCCACCAAGATAAAGCGCATCGCCAATCTTATAAGGTTTCCCTTCAAATAGTAATACTTCCTGAGCGTCATCCAACGAAAAAGACGTATCCGCTA
>NZ_LNDJ01000121.1 GCF_001444505.1 Psychrobacter piscatorii | reverse complement strand
GCCAGCATGAAAAATGTCCATTACACCTATTTTTTTAAATATCATTGATTTCACATCAAATCCTACTGATTTTGCACCAAAAGTATCGCATAATAGTTATTATAAAAGTATATTAATAGTAAATACTAATTAGGTTGACTGACTATGAGTTTGTTATCAAAGCGGAATTTGTTACGAGGCAATGTACAGTTAGGAGCATTGGCTATCATCGCTAGCCTTTGTGCGCCTCTCAGCAACGCAGCACCCATCTACAAAGTGATTGATGAGCAGACAGGTCAAGTGACTTTTACCGATCGTCCGCAGTCTTATGAGGATCAGGCAGGAAAACAAGTCAGCCAGACCAGCGTCAATACTGGAGAAAGTAGCGCTCCAAAAGGCATGCCAAATGAGGTCAGAGGCAATACTGACCTTCCAGCAGCCGCTGCCACCAAACCTGCGGTGAATATCAACTATCAGTTGAGCATGATTGAGCCGAGCACTGAGCGTGCCTATCAGCGTCCTGCACAGAGTATCGTTATCGCGCTTGACGTAAAGCCTGCGCTACAGAATGGCGATCAAGTGAGTATATATTTGGATGGTAAAGAAATCGCCCAAGGATTAAGTGCTTCTGTCGCAACAGTCGATCTGCAGCCAGGCCCGCATAGCATCCGCGCTGTAGTTAAGAAGGTATCAGGACAAACAGGGCAGCAGGTCAATCGTACGGTACATGTCATTCAAAACACATTGATTCTACAAAAGAAAAAGAAGCTTGCCGAGCAGCTTTTGGCTTACGAGCGCTTGCCATGGCATCAGAAGGTACTGTTAAGAATGCGCGGTAATGACGCTGTATCTCAATAGCAAAGTCATTAGTAATATATAAATAAAAAGGGCAGACGTGATCATCGCGTCTGCCCTTATTATTTATTGCTTTTACTGAGCTTTAAATAAGCCTGTTGTCATTTACTTATTTGGTACTTACTTATTTGGTCAGCTCAATGGTACCATTGGCAGTCACTGAGATAGTGCTATTACCAGACTCAAAGCTTTGGCTTGGTACCGACTCGTCTGCCATTCCTGATTTCATGCTCATAGCGCTATACATTGGACGTGGATAGTTGCTACCGGTATTCAAATTAACATTCACGACGCGATAGCCACGTGCATCCCAAGCACGAGTCAGGCTCTTCGCTTGCTGCTGAAAAGCGCGAGATGCTTCGGTCATTAGTTTTTGCTCTAATGCATCTTTTTTGGTATCTGAGACGCCAAAGTTAAGATTATCCATGACTAAGGTTTCTTGTAGGTCCGCAATCAGCTGACTGGTTGCTGCAAAGTCTGTACTTTTCAAGTCTATGTTTGCTTGACCTGTCCAGCCAATGATTTTATCGTTTTTGTCATAGCGTGGATAGGTACGCTGCTGCCCTGTGCTGACGGTCACGCTTGGGTAGCGCTTGGCAATTTTCATGGCATTATTGATTGACGTATTAAGCATCGTGGCTAAAGTTTTGGCATCCGTTGCCTGAGCCTTTTTATATAAGCTGGCGCGTACTTCATCGTTTTGGATTTCTTCTTTTACTTCTGTCTGAAACGTCAGTTGGTCATAGCCTGTTGGCTCTGCATGGGCGCTACCCATCATGGCTGTCATTAAACAAGCAGTACCAGAGGCGAGTGCCGCTTTATTCAGTAAAGCATTTTTCATTATTATCTCCTAAATTAGTTTTAATAGTCTTCATATGAATGTTTTTAAAATCCATTTTCATATGAGAAGTTGTGCGTCTCATTTTCTAAATGCGGACATGTGTGCAACTTCATTCACTAAAATAGCAAAATCTGTATAAGTTGCTGTGAGAATTTTGTGAGCTAGGTTACTGGGTTATTTTTCGATTAAAACAAACAGTTTTAAGATAGGGGTTGTAAAATTAAAAAATCCTTGTATAATCTCATCCGGTGGCTCCATTGGTAGCCTCGCAACATTGTTCTATGAATCCCGCCAGGACCGGAAGGTAGCAACGGTAATAGATTTGATGTGTGCCGAGGATGTGCTGATGGAGTCGCTTTTTTTTTGCCTAAAATTTGATAGATATTCTAATAAAGTACCTAATATACCGGTATTCTGTATTAAGCCCTTCATTGTAAAGGGCTTTTTTTTGTCTAAGATTTCATTCGATTTCTTATTTAAATTAAAAGCTTCATTGATTCATATGCGTTAAAATACAATGTACTAACGTTTGTTAACATTCTGGACACTTTGAGGTTTGGTTATGAAGATGTTTGTTTGGCTGTTCATTATATTTGTGGTGCTAATCGTTGTGTTTGGGGTGTCCATATTTAATAAATTGGTGCGTGCACGTAACCAAGCAAAGAACGGCTTTGCGCAGATAGATGTGCAGCTCAAACGTCGCCATGATTTGATTCCAAATCTAGTCGAAACAGCCAAGCGTTACCTGACTCATGAGGAAGAGACACTGACACGAGTTATTAGTGCACGCAATCATGCTCAAAACCTACAAGATTCGCATAAGCATCAGCCAGACTCACAAGAGCACATGGCACTATTTGCCAAGGCAGAAGGCATGTTGTCCAAAGCGTTGAGCCAGTTTTCAGCAGTGGTAGAAGCCTATCCTGAGCTCAAAGCGGACAGTATGATCAAAGAGTTGATGGATGAGCTGACCAATACCGAAAACAGAATCGGTTTTGCTCGTCAGCATTATAATGATAGCGTGATGTTCTACAACAATGATCGTGAAGTGTTCCCTAACAATCTTGTCAGTACGACTTTTGGCTTTCGTCCGCTTAGTCCCTTGGTATTCGCAGACAGAGATACCATTGCTAAAGCACCGAATGTTAATCTGGGCTAAGATTTAGATAAATTTGGCCAATGTTAGGCAGCCCAGTTGATGGATTTTTTTGGTGAACAGCGGATACGTACACGGCGCAGTCTATTGCTCTATGGGCTGTTTTTCCTTATTGTGCTTGCTCATATGGCGGTGGCACTGGCTATCATGGGTTTGCTGTTAACGGTGTTCACAGGCGGTGTGTATCACTGGGTATTGATACTAGTCATTCTCTTTATATTAGGCAGTTTCGTTGGTGGGAGTTTTTTAGAATATCGGCGCTTGAGAGCGGGTGGTCGCGCTATTGCTCAGCGAGTAGGGGCGGTCAGACTGTTTATTGATAACAGTCAGGAACCATGGGAGCACAGTCATGGGGTAGCGCATCAACATGAAATCAAAGAAAAAGTTCACTATCGCTCACATCATATAGCAGTACGAAGCGAGCGTGATTTCCCACCAGTCTATCGTCGTTATTATGAGATTGCCCATCAGTTAGCGATTGCATCAGGTTTGTCTGCGCCTCTCTTATACGTACTACCCAATGAGCAAGGAATCAATGGCTTTGTCGCGGGTCGTCATCGTCAAGATATGGTGCTTATCGTGTCCCAAGGTGCGCTAGATAAATTGTCTGATGAAGCATTATATGGGCTGATTGGTCATGAGTATGGTCATATCTTGCATGGGGATGCCACGTTCAATCTACAGCTGATGGTGGTGTTAGCTGGCCTACAGATTCTATATGATTGGAGCGACCCCATTCCTAATAGTCGCTATTCTGACAATACAGTTGCCACCGATATTCCTCTATCACAGAGACAAGTTGACAGTCGTGCACGCCATATAGAGGCACAGACCGCCCGTTTTACCACGCACAGTGAGTGGGTGGAGTATTGGCAGACACAATCACAGCATCAGCAGGCATCAGCCAAACGTGAGTCTCGGTGGGTGCAAAGTAGACCTGTGATCGATCGTCAAGCACCCCGTAGTGTCTGGACATTATTGCTCCACGGTTTGAGCTTCTCAAGTATGGCCAGTGCCCAGCTAATCAAACACAGCTTTAATCGTGAGCGTGAGTTACTTGCTGATGCAACCAGCGTACAATTAACGCGCTCGCCTGCGATCATAGAAACCTTAAAAGCCATTCATCAGGACCCGATTGGGTCACGCCTCTCTGGTATTGCCGATGTCAATGGACTCAGCCATTTTTTCTTTGCCAGTAGTGGCGCGGACTTGGGTGATGTGTCTTGGTTTGCCACTCATCCAAGCTTGACGGAGCGTATGAGTGCTATTAATGCTGATGCCTATCGTAAGTTTGCCGTACAAGTCGTTAAAGAAAAGCGGATCAATCAGCAGAAAATAAAAGAAATATATCGGCAGCGCCATCTAGGTGATTTGGGAGCTGTAATAAAAAATAGCCTAAGCAAAAATTCACAGAAAAAGTCTCAAAAGTCTCAATTGCCGCATCGATCATTATTCGATATTGATGCAGAAGAAAACCATAAGCAAAACGCTATTTTTGATAACACTGCAAGTAACAGTGAAAGCCTGACAGATAAAGGTCTTGAGTTCACTAAAGAGGTAGATACAATTATCGATGGTCGCTTGCAGGTAGAAATATCACCTATAGATACCGATAATTTGCTGAAGCCTTGGCAGGCCAAACCTGACCCTGACCTACCAGAAGATATATTAATTGAAGCGAGCGATATTCAAAAGGTGTCACTCCCGCAATATGTACTCAATCATATTTATCATCCACTTGGTGCACAAGCGCTAATAGAAGCGGTCATGCTTTGCCATCAGCATCAACCATTGTCAACAAATGCATTATATGGTTTGGCAGATATTTGGGGTGAGGACTTTTCTATTAAAAGTGACTCTACTAGTCATAAGCAAGTATTACCCCATAGGATAGATGCTAAGCTACTGGCCATAGTGGCCAATTTGGATAGACGTTTGGACAGTGCTTTGATTGTATTTGCATTAGCCCAGTTACGTCGTCATGACTTATCTGAAATACATATCAAACAATTAAAGCTTAGAAGTGACAGCGAACACAGTCACGAAAGCGATCAGTACTATAAAAAACAAGCAAAATGCCGTACGATGTTGTTGCGTTACCAACAAGGTATGGTTGAGTTATTTCACCAACAGCTGACATCTGACTTAACTAAAAGCTTAGCTTGTGATTCTGTAGATCAAAAAATATCGAGTGATCGCTCTTACTCGGCAGCTAATTCATTCAATCATTCATTAGCTGTAGAGAGGCAAAAATTATCCATACTGTCATTATGGCAAGCGTTACAATTACAGCAGTTACTACCGATATTGTCTGAGGTTTTACACGATACGGATACGCAAGCTCTATCATCACAGACACTCAAAACTGGTATAGAAGGCGTAAGGGTACAGCTAGATCCTTCAGGGCAAGTATTTGAAGCACTGAGCGATGCTCAGATGTCGGTAATAGTTTTACTGGCGTATCGCCTATCAAAAGACGCTAAAGGCCAGATAATCTCAATATATGAGCGCTCATTATTGAGTGAAGGTGATGAGAGTGTGGCGCATTACATTGTAGATTTAAGACGTCATGCGCGTTTGGTTGATATTGATTTAACGACAGTGAGCGATGTCAATTTGCAATGGTTGTTATTAACGGCACAACACTTAAATAGTATTCAATTATTAGCGATTATTGCTGCGGTTCCTATTTCTACTATTCATTCTATCAAGCGGCCCATAAATACTTTGGGTAGTACTAATTATCCAGAGAGACAACAGGATGGTAGTCAAATAGATTATAATGACGATAGCACGGTAAGACCTGCTCATCATGAGTATCGACAATGGCTAAGTACATTGCATACCGTGATGTTACACGATACGATAATCAGCCAAGATGAATATGATTGCTTGCTCGCAATGTCAGAGCGCTGGCTAGGCGTACGGCAGCTTTTTTGATAAGAACTACCAAAATCATCTAAAAAACTATATAGACAACATAATTAGGATAGTAGAGTCGTATGAGTGATATCCAAAACCCGCTAAGTGTATTGCAGCGCCGTGTGCAGCAGCGCCAAATCCTAGCGATGATGGGTATCAATCAATGGGTGCGGCCTGAGTCAAGTACCGTAAATATAGCGGATATCACGATAGATTCGGTTGAGCGCTCAAATACTGGCTCTATTGATACTGAATCCGCAAATAATGAACCCGCGAGTGCTGGAGCTGCTATAGAGACAGTCGTTCAGCCGACCAGTGGTTATGATACGAATGACTCTTATAACAGCAACCATGATGATGTGAATGACGATACTCATGGTCTAGGTATTCATGAACAGGCAGCCACCGAGCAAAGCCCAGTCACCTATAGTTTTGATAGTGTGAGCAATGAGATATCTGCTACTTCAGATGCACCTCGTCTTCACAATAGTCCAGATATCGAATCAAACCAAACCGCCGCATTTTTTATAGATGAAGTGGTGCAGTCAACAACTGCGCCTATTGCGTCACATCAATTATCTCAAAGCAGTCATAATAGTGATAGTGTAAATGACGACAGCTTGAAAAAGGTAGCACCATTTAGCTTACAAGGTGGACGCTATGGGGATTGGGTGATATTGGTTGATATTCAGGCACTTAATAGTGATAGCCAAAAGCTATGGAATAATATCACTCAAGCACTCTCAATGACTCATGAGACGACCTCATTTCCGATTTGCGCCGGTATGGACACAGTAGAGCTTGCCAATGCCAGCCTTGCTGGATATGTCTTTAGGATTGGTCTGCGCGAAGAGATAAAAGTTGCTGCTTTAACAGTACTACCTGAAGGTCTTCAGCACCCCAACCTTATGACTGTGCCTACATTAGATGACATGATTGCAGATAGTGATGCTAAACGTCAGCTGTGGGAGCGCATATCTCATTGAGTGATATTAAAACTGATATCGATGTAAATTTTTTTATCAACAAACTGAAATAAAGGTCGCTTCTTTATTTCATCATACCTAGGACTGTGATTATGTCTATAACCCAAACGTCTACACCCACTGCTAATACTAATAGTAGTACGCCGCATCGTCTGCCAAACTTCTGTGCTGGCCCTGCCGCCATGCCAACATCCGTATTGGAGCGTGCTCAGAGCGAATTGCTCGACTGGCAAGGTCGCGGCCTATCGGTCATGGAAGTCAGCCACCGTAGTAAAGAGTACATGGCGATTACTGACAAAGCAGAAGCTAAGCTACGCACGCTTATGGAGATACCAGATAACTATAAAGTGCTGTTTTTGCAAGGCGGCGCTAGCTTGCAGTTTTCTGCCATTCCATTGAACCTGCTAAATGGCGGACGCGGCGATTATTTGACGACTGGTGCATGGTCAGGTAAGGCGATTAAAGAAGCCCAGCGCTATGAAGCACTTGGTCTGGGTAAGATTAACTTGGTCGCGACTGGCAAAGAGGACAACTTTACGACTGTACCCGCCCAAAGTGAGTGGAATGTGAGTGACGGTGCCGCTTATTTTCACTACTGTGCCAATGAGACTATCCATGGTCTACAGATATTTGAGCCACCACAAGTAGAGGCACCAATCATCGCTGATATGTCCTCTTCTATCTTGTCACAGCCGATAGATGTGTCTAAATTTGGTATGATCTATGCAGGTGCCCAAAAGAACATCGGTCCTGCAGGATTGGTCATTGCAATCATCCGTGATGATCTGTTGGGGCAGGCAAGTGAGTGGTGTCCTATGCTACTGAATTATGAGCACCAAGCAGACAAAGAGTCTATGTCTAACACGCCAGCGACGTACTCTTGGTACTTAGCAGGACTGGTGTTTGATTGGTTGGAAGAGCAGGGCGGTGTGGCTGCTATTGGCAAAATCAACCAGCAAAAAGCCGATTTACTTTATAAGACAATTGATGACAGCAGTTTTTATAACAACCCAGTCGATCCTCAGTATCGCTCTATCATGAACGTGCCATTTACCTTAGCAGATAGTAGCCTTGATAAAGTGTTCTTAGAAGAGTCAGAAAAAGCTGGCTTGTTAAATCTAAAAGGTCATCGTGACGTAGGCGGTATGCGAGCCAGTATTTACAACGCCGTACCACTTGAGTGGGTACAGCAGTTGGTTGATTTTATGATTGCGTTTGAGAAAAAGCATGCATAGGTCATACTAGACTTTAAAATAAAAGACGCCGCTTTTATAAGTTGCGTCTTTTTTTATGAGTATATTTGTCGATGCACAGTTTGAGTAAAAAGCGTTCAATATCTACCATCATTATATCTAATACCAATGATGTCGTACTGATAGATGTCGTACTG
>NZ_LNDJ01000120.1 GCF_001444505.1 Psychrobacter piscatorii | reverse complement strand
TGCGTAATAGAAAAACTACCCATAATGCCCTCCTTATTTTGAAATTTCCGTAAAACCAATGCCTACAACGGCGCCTTAGCAATCTGTTAGTATCACAAATCTAAGCGGCGCAATCTTAGAGCATTGCCAATAACTGATACTGACGATAAGCTCATCGCAGCCGCTGCTATCATAGGACTAAGCAGCAGTCCAAAAGTAGGATAAAGAATACCAGCAGCAATCGGTACTCCAATGGTGTTGTAGATAAAGGCAAAAAACAGGTTCTGCCTAATGTTTTGCATGGTTGAGTGGCTCAACTTATGGGCTTTTGCAATACCCATCAGATCTCCTTTAACGAGAGTGACGCTTGCACTTTCCATCGCCACATCGGTACCTGTACCCATAGCAATACCTACATTAGCCTGCGCCAGTGCAGGAGCATCATTAATCCCGTCCCCTGCCATAGCCACTATTCTGCCACTGTTTTGCATCTCTTTGACAATGCGGTTCTTATCTTCTGGTGATACATCAGCGTGTACCTCATCAATGCCTAATCTATTAGCGACTGCTTGAGCAGTTTTTTCATTATCACCCGTTAGCATGACTACTTTTAGCCCTGCGTCATGTAGAAGTTTTATAGCATCGGCAGTGCTTGGCTTGATTGGATCAGCCACTGAGACCAGACCCGCGGCTTTGTCATCGATAGCAATAAACATCACCGTTTCACCGTCTTTTCTGCGGATATCAGCTTTGCTCGACAATTCACTATCAAAACTGTTTAAGCTTTGCATCAGTTTTGAGTTGCCAATAGCGATTTGCTTGCCATTGACGATAGCTTGCACGCCTTCACCAGTCGTTGAATTGAAGTCATGGGCTTTGGGAATAGTCAGTGATTTGTCCTCAGCAGCTCTAACGATAGCTTCTGCTAAAGGATGTTCGCTAGCACTTTCTACTGCGGCAACTAATGTTAGCAGTTCATCCTCATTTTGACCTGCCATCGCATCGATTGCGGTTAACTCAGGTTTACCTGCGGTCAATGTGCCAGTCTTATCAACGACGATGGTGTCGACTTTCTCCATACTCTCAAGCGCTTCAGCATTTTTGATAAGCACGCCGTTTTGGGCGCCTAGGCCCGTCCCCACCATAATAGACATAGGTGTGGCAAGCCCAAGCGCACAAGGACACGCTATGATCAATACGGCGATAGCATTCACTAAAGCAAAGGTCATCGCTGGTTCAGGACCAAAGATCGCCCAAACGATAAAGGTGATGACGGAACAGATAAGAACAATCGGTACAAACCAACCCGCTACTTGATCGACTATCTTTTGTATTGGCGCACGACTACGCTGAGCCTCGGCGACCATTTTGACGATTTTGGACAAAACCGTGTCATCACCAACATTGACCGCTTCGATTAATAAGGTACCAGTACCATTTACAGTGCCTCCAGTCACAGAGTCGCCTGTCACTTTAGAGATAGCAAGCGGTTCACCAGTGACCATCGATTCATCAACATTACTACTACCTTCAATGACTGTGCCATCTACGGGGAGTTTTTCACCAGGTTTGACTCGTAGCTTATCGCCACTGACGACCTCTTCTAGAGGCACTTCTACCTCAGCATCGTTTTCATCCACGCGTCTTGCTGTTGGCGGTGCTAACTCAAGTAATGCTCGAATCGCACCTGAAGTTTGACTTCTGGCTTTCAGCTCTAACACTTGTCCTAATAGGACTAAAGTGGTGATAACTGCGGCTGCTTCGTAATAGACACCGACCTGACCAACCGAGTCTCTAAAGCTATCGGGGAAAATACTGGGAAGGAAAGTAGCTACGACACTAAAACCATAGGCCGCGCCAATGCCTATGGCGATTAAGGTAAACATATTTAGATTGCGGCTTTTTATTGACTGCCAACCACGTACAAAGAATGGCGCTGCACCCCATATAACAACTGGGGTTGCTAAAGCCAATTGTACCCACTGAGCGACTTGTGATGAGATATCATACTGACCAATAGTGTCTAAACTTATTCCAACCATATCGCTCATGGCATATAAAAATAGCGGAATAGTAAGTACCGTACAGATCCAAAAACGACGGCGCATATCGTCAAGCTCTGAAGTGTCTTCCTCACCGATAGTGAGCGTTGCAGGCTCCAGTGCCATGCCGCAAATAGGACAGCCACTGTTTTCAACATCTCTAACTTCAGGATGCATAGGACAAGTATAGACCGTACCATCATAATCAGCTGGCACTTTGTCGTATTTGCCACCTTTGACAGATTTTACTTCGGTGCTGGTAGTTTCCGTATCACTTCCATGACAATGTGCATGATTGTTCTCGTTATCGTTTGAATCAGCAACCTCATCTTCAGGTTTAAGAAACATACCGCATATTGGGCAATCACTAGCTTCAACATCTCTGATTTTAGGATGCATTGGGCAAATATAGACCGCACCGTTATAACCTTCTGGCACTTTGTCGTATTTACTACTTGTGATATGCGCTTGCTTGGCCACATGTTTCATAAAAACGACTCCTTAAGGACAATATGTAAAGGTTCAAACAGCGATATCAATACCCTTTATTCCAGCTCATCAATCAACTGCTTCATTTCATCAATTTCACGCTTTTGTGCTTTTATAATATCGTCAGCAAGCTGTTGTACACGCGGATCTTCAATATCAGCACGACTACTGGTGAGAATAGCAATCGAGTGATGCGGTATCATGGCCTGCATCCAATCGACTTGATTAACCGTTGCTTGCGATCTCACGCCCCAAATGCCGACAGCAAACATCAATACGCTCAGACCGTAAATCATCAAGTTAATCTTGGTCTTCTTATACATATTAGTCATAAATGCCAACATGACGACTGCCATACCGGCACCCATGTAGAGCGCCATATAAGCCCTGGTTTCACTAAAGTAAATGTGATCCCACTGGTAGGTATTGAAGTACATCATGATATACATCACAATCGTAGACGTCACGATCATCAGGGTGAACTTTACATAAGGGTTCATGCCCTGTTGATGATTCATGTTGTTTTGATCTGAAGCATTCATCGTATATCTCCTATTATTTTAATAATATTAAAACCAGAACTTAACCCCCGTTGTCAAACTACTGCTATCAACCGATTCATTATGTTGACGTCGTTGACCACGAGCCTTGCCAAGCGCTGTCTCATAACTCACACCGATGTAAGGCGCGAGTTGGCGACTGAATGTCTCATAAGTAAGCCTGACCTCAGTTTCCATCTCATTAAAGCCCTTGGTAATGTCATTATCATGGTCATCTTTACTAAAGGCAGTCAACCCCACCTCCGGTATAACTACCCAATGCTGATCCAAACGCCACTCGTATTCTGCGCCCAAATCAAGACGAATCTGACCATCCGTATATAAGTATGCCCTAGCGTCCGTTTCGATAAAATATGGCGCGGTACCGACAATACCTGCCATCACTGCAGATTTGTCGTTTTCAGTATCGTAAGCGACACCGGCCTCACCGTTCCAAAAGATACTCAGTGGTTTCCAATAAGCGAGCGAGCTCAAGCTATCGATTTCTTTATCATCTTTGGTCTGAGCACTACCTTCGGTACGTAGCCTTATACGATTACTATCTGTACCGTACCAACCCGTCGCTTCGAAGTTGATTTGATCGTCATCAAACTGATAGCCCAAGTCGTCTACTGACACTCCCCATAACGGCATGCTGCCCATCATCATTGGCTTACCATACTGCCCGTAGGGAACCCCATTTGAATAGTCTGGACTACGAGCATCGGCTGGTGGTTCACCACCCTGCATGCCAGACATGTTCATACTGCTGTGATCCATATCAGACATGTCCATACTGCTGTGATCCATGCCAGACATATCCATGCTGCTACGATCCATATCAGACATATCCATACTGCTATGATCCATATCAGACATGTCCATACTGCTGTGATCCATGATTGGCATCTCAGCAGCATTTGCTAACGGTGACATTAATAACATCAAAGATGACATGCCAATAAACGGTAGACCTACTTTATATATTTTCATAATAAGGCTCATATTCGAAGGTTTATTAAACAACGGCAACTTCTCGGAACATGCCGGCTTCCATGTGATAAAGCAGATGGCAATGCCAAGCCCATCGTCCAACTTCTCCCGTCACATCAAAGCTAATCTTTTGTGCTGGCTGAACCACAATCGTATGTTTACGTACCTGAAAGTCTCCGGATGGCGTTCGTAAGTCACTCCACATTCCATGCAGATGCATAGGATGGTTCATCATCGTGTCATTGACTAAGGTGATACGCACGCGCTCGCCCGGCTTAATATTGACAGGCGTCGCATCTTTAAACATCACCCCGTCTAAAGCCCAAATATAACGCTCCATGTTACCCGTTAAATGTAGCTCAATCTCTCGGGTAGGCTTGCGCTGCTCCGCAAATATTGCCTCATCGACAGAGCGCAGCTGACTGTAATTCAGCACATCACGATTGATATTGCGCAGGTTGATACCCGGATCATCAAGGTTCATACGTGGACTGTCGACACGCATATCAGATTTAAAGTCATATTCGGTCTTGGCATGCTTTGCTTTGTAGCCTTTATCACCCATCGCACCCATCGCACCCATCATATCGGCCATGGTCAGCCATTCGATCTGATCCATCGCAGGTATCGCAGGACGAGCACCTTTCTTGGTCGCAAGCGTGGTCGCGACATAGCCTGAACGATCGATATTTTGGGCAAATATCGTATGTGCATCTTGAGTAGGCGTGACGATGACATCATAGGTCTCAGCCACGCCAATGCGGAAATCATCAATCGCAACGGGTGCGACATCAATACCATCTGTTGCTACCACAGTCATCTTGAGACCCGGTATACGCACATCGAATATCGTCTGTGCTGAGGCATTGATAAAGCGTAATTTAACGGGCTGTCCTGCTTTTACTAGTTGTGTCCAATTGGCCGCTGTGGTCTTACCATTCATCAGATAGGTAAAGGTCTTTTCGCCAGACAAATCAGTAAAATCCGTCGGCATCATGCGCATCTGATTCCACATTTTGCGCTTGTCATAAGCGGCTTCTAAATCTGTTGCGGCAATATCAGATAGTAGTTTTTTGAAGTCTGGCAGATGATAATTATCAAAGTCAGCGCGCTGTTTGAGCAGCTTCAAGAGATTGTGCGGATCGCGGTGCGTCCAATCACTCAGCACGATCACATGGTCTTCTGCGACTGGATGACGCTCACGGCCTTTTGGCTCAATCACAATAGCACCCAGCATACCGGTTTGCTCTTGGAACCCACTATGAGAGTGATACCAATAGGTGCCTGATTGTTTAAGTTTGAATTTATAAGTAAAGGTGCTGTTCGCGGGTATGCCATCAAAACTGATACCTGGTACGCCATCCATCTCAAATGGGACGAGCAGACCATGCCAATGAATAGAGGTCGACTCATCCATCTGATTATGAACACGAATGGTTACTGTATCGCCTTCACGCATCTTTAGCGTCGGTGCTGGCAGCGAGTCATTGATGAGTGTCGCCATGCTCTTTTTACCGTTCACAATAGCGGACTGTTTACTGACGTATAAATCAAACTCTGTACCGGTTAATACAGGCACTTCATGAGTATTTTGATCACTATTGATAGTAGCACTCTGACTGCCCGAGCGACTGGCATGTCCCAACGCACTACTGGCCATGGTTGGTATCAAGGATGCACCAAGGACAGCAGAGGATCCGGTTAAAAAACGTCGGCGGTTGAGCATATTTTTATTCATAATGATTTACCTAACTTAATCCATGAAATGAGTGTTGGCTCTCTCTATCTGGCAGATTATTGATAAAGCAGGTTGAGCGACTTCAAATATTAATCAAACTATATCTGCTGCTGAGGAGACTCAATAGTGGCATAAACTTCTGTGGTTCCGTCTTTGTTAAGCTGCATCACGTTATACGGCATAAATTTATCTTGATACTCCATGCCAGGGCTACCGACTGGCATGCCAGGTACGGCAAGACCGATCGCATCACTTGGCGGATTCTTTAGAAACTGCGCCATGTGCTTAGCAGGGACATGACCTTCAAATACATAGCCATCAGTAGTGACGGTGGTATGGCAAGAGCGCATTTGCTGGGGTACGCTGTAGCGCTCTTTAAACAGGGACAAATCTTCAACATTCTGCGCGGTTGCATTTAGGCCATGACCTTCGGCATAACCGACCCATTCTTTGCAACAGCCACAATTGGCATCTTTATAGACGGTGGCTGAGATATTTCTTAGGATAGTTGATTGGTTATCTGAATGAGCGCTGACGGGTGTCGTTTCAGCTGTTGGTTGCTCTGTGTGCGTAGTTTGCACGTTTTGCGTAGCAATAGTTGGCTCATTTACTGGTGTTGGGTCAGCAGCAGCGGAATTAGGTTGACTACAAGCGGCAATCGTTAACGATAACGGCAATACCACGATCGCCGAGAGCACACGGCCAGATATCAGATGATGTTCATTAATAAATCTATTAGTATAGCGTCTCATAAAACCACTCCCGAGCGTTTGTCTGACGATTAAATATTATAAAAATTAGAGCTACATCACTGGACAAAATAGTGCTAGCAAAGCTTAAAACTCAAATCGCAAAAAGCAGCACTATTGAGCACTGCATTTTGTATAAAAAATCAATGTTGCATTTCGGATCCATCACCTGACATATCCATCTCACCATCAAATGACATATCCAACATACTATCGTCTAACCGAGTCGTTAGCATGGTGTACCGGTTTTCATTTAAGTCAGGTAACGATCTAATAAAAGCAACCATCGCCCATATCCTGTCATCATCGTGAGTAGCGCCCCAAGCGGGCATGCCAGACGCCATAATGCCATGTTTAATCGCCCAAAAGCTTTGTCTGGCACCAGCCTCTTTTTGATAGCGCTTAACGATATCCGCCTCAGTAAAGTTAGGAGGCTTTGGGTACATACCGCTATTTAAATCTGTGCTGTTGACGCCGGGAGACAAATGACAGCCTGCACACATATCTTTGTAATCTGCACCGCCCGAGCTGATCATTTCCGCCTTCTTTAAATTGGGAACCAAAATATTCTTACTGGCATGTTCAATTGAGCGTGTGCGAGCAGTTTCTAAAAAATCGTAAACCAACGGACTATGAGCTCGATCAGCACCGATATTTATCATGCCACTAGTCACCGTAATAAAAATACCCGTAATAGCGACAAAGACAGTAAAAAGTATTCCTAACAAGAACTTCATAGGTTTGTCCTAAAAATCCATTTTCTTTAATATCCCATTACTGCTTGATCAGCTTCTCTGACAATATAGTCAAGTCTATATAAATCCGCTACAGCGTCATCCTCGCTAAGCATACTAATGTATAACTTGCACTCGGTTTCCTTGTATCGAAATTATATTGAACTGACTATAGTGTTGAACTTATAAATTGATATTTAAGAGTCGCTATCGCTGCTCACACAGTGCTTTTGGTACATCGCTTTCATTTTGCTCATGTTGGCCATCATGGCTTTCATAGCAGGATCATTCATGTCCATTTTGCTATGATCCATTTTTTGCATCATCTGCATATGCTTTTGCATTTTCTCACAGTTCATTTGGTCTTTTTCAGCATGCATTTTTGGGTCGTGCGCCAAAGCAGAGGTTGAAACAACTAAGGCTATAGCAGTTGCTACGATTGATTTAGACAGTGGCATTGATTTGAATAGTGACATGGTAAATCCTTATTTAAATTGGTATGTAGTCGAAAAGACTTTAAGATATTAAGTTACTTTAAAGCATACTTTAGTGATTCTGACAGAGACATGACCGCAAGATTACAATTCTGTCATCCTACTATCAAAAAAACGAAAGAGGACTCCACCTGACATTAGGGTGGAGGTGAATTTCGCATCACTGGTTAGCCTCGCTGGTTCTGAATATATTGCTTAATAATATCTAATGCCGCACCGCCACAAGAGCTTGCAAAGTAGGAGCGTGACCAAAGCACAGGCTTGGAATAAGCTGCTCTTAAATCAATGAAATCACCCCTCATTCGTCTACTTGTGACTGACTTCAAGTTATTAACCAATTTGCTTAATTGCACCGTTGGCGGGTACTGGATAAGCATGTGGATATGATCTGTCTCACCGTTACATTCTTTCAACTCAGCATCAAAACTTTTACATACCTCAGCAGCACACTCACTGAAATAATCATGATGCAGCTCACCTAAAACTTTTTTTCGGTACTTAGTGATAAAAACCAAATGAACGTGGAGGTTAAAGGTAGCATGGCGGTTTTTATATACCTCACTCATTGCAATAAATATCCTTAAATGCTAGTATTATAAGCATAATATCAAATACACACTCATTAATAAATAACGCATTTATGAAAATCAACAAAGCGTATAAAT
>NZ_LNDJ01000119.1 GCF_001444505.1 Psychrobacter piscatorii | reverse complement strand
TTAGTTAGACCCTATATAGGGTAATTACTTCATCCAATAGAAAAACGTCTGAGGGTTAAATCTAAATTATAGATTTAACCCTCAGACGTTTTTTTGCTTATAAAACAGTAGAAATTGTGGTCAATCTAGTCAGCTATATTCTGTACATGTTACACAAACTTACATTGTAAAATGTGGGATATTAGCAATTTTTTCGACATCAAAAAAGTATTTTTGGGGTTTTTAAGGGGAATGACAGGCTAAACAACCTATGCTAAAGTCGGCTTTGTGTTTTGGTCAGCAGCTTGATTTGTAACAGCTTCGTAAGACTTCAATGAGCTGTGATCGCCAATAATCATTTTTTATATGAATAATATGCAGCAGAAGTATCAGTCACTATGACATATATATACTTGAGTTATTGAGATTTAATTGACTGCGCTGTTGTTGATAACAGACGATTTTGAATTAACCGTAGGTATTAGATTTATGAAACAGGCTTTATTGATTTTGTCAGTACTGGGTATGGGCATAGCACAAACGAGTGGTGCTGCTATCACAATCTCTCAAACAAATAATACCATCACCAATACTTCTGTGGCATCAAACTACGGTTCATCAAAAAACATCTATAGCACCAAAAGTGGTGCTTATGTTTCTAATAATGATGAAATTAGTCAAGCAATTAGCAACCTAAGTGCGCAGGCCAAGCAAAAAGAGAATCAGCTTTCATCATTAAACAGCCGCTTATACGCTGAAAAACAACAGCAGCAAGTCAATACAGTTCCTGACAGCAATTCAGCCCCCGCTATCGCTGCTGCTCGCGCCTCAAAAGTGGCTTTATCTGGCAGCTCTGGATATTGTGCCCGTTACGTACGTAAAGCACTACAATCAGCTGGTTATGAATTTACACCCAATCCTTCAGCCTATCAGTACGCCACTCGTGGCACGCTTGATAAAGCAGGTTTTAGCAAAATCAGTAATGATATGCCAACCCAAGTAGGTGATGTTATTGTCTATGATCGCTCATCAAAGCGCCCGCATGGCCATATCCAAATCTTTGATGGCGAAAATTGGATTTCTGATTTCCGTCAGAACAGCATCAGCCCATACAGTGGTGTCTATGCTTATACGACATGGCGCGATTCAAAATACGTGGATGACGCATCCGCATCAGATCGTAATATCCACCTTGCTATGAATGATAAATAAGACTTTCTAAGTCAGCACAACATAGTTGTTATTTCCTCCAACCCAGTAGTGATCTTAATATCATTGCTGGGTTTTTTTGTGCTTAACATCAGGGCGTATTTAACCTTTCATGATTTGATCCGTCAGAAATGAACACTACTGATATCATTACTCATGACAGGAGTTATCGACAAGCGCGTTTAAAATGCCACATGATGACGCTGGTGCACTACTTGCACATTTCTGGCGCAAAACGGTCAAGTGATGCTTTAAGTGCATCAGTTCTTCCATTCGTATTTCCACAGCATGAATGTGCTCATCTAGCAAGTTATTCACATCGCCGCAGTCCTTGTCAGGCGACTCCCAGTATTCAAGTAAGATTCGCACATCATCTAAAGCCATATCGAGCGTACGGCAATGTAGGATAAATTGTAGACGCTCAATGTGCTCTTCATTATATAAACGATAATTCCCTTCGCTACGAAAAGGCTCGGGTAATAAACGCTCTTTTTCATAATAGCGAATGGTTTCTACTGTGGCACCTGTGCGTTTAGCGAGCTCACCAATTTTGATTGTCATAACAACCTCTATGATTTAAATAATTAAAGTGGCTGTAAAGACTAGCGCTAGAGAAATTAAAATTACGAAACTGTAGATAAATAACCTTGACTCTAAAGCCACTATAGGGTTCATAATATCATTATTCAAAGGGTAAATTATTATGAAATATCATATTGAAGGTATGGACTGTGCCAGTTGCATCGGCAAGATTGAAACAGCTTTGAAACGTATGCCTGGGGTTTCTGATGTTCAGCTGAATTTCGCTACAGAAACGCTAGAGCTAAATTTAGCCCCTGGTGCGCCGACTCAGGCTAGTGATATCGAAAAAACAATCAAAAGCCTAGGGTTCGGTATATCTGCCAATACTGGTCAACAAACTGTATCGGCTATTGATATTGACAGCGACAATCAGATGGCTCCGCAGGATAAGCGGTGGTGGCAAACTCAAAAAGGCAAACAGGTTGTTGGTCTCGGTATTTTGATGGGCAGCGCTTATGCACTGTCACTACTGTTCCCCGCTTATGGGATATGGGTGTTTGCCATCGCTGTGATTGTAGGCGTTTTTCCATTTGCACGCAAAGCCTTAGCACTGGCTAAAACAGGTTCATTCTTTTCAATTGAAACGCTGATGTCCGTCGCCGTGCTTGGCGCACTTATCATTGGTGAAGCTGAAGAGGCCGCAGCGGTTGTCTTTTTGTTCTCAATCGGTGAACTGTTTGAGAGTATCGCTGCTGATCGCGCTCGCGCTGGCATCAGAGCCTTATCATCGCTGGTTCCGAAAAGTGCGATTTTACTTGATGCTCAAGGTGGGCAGCGTAACGTTCCAGCGACTTCACTACAAGTGAATGACCTTGTGCTGGTGCGTCCTGGAGATAGGGTATCTGCTGATGGTTCCATTGTTCAAGGTGCGTCCAGCCTTGATGATTCGCCCGTGACGGGAGAGTCTGTTCCTGTTGCCAAGACGATGGGTGACAATGTATTTGCAGGGTCAATTAACATCGATGGTGTGCTCCAAGTGCGCGTAGAAAAGACAGCCGCCGATAACACTATTTCGCGCATTATTGATTTGGTAGAGCAAGCGCAAGCTTCCAAAGCACCCACTGCCCGTTTTATTGAGAAATTCAGTCGTTACTATACACCGGCTGTGATGGCTATTGCCGCCCTAATTATCATCGTCCCACCGTTAACCATGGGCGGAGATTGGTCAACTTGGTTATATCGAGGTCTAGCCTTATTATTGATCGCTTGTCCTTGTGCTCTTGTGCTCTCAACACCAGCTGCTATCGCCTCTGGTCTAGCGGTCGGTGCGCGCCGCGGCTTGCTGATCAAGGGCGGTAGTGCTTTAGAAACCATCGGCCAAGTGAAGACAGTCGCTTTTGACAAGACAGGCACTTTAACTGAAGGCAAACCACGCGTGACCGATGTTGTTGACATTACACAAGAGTATTCAAGTGTTCAAGGTCAGGATTCTCAGGATCAGGGTTCTCAAGGTAAAGATAAGGTATTGGCGCTCTTTGCCAGTGTGGAGACAGGTTCTAGTCACCCGCTTGCTGAAGCTATTGTCAGTCATGCCAAAGCCGCCAAAGTTGTCATACCTGTGGCTTCTAAAGCTTCTGCTACTGCGGGTAAAGCGGTACACGCAACTATCGCTGGGCGCGCGCTAGCTATCGGTTCGCCTGTTTATGCCGCAGATGAGGCATCAATTTCAGCCGAGCAACAGGCACAAATCGAGGCGCTGCAAAATGAGGGCAAGACCGTCTCAGTTCTTTTCGATGAGCAAAGTCGAGAAGTGCTTGGATTGGTCGCACTAAGAGACGAGTTACGAGACGACGCTCATGAAGGTGTGGCTCAACTTAAAGCGATGGGTGTGCGCTCCGTCATGCTAACAGGCGACAACCGCTTAACCGCTCAAGCACTTGCCAGTAATTTAGACGTGGAATGGGAAGCTGAGCTGTTGCCTGAGGACAAACTGCGCTTGCTTAACGAGATGAAGAATAACAGCAAAATAGCGATGGTGGGTGATGGTATTAACGATGCGCCAGCACTAGCAACCGCTGATGTTGGCATCGCGATGGGTGGTGGTACCGATGTGGCCATTGAGACGGCCGATATCGCATTATTAAAAAGTCGTGTTACAGACATGGCCCATCTGATTGCACTTTCGCGTGCCACCATGCGCAACATTCATCAGAACGTCATTTTCGCTTTAGGTCTCAAAGGCGTCTTTCTGATCACGACCGTATTCGGCATTACTGGACTATGGATTGCGGTTCTAGCTGATGCTGGAGCAACAGTGCTCGTTACTCTCAATGCGTTACGTTTACTGCGCTTTAAAGGCGCGCCTCCACTGGTAACTCCGCCTAAAGTAGTTAAATAAAACCCTTCGAAATCAATTAAAAACTAGAGATAGCAGCAGATTTCGGGGGTGGGTTCTAATAATAAAAATTCCACCGCCACAGTAAACTGCAACCGCATTAGAGTAAATAAGGTTAGACCGTATGTTGATTACAGAATTGGGCTATTTTGCCTTGCTTACCGCTTTTGTACTGGCGTTATTGCAGGTAATTCTGCCAACTATTGGTGTTATTCGTAACCAAGTTGCTTGGCAACGACTAGCCCCTAGCCTAGCTTGGGCACAGTTTGCCGCCATGATAACGTCATTTGGCGCTTTGATAGCAGGTTTTTATTATAATGATTTTAGCCTCAGTTACGTCGCGCAGCATTCTAATACGCTGTTGCCTTGGTACTATAAGTTATCGGCGACATGGGGCGGACACGAGGGCTCTTTGCTGCTATGGATGACCATCATGGCCACATGGTGTGCACTGGTATCATACTTTAGTCGCGGCTTGCCGTTATCAATGCGTGCGCGGGTATTAGTTATTTTGGCCGGTGTACAGTTAATGATGCTAACGATGCTGATATTTACCTCGTCACCGTTTGAGCGTACCTTACCCAATCTAGCGGTCGATGGCGCTGATTTAAATCCTGTCCTACAAGATTTCGGTCTGATTATTCATCCGCCCATGTTATATATGGGCTATGTGGGTATGGTAGTACCTTTTGCATTTTGTATGGCGGCATTGTGGGAAGGGCGTTTAGATGCTGCTTGGACACGCTGGTCACGTCCATGGGCGCTCGCGGCTTGGGGATTTTTGACCATTGGTATTGCACTGGGCTCGTGGTGGGCCTACTACGAGCTTGGCTGGGGCGGTTGGTGGTTTTGGGATCCGGTAGAGAACGCCTCGTTTATGCCTTGGCTTGTCGGCTTAGCATTGCTGCATTCATTAGCAGTCACTGAAAAGCGCGGGGTGTTTAAAGCATGGACCATCATGCTGGCTATTTTCGCCTTTGCCTTAAGCTTGCTTGGCACGTTCCTGGTACGCTCTGGAGTCCTTACCTCAGTGCATTCGTTTGCCGCTGATCCGACGCGTGGTTTGGTCATCTTAGCTATTCTTGGCATTATCATCGGTAGTGGTCTATTAATGTTTGCCGTTCGCGGTTGGCGTTTAACCGTTGAAAGTCAATATCAGCTGATTTCACGTGAGTCCTTTTTAGTGATCAATAACGCCATCATTTTGATTGCAACCTTAGTGGTGCTGCTCGGCACCCTCTATCCTATTATCGCTGATGCCTTTAGTCTCGGTCAGGTATCTGTAGGGCCTCCATACTTCAATGCGCTGTTTGTGCCTTTGACATGGCTGTTGTTAATCGCTATGGGTATGGGCTCTAATATTCGCTGGAAACAAGATAAGCGTCCGTTACTAGGGGTGGGTATCGCCATTGCCGCTAGTAGTATCGTATTGGCTGCTATTATCGCCTACTTTACCAGTCCATCTGCTATGTTCAATATTGGCGTGACTTTAGCGGTGAGCTTTTGGGTACTGCTATGGATGATCGTTGACTTTAGAGACAAAACCAAGAACGCCCCTAATTTCTTTAAAGGTCTGCGTCAGCTGCGTCTTAGCTATTGGGGTCAACAGACTGCTCATATTGGCGTATTGGTTGCTGTCATTGGCATAGCCTTTACTAGTAGCCTGAGTATTGAGCGTGACGTAGCAATGGGTATTGGCGATACAGTCAATGTTCAAGGTTACGATTTTGAAGTAACTGAATTTTTTGAAATAAAGGGTAGTAACTTTGATGCAACGCAAGCGCAAGTGGTGGTATCCAAAGACGGTCGTGAAGTGGCGAAACTGACTCCAGAAAAGCGTACTTATATTATCAGCACGATGCCAACAACTGAAGCTGCTATTGACCCCAGTCTTATGCGCGATGTTTATGTCGCACTGGGCGAACCTATTGCCGATGGTAGTAACCAATGGGCATTAAGGATTTATGTAAAACCATTAATTCGCTGGATTTGGTTAGGGGCAATTATCATGGCTCTAGGTGGATTAATTAGTATGCTTGATAAACGATACCGCATCAAAAAAATTAAAGCTCCGTTGCTAGTTACTGGTAGTTTGGCTACTTATGGAGTCAATGAGGTAGCTATTGAGCAGGCAATCTCAGTATCGACGATGTCGACACTAAAGGAGAAATAAATGACTATGTCGAATAATACTCCTGAGCAAAAAGATAGCCAAAACAGTAAGCAGCGTAACCCAAAGACAATGAAAAAAAAGCAGACGAAGCTATGGTTCTTAATTCCGCTTATCCTCTTTTTTGGTTTGGTAGTTATATTGTACATGCGCTTAGGTAAACCAACAGACATTGTGACCAATACCGCTCTTGAGCGTCCGGTTCCTACCTTTGAGCTGCCGTTATTAGCAGATACTACCCGTACTATCACCAATGATAATTTGCCGGATAAGCCGTTTTTACTTAATGTTTGGGGCTCATGGTGCCCAACTTGCGTTATTGAGCATCCGTTTTTAATGCAACTAGAAGAGCGCGGCGTTGATATCGTTGGTGTGAATTATAAGGATGAGATTGGTAATGCGCTCAGTTACTTAAACCGAGGCGGTGATCCATTTTCTATGTCTATTCAGGATTCATTGGGTCAGTTTGCTCTAGACTTAGGCATAACTGGTGCGCCCGAAACCTTTGTTGTGGATGGAGATGGCATCATTCGTCAGCATATTGTTGGTGAGATTAATGAAGCCAATTGGCAACAGCGTGTTAAGCCGTGCCTGACAGTACTTAATAAGGCTAATAAGAACAACGATAGTCCTGATCTCATTCAGGTTGAGGAGATGTGCAAATGAACGTTACTCGAATAAGAGCTCCTCAACTAAAACCCAATATAGTTTTAAAACTAGCAAGCTTAATACTAGCGTGTCTGCTTAACATGACGGCAAACGCAGCTATTGACGTATACGATTTTGACTCACCACAGCAAGAAGCTCAGTATCGTGGATTAATAGAAGAGTTTCGCTGCCCAAAATGCCAAAATCAAAACCTTGCAGCCTCTGATGCACCGATTGCACAGGATCTAAAGCAAAAAGTCTATGATTTAATTAAAGATAGACGTAGTGATGCTGAAATACGCGTCTATATGCAAGAGCGCTACGGTGACTTTATTAGCTACAAGCCGCCTATGCGACCATCAACATGGATCCTATGGTTTTTTCCACCACTATTATTGCTCGTCTTAATTATTGGTTGGTTTTGGCAAAGTAAGCGTCGCCAAGTTGTTGCCCGTGGTCAAAGCGGCGTCACAGTGAACAGTACTGCTGCCTTGACCTCTACGGAAAAGGCTGAGCTTGATCGTCTATTATCGCAAGCTGAGAGTGTCGACCACGACATTACTAGCCTAGAGGACAAAAAATGACTCTATTTTCTACTTTTGGCTTATTTGTAACTCTAAGCTTGCTGATTGCTCTTATATTTGCGCTGATTGCTATTATGCCATGGCTACGAGCACCGCGTTTGCAGTCCAAACCAATAGACAATCAACTGCTAGATATTAATGTTGCAGTATTTCGCGAACGTTTAGCTGAGCTACAAACAGATAAAGACAGCGGTACTATTAATAATAGCCATTATCAAAATCAAAAGCTGGAACTGGAGCGTCAGCTATTAGATGTGCAGCGTCAGATAACACCTATGGTCACCCCTGATGTCAAAAGCCGTTTAATTGTCGCAGCTTGGATCCCAATATTGGCTGCAATGGCGTATTTACTAATAGGCAATCGTACGCCCGTGTTTGATTTGTGGACAGCTGAGGACAAAGTAGGACAAGTGGCTGACGACCTATTGACAGCTAAAATTGACAAGCCGCCATCATGGGCGTTTGAAGATGGTCGTCAACTGATTAGCGCCATGCAAACCAATGTTCATCGTAATGCTGATGATCCTAATCGCTGGATGCGCCTATCCGAGCTTTTCTTATCTATGGAGGCAACTGATTCTGCGCTGGAAGCCTTATCTCGTGCCTATCGTTTAGCTCCTGAAAATGAAGAAATCGCCACCACTTATGCTCAGACTAGCTTTTTCGTTAATGAAGGTCAGTTAGACGCCAATATTCGCCGTGTATTACAAGCTATATTAGCTAAGAATCCGCAGCATGAACGGGCTCAAATGCTCATGGCAATGGGTGAGACTCGTAGTAGTAACTTTGCCCAAGCGCAAGGTTGGATTAAACGCTTACAAGGCAGCATTGTGGCCAAACCAGGTGATCATACTAAAGCTTTAGCAAGCTTAGATGAGTTAAGCAACTACGTTAGCACGCAAGAAAAGCAAGCGCTAGAAGGTATTGACGTGACAGTGAAAATTAACGCTAATTTATTACCGTTAGTGAAAGCTGATGATGTGTTGTTTGTTGCGATACGTGACGTTAAAGGAGGTCCACCGTTTGCCGCCAAACGTTTACCCATTAGTATTATCAAGCAAGGTGAGGCTAGTATCCGCTTAAGCAATCTTGATGCGATGATGCCAGATCGCACGTTAAATTCAGCTCGTAGTGAC
>NZ_LNDJ01000118.1 GCF_001444505.1 Psychrobacter piscatorii | reverse complement strand
AAGCCACCCAATTGGGTGGCTTTTTTTATTTATGTATTGAGAAAAGTAAGTTATTTCATAAATTTATGAATCAATAATGTTATACTAGCTACCCAAACATTCTGTAAATTGACAGAATGTACATTAGCATAGCTATCTGTACGATGAATTTATCGGCATAGATATTTGATTATATTGAGATTTTCTGAGCGATAGCATTTATTGTGTATCATCTAAAATTCAATATTTATCTGATTGATGATAAGAGTTTATCCAGCGGCGCTTATTGCTACTGCATTTTTTTAAGACGACACGAGCATTTTATATGGCGAACGATATCAAACACCTGCGTAACATTGCAATTATTGCCCACGTTGACCACGGTAAAACAACTTTGGTTGATAAATTATTACATCAATCTGGTACTTTTGGCGATCGTGCAAATATTGCTGAACGTGCAATGGATTCAGGTGATATTGAGCAAGAACGTGGTATTACTATTTTGGCTAAAAATACAGCCATTCGTTGGACAGATCAGACTTCAGGAACTGAATACCGTATTAATATCGTTGATACCCCAGGTCACGCCGATTTCGGTGGTGAAGTTGAGCGTGTGATGTCAATGGTTGATTGCGTACTTTTGGTTGTTGATGCTGTCGATGGTCCGATGCCTCAGACTCGTTTTGTAACGCAAAAAGCATTTGAACAAGGTCTAAAGCCGATTGTTGTTATCAATAAAATTGACCGTCCTGGCTCACGCCCTGATTGGGTAATGGATCAAATTTTTGATTTGTTCGATAATCTAGGTGCAACTGATGAGCAGCTTGATTTTCCAGTGGTTTATGCATCAGCGTTAAATGGTATTGCAGGTTTGGAAGCAGATGATTTAGCTGATGACATGACGCCACTATTTAAAACTATTGTTGATGTTGTACAGGCGCCGCAAGTTGATGCAGACGCACCATTCCGTATGCAGATCTCAAGCCTTGATTACAATAGCTTCGTCGGTGTGATTGGTATTGGTCGTATCCAGCGTGGTAAGGTTAAAACCAATACACCAGTTACTGTCATTGATAAGCATGGTAAGACACGTAACGGCCGTATCTTAAAAATTATGGGCTACCATGGCCTTGATCGTATTGATGTTGAAGATGCACAGGCTGGTGATATCGTTTGTATCACAGGTATCGATGCGCTTAATATCTCAGATACGATTTGTGATCCTAATAATGTTGAAGCATTACCAGCATTAACAGTTGATCAGCCTACCGTATCAATGAATTTCCAAGTAAATAACTCACCATTTGCTGGTCGTGATGGTAAGTTTGTCACTTCACGTAATATTCGTGAGCGTCTTGAGCGTGAATTGATTCATAACGTTGCACTACGTGTAGAAGACACTGAATCTCCAGATAAGTTCAAAGTATCAGGTCGTGGTGAGCTTCATCTATCTGTACTTATCGAGAACATGCGCCGTGAAGGCTTTGAGATGGGTGTTTCAGGCCCAGAGGTTATCGTAAAAGAAGTTGATGGTGAGCTACAAGAGCCGTATGAAAACGTTGTCTTCGATATCGAAGAAGAGCATCAGGGTTCTATTATGGAGCAGGTTGGTCTACGCAAAGGCGAGATGACCAATATGGAGCTTGATGGTAAAGGTCGTATGCGTATTGAAGCGACAGTACCAGCTCGTGGTTTGATCGGTTTCCGTTCTGAGTTTTTAACATTGACTTCAGGTAGTGGTATCATGACGTCAAGCTTCTCGCATTACGGTCCACAAAAAATCGGTGATGTGGGTGGTCGTTCAAACGGCGTATTGGTTTCTATGGCAAATGGTACTTGCCTAGGCTTTGCACTGTTTAACCTACAAAAACGTGGTAAATTATTTGCTGAGCCACAGCTTGAAGTTTATGAAGGTATGATTATTGGTCTTAACTCTCGTAACGATGATATGACGGTTAACCCAACAACCGGTAAGCAGCTGACTAACGTACGTGCTAGTGGTACTGATGAAGCGTTGACGTTGACGCCAGCAGTTAAGTTCACGCTTGAGCAAGCGCTTGAGTTTATTCAAGATGATGAGCTAGTTGAAGTAACACCAAAAGCAGTACGTATCCGTAAACGCTATCTGACTGAAAGTGAGCGTAAGCGTCATGGCCGTAGTAAGAAAAATGCATAATATCGACAGTATAAACTACTCAATCTTTTAGAGCGTTGATTTTCAACACCAAAATTTAATGTCTTTTAGACATCGGAGTAGTTAAAGAATTAGCAGTATAGGGTGAGCTATAGTGGTTCACTTTATACTGCTTTTTTTGTTGTAATTTTGAAAAAATAAATACTAAATGAACATTAGTTTTGATGTGTTCAATGATTAACGTTAGAGTGAAGTATGATACTGATTATATAAAATATCTATACGCCTATAGATAATTCTTGAGGAGAATACAATGAGTATGGTTTCAGAATTTAAAGAATTTGCTCTAAAAGGCAATGTGATGGACTTAGCAGTTGGTGTTATCATTGGTGGGGCTTTTGCTACCATCACTAAATCATTGGTAGATGATATCATTATGCCAATTGTTGCTTTCATTGTAGGGGGCGAGATTAACTTTAAAAATATGCTTTTGGTATTGGGTGATGTGCCTAATGGGGTTGCTATGACCTACGATGCACTCAAAGAAGCTGGCGTTCCTGTATTAGCATATGGTAGCTTCATCACTGTACTCATTAATTTTCTAATTTTAGCTTTTATTATTTTTATGATGGTTAGAGTAGTAAATAAAATGCGTCGTACGGAAGCTGTAGAGGAAGCTGTAGTAGAGCCATCAGAAGAAGTACAGTTACTGCGTGAAATCAGTGCTAAATTAAGTAATACTCATATTGTAAAATAATAACGTACGGTTTGTTTAGTGGTAACAAAAAAGGCTAACTTTACGTTAGCCTTTTCTATTGTCTATTCACAAAGTCATATTTTTTGATTTATGCTAAAAACGATCAAACACAGTAGCTTATGGCGTGACAACCACGTAATCGTTAGTATTAATCAAAATCTCTGATGGTTGGTCAACGACAATACGCACAGTATTATTGTCAATAACTTGTGATTTATAATAGTTGTCTTCAGCAACTGTACAGCCTAAACATCTTCCCATAGCATCCCAAGGCTCAACGAATAATTTTTGCTGCGCTTGATCGGCATTTCCACCGATAAGAGAGAAGGGTAGGCTCACGATATAGGCTGCGGTACCAGCCACAGCATTGACCAGTTGTAATGGTTTACCAACAATCGTATCTACTACCATCGTCTCATACGAAGGGCCAAAGTCAGTTTCGTCTATTTCTATGGCTGCAAAAGTAGGTTGCATACTAGTAGCCATTAACGCTAAGGAAGTAAAGACAGGAAACAACTTTTGCTTAACTGCACGTTTGTTTGTGGCTTTAACCGTCATAACGATATCCTAAAATTTACAATTAGTATGATTAATGGCTGCTGCTGTCTCCACATAGGAATATCGCGGCAACGACAGGTAAGGTAAGTATTACGGAAGAATAAATAGTGCGCACTATTTTTGTAAGCGCTAGCACTATTAAAGCAAGATGTACGCCAATAAGCAACAAGAATACATGGGATATTCTTATGTGAGTAAAAAAATATATCAAACTAGATTGTATTTATTTTGAAAATAGTAGCAGATTTGTCTTTAGTTAAGGTAAAAAATCATATGACCACTAATTAAGCTTAAGCTAGCGGCTGACAATTTGGACAATAAACGCTGGCTCTACCATTGAGCTTGACATTTTCTAGAATGGTATCGCATTTTAGGCAATGCTCTCCTTGCCGACCATAGACATTTAAAGTCTGCTGAAAATAACCGGTTTGACCACTCGCGACTGTGAAATCTCGTAGCGTTGAGCCACCAAGTTTGATAGCCTTTTTTAATATATCTTTAATATTGTCAACTAAAATTATTAGCTGCTCAAGTGATAGTTGATTGGCTGGGGTAGCAGGGTGAATACCTGATAGGTAGAGGCTTTCCGTCGCATAGATATTACCGACACCTACCACGACTTTTTGTTCCATAATGACAGATTTGATAGCTCGTGCGATGGACTGTGCTCGTTTGGTCGATGGTTTTTTGTTAGAGCCTGTATTGTTATGATCTTTATCGGATAAGTTATTACGTTGAATAACGTTATAAAGATATTCTGCGGTAAAATCTTCTGAGAGTGGCTCAGGGCCCAAGTGGTCCAGTAATTTGCTACCGTAATCTTCATACCATAATACTGAGCCAAATCGTCTTGGATCGTAATAATGTAGCTGAGACTTTGCATTTTCAGAATCCCTAAATACTACTATTAGATGATCATGTTTACGTTTGTCAGTGCCATAATTGTGCTGCTGTAAACTACCTGACATGCCTAAATGAATCAAAAGCTTAAGTGGTGCTACCATGGCATCATTATCATTAAGCACTGTGGGCAAAAATTTAAGAACAAGATATTTTGCTCGGCGTTCAACGCTATCTAACGTGTAGTCAGCCAGATTACTTAAGTCATCTGGCATCGCCCAACGTAGCTTGGGTTCAAAGACCTTTATGTCAATCACATGTTGTCCTAATAAGGGTGCAAGGCTAGTCTTGGTGGTTTCTACTTCTGGCAATTCGGGCATGGTGTTTTATGACAACTCTATTTTTGAGTGAATAATTGGTAGCTTAGCATTTCAACTAAGCCACAGCGCGACGAGCATGTAAGACACCGTGCTGTTGCTCTAGTTTCGCCAGTAACTTAGATAGATGCGCTAGCCCTGAAACTTCGATATGAAATTTCAAAAAGGCGATATTGTCATCGTTACTAAGCGTTTCAACTTTGCGGATATTGACGTTCTCTTTATCAATAATCTGTGTCAAATCACGCAACAGCCCGCGTCTGTCATACGCCTCTACGTGGATATCAACTGGCTGATAGCGACCAGATTGTACTTGCCAAGCTGCCTCTATTTTGCGCTCAGGATCACGCTCGACCAAACGCAGATACTCAGGGCAACCGCGGTTATGAACGCTGACACCTCGCGATAAGGTAATGTATCCGGCAATTGGCTCACCATGTACAGGATGGCAGCAGCCTGCTAAATTGATTTCAATATTATCCAGACCGTCGATACGGATTTTGTAGGCATCGAGCTTGCTCGCATCTCTAGTATCGACGTGCGGTGCAAAGTTCTCTGGTGGTATCTCAGGTTCTAGATGCAGCTGCCTAGAAATATGGCTGGTTAGCTGGTTGAGACCGATATCACCTGTGACGAGCCCCACGATAATATCATCGGTCGTATTGACGTGGAAATGCTGGATATAGTCATTTAAGTCAATGCTATTGGGATGCACGGATAGGCGCTCAAGCTCTTTGCTAAGCATCTGACGACCTATTTCAATATTCTTATCACGGTCTTGTTTGTTGAACCATTGACGCAGTTTTGAGCGTGCGCGATTGGTATGAATATAGCCCAGTGAGGCGACTAGCCAATCACGATTGGGCTCACGCGATGCCTTAGTGATGATCTCAACTTGTTCCCCTGTTTTTAGCTGATAAGTCAATGGCACATAGCGCTGATTAACTCGGGCTGCCTGTGCACGGTTACCAACTTGGGTATGCACATAATAGGCAAAATCGAGAACGGTTGCACCTTTTGGTAGCTCGGTGATGTCGCCGTCACGGCTGAAAATATAGATACGCTCGAGCTCATCAAAATCAACGAGTTGTTCTTCTTCGTCAAACTCCATGTCATCTAGCTCTTCGCCTGTCATGACAGCTGAGCGCGGCTGGTTACGGGTCTCGTTGTTAATAGACAGTAGCTGACGTAGCGAGCTGATTCTTTGATTTAAGTAATTGTCTTTTTTATTCTTCAGGCCTTCTTTGTAATTGACATGTGCGCACATGCCAAGCTCCGCCTCAAAATGCATCTCCTGAGTACGAATCTGCACTTCAAGCGATTTGTTTTCGGCAATGACGGCGGTATGTAGTGAGCGGTAGCCGTTTGACTTTGGGTTGGTAATATAATCGTCAAATTGCTCAGGAATATAACGCCACAAACCATGTACCAAGCCTAAGACGTGATAACAGTCTGAAGGATTATTGACCAATACTCGTAATGCACGAATATCATAAAGCTGGTCAAAGGATAAACCTTTGAGCTTCATTTTGCGGTAAATAGAATAGATATGCTTGACGCGTCCGGATACTTCGCCCTCAATGCCAGCATTCGCTAATGCCTCATTGAGCTTGTCTTCTACACGCTGAATATAAGACTCGCGTTCGCTTCGCTTTTCGGACAGTAGCTTGGCAATCTCTTTGTACCTATCGGGCGCAAGGTAGCGAAACGCCAGATCCTCAAGCTCCCATTTAAGCTGCGCGATACCTAGGCGATGCGCTAATGGGGCGTAAATAGTCATGACCTCACGCGCGACACGAGTTTGACGCTCTGGCCTAGAAAACGTCAACTCACGCATGGCAAAGGTACGCTCTGCCAACTTAATGAGTACCACACGCACGTCGTTGGTGACAGAAATGAGCATGCTATAAATATTTGATAGCTGGTCACGCTGATTATTGACGAAATGATCTTCTAAGCGTTTATTGCTCTCAATAATCTCTGAGAGTTTCCCCATTGCTAAAGTGTCTTTAACAAGGGCTAGGATATCCGCACCAAAATTTTTCTCAACTTCAGCAAGACTAATGATGGATTTGCGTGCACTGCGATATAGCATGGCAGCAACAAGCGCATCTTCATCTTGATAGAGATAGGTCAATATGTCTGTCATGCCAATACCAGTGACGTAAGCACCTGAGCGCTCAGATTCACTAGTATTCATGTGACTACGGATAAACTCACAAGCAGCACTCAGATGAGGTACAGACTCTTGTCCGATACGCTTCGCCACATTGTCGAGCCACGTAGGTACATCAATATTGGCTTGATCTAAATCAATGGATTCGAGCTCTTCATCTGAGAGCGTATAGGTGTTGTCCAGATACTCGTTTTCAAGCGCGGGGTCGAGGCCATCATAAGTATGTGCCGCTGATCGATCAAACGTAGTATGTAGCTTGTGAGTTGACAGCTGGTATTTGATATCGAGAGGAATCTGGGCGTAGCTGTTGGCAGATTGGTGAGAGCGTTGGCTCGCTACCAATTGCGCCGCCAGTGTGGCACTGTCGGCCTGCGTGGTTTGTCCATCCACCAACGGTAACCCCTCACGAATTTTTACCATAGCCGACTCCTCTTAGCTATTTTGAATTGATTATAACCTCATCTACTATGCACACACTCTGAATGAACGATTCATAAAGTGCCAGCTATAAACCAATACAACTGCTAAAAATCTTATTTTTAGCAGCCATAAAATGCGCGTAAAATATATAAAGCTACGAGTACAAGTGCTGCTTATACGGCGATATACAGTATAAGCAGATTGTTTACTATTATCTCACTTTGAAAGGACAAATCAAGCGAGGCTCTGTAATGACTGTGGTTAATTATGTGAAATAGCCGTGAGTTATAGGCAAAATATTATCCAAGCTTGGATTCAGTGTTGCGGTCATAATACGGCTACTTAAGAGGCTATTACGAATCATAAGATACGTATAAAAATCAGCTGTCTACTTTTTCAAAACGAGCGATAGACTCGACGTGTCCAGTATGGCAGAACATATCCATGACACCCGCATGCGTCAAGCGATACCCTTGCTCTAGTAATGCTTTGGTATCGCGGGCGAGGGTTGCTGGATTACAAGAAACGTAGACGATACGCTCAGCGTTGAATTTTGGCAAATACTGCATAATCTCCCAAGCACCAGAGCGCGGGGGGTCGATGAGTAAGGCGTCAAAACCCTGATTGGCCCAAGGTTTGTCAGTGCAATCTTTTGTCAAATCTTGACTATAAAATTCAGTATTGCTGATACCGTTACGACGAGCATTGTCAGCCGCACGCTTGGTCATGGCCTCACTACCTTCGACACCCACCACAGAACCTGTTTCACCAACAAGACGTGCTAGCGGCAGGCTAAAATTACCCAAACCACTAAACAGATCCAGTACTCGCTCACCTGCTTTTAAATCTAATAAGTCGCAAGCCAGCTTAGTCATTTGGCGATTGACAGATAAATTGACTTGGGTAAAGTCAGTAGGAATAAATTCAAAGGTCAAATCATATTCTGGCAGTTGATAATACAAGCGACCGAACTGCTCGCTTAGATCATCTGCCTCTGTCAAAGCGATACGTTCAATACTATCAGCGCCTTTTGACTGTAGATATAGCTGCCAATTGCGCGCTGCAAAGAATGCTTTTAATTTGTCTATATCAGCCTCTGACAGCGGCTCTAAGTGACGCACGATTAGTGCAACAGGTTGATTGCCGTCAGGCAATTCTGGCAATTGCTCACCCATCGCAAGCTCAAGCTGAGCAATCTTGTCACGGCTCTTTAGCGTGCTGATGAGCGTCTTTAAGTTCTCAATCTCAAAACCGATGCGTGGGTCTAAGATATGGCACTCATTGAGCTCTGCCAAAAAGTTACTTGAGCGCTCACGAAAGCCGACCAGCGCGGTTTCTTTTTTGACGACATAGCGCACGCCTAGACGAGCCTTGGTGCGATAGCCAAGACGATCACCTACGACAGGTGCTAGCCAGTTATCAGGTTCTACATTGGCTTGATGCATGAGCATCTCAGCAAGTACGGACTGCTTAAAGTTTATCTGTGCCTCTGGCTCCCAGTGCTGCAAGTTGCAGCCGCCGCAGACGCCAAAATGTGGACAAGGTGGCACTGCGCGCTCTGGATTGGGGTTGGCAGTAACCTCTATAGCATCGCCTTCCTCAAAACTGGCACGGCTATTGGTTATTTTGACCAAGGCGCTTTCACCTGGCAACGCAAAACTGACAAAGACTGTTTTGCCATGCTTGTCTTCAGCATGGCCATCATCAACCCCAAAACCATTGCCATAGATGGCAACACCGCGACCGTCATGCGACAATCTATCAACGGTAAAAGGAATCGGCTCTGCGTCTTTTAGACGGCGGCGCGTTTTTGATGATGGCTTAGATTTCTTCTTGCTGGGCGGAATAGCAATCTTTTGGCTATCATTCGTTTGAGTAACATTGTTTTGCGGTGTCGCATCAGTTGCTGTCGACGTTTTGGAATCGGTGGGTTGCATAAACCTGCCTTAATAATAAATAACTATAAGAGGAGAATAACAAACTGCTGATAATACGGTTTCTATAATTTGGGTGCCGATGACCAGTCAGCAATGAACTCTTGATGTCGTGGACTACCATCGGCTTGGGTATATTGTGCTAGATAGTCGTAGCTCTGCTGTTGCCACGCATCAAAATCTGGTGAGGACAGCTTTCCTGTCAGACGTAGCCAACGAAGATAGATGAGCCAAGTGTTCATCACATCAGACTCACAATAGATGGAGAGTGTCTGCCAATCACCACTACTGACGAGCGCGCCCACCATGCTACCATCAACGTCAGTTTTGCCCGGTAATCCATATAAACTGGCGACGATATCCATGGCCTCGCGGCGACTGGCACCGTACTGACTAAATCTGTCCATCAAATCAAGATGACGTGTATGGAAGCGATTGACATAATTGTCAAAGCGCATATTTTTGATACGGTCGCCTTCTTCAAATAACCATGGCGCTGACAAATCATACTGCATAGCGCGATATATCAGCACAGGTATGTCAAAGCCTGAACCATTCCAGCTGATGAGTTGTGGCAAGGTCTCAAGATCATTGAATGCCCGAAAAAACTTGGCAAGAATGTCTTTTTCGCTAAACTTATCCGCGGTCAATGAAAATAGCGATAACTTGCCATCTTTGATATATAAAGCGGAAATACAGACAATGCGCTGCAATGGCAAGCGCATAAAATCGTGTCCTGCTTCTTGGGTGCGTATCGCCGTTAACGCGCTCAACGTATCTGCATCATTAAGATCGGCCAATTGTGGATAGATACGCCGTGCGCCATCGATATCGGCGACCGTCTCGATATCGAAAACTAGTATAGGGTCGGACGGTAGAGCTTGTGACATAAAGAATCCTGCATTTTTATAAGCTTACTATAGCTGCGTTATCTGCATCATTATCGATATGACTGTCATCAACATTGTATAAACCTGTCGATAAATAACGGTCTCCACGATCACAGACGATAAAGGCAATGACGGCATCAGGATTATTTTTGGCGACTTGCGTTGCTGCCCATGCCGCTGCACCTGAGGACACTCCAGCAAAAATACCTTCAGTTTTTGCCAGTTTGCGCATGTAGACTTCAGCGATACGCTGATCGACATCCATGATCTCATCGACCAAGTCTGCGTCAAAAATACCCGGCATATATGCAGCAGGCCAACGGCGGATGCCAGCAATAGAAGCGTCTTCATCAGGCTGCAAACCAATGATTTTGACGTCTGGATTTTGTTCTTTCAAATAACGTGAGACACCAGTGATGGTGCCAGTGGTGCCCATGGAGCTAATAAAATGGGTGATTTTACCGTCAGTTTGCGCCCACAGCTCAGGCCCTGTAGTCAGGTAATGCGCTTGGCTATTGTCAGGATTATTAAACTGATCCAGTACGATGCCTTTACCATCGGCTTGCATCTGCAATGCCAAATCGCGTGCCGCTTCCATGCCTTCATCGACTTCAATCAACGTCGCGCCGTAAGCAATCATGGCGTCTTTACGCTCTTGAGTAGAGTTGGTTGGCATCAGTAATGTCATTGGATAGCCGCGCATCGCCGCGACCATGGCTAATGCAATGCCAGTATTGCCGCTAGTGGCTTCAATCAATGTATCGCCGGGTCTGATATCACCGCGCTGCTCTGCTTGATAAATCATATTAAAAGCAGGGCGATCCTTTACAGAGCCTGCGGGATTATTGCCTTCTAATTTGGCTAATAATGTGGCGCCATTTTCGATATGCTCTTGTTCAGGTAGGCGCTGCAATTTAACCAGTGGCGTTTGACCGACACAATCGGCAAGCGTGGTGACTTGAGTGATAAAGTTAGCGTTTGACATGGCCGTTGCGGACATAAGAAATCCTTATTTATTTTCTAAAATATTTTTTGGGCGATAGGCTGTGATCGAATCACTATTTTTTATTGTCTGATCATCATTTGAGACAAGCGTTTTGTGTATTGGCTTATAGTGACAGATAAACCAAAACTTAACGGCAGTAGCGTACGCTCTCATTCATCATGAGGGTAAACCATCTATTCTGGCAAATAAAAAGTTGCGTCATTATATCATTTTGTTGCTAGCTGCGCTTATTGCATAAAAGAATAATACTTGATGAAAGCGCCTTTTACTGGCAATTTTTTTAGGGACAAAAGCAGGTTTTATGGTGCCGCAACCATGCCGTTTAGTAACGTATGTATATTTGTTAGGTTTGCTTAAAGCCATATTGGTCAAAGTTTGTGTTTCATTCACCTTGAATGGGTAAACGCGATTTATAGAATCCTGTTAAGATAATCTTGAGCCATAAAAGGCGTATCATTAAAAAACAAGCTAGCAAGCTTAAGCATTTTTTATGGTAGCGTAGAGACCGTAACAAAATTCACAGACAGCATTTTCGTAGAGAGTAGAGAGTAGAGCGAGCATGGCATATAAAAAACGTTTCAATACCAGCAGTGCCTATGGGCAGCTGATCCTATTGGTGTTTTTACCCATCTGCGTGTTGGCGGCGGTAGGGGGTATTTTGGTATTTCACGAAACCATGCGTGCGAGCGATTCAGAGCAAGAGGCACTGGCTGAGGCGGTATTGATTCGTTATACACCAGTCATTGCAGAGCTGATTCCTGATTTGTTGGAGCAAGAACGTCAGCAAGCAAAAAGCAACACAGATGAGGCATCACAAAGTGCAATGACAACGCTCGAAAGCATACAGGATAAACTCGGGCGTATGCAGTCTGAGCAGCATGTACAGCGTATTGCTGTTATCAATGAAGGCAATCAAGTATTGGCGACCGTAGGCTATGGTCTGAACGAGAAATGGCCGCTAATCAGTGACTCAGCAAAGTTTTTATCGCAAAAACCAACGCCTGTAGGCACGGCATATGGCAGCGTGTTGGGTGAGTTTGAGGGGCAGACGTTGTGGCTACTGGTCGATATGGACAATGAGCCACTTTATATCGCCCGTTATCGTATCGCGATGGCGCTGGTGATTACCGGTCTGTTTACCATTCTGATTTTATTACTCAGCTTAAATATTTACTCAAAGCGTTGGATTGCACCTATCTATGAGCTGCGTTTGCAATTACAACGTACCCATGTTGATAACTTATATCAGCCTGTACCAGTAGAGTCAGATGGTGAGCTTAATTTATTACAGCAAGATTTGGTCAAGACATTTCGTCGCCTCCATAGAAGTTTTCAAGAGCTTAAGGATCATGCCGAGCAAACCGAAGACGATCTGCGTTTGGCATTTGATGAGATGGAAATGCAAAACATCTCTATTCGAAATGCGCGTGATGCTGCCATCTCGACCAGCCAAGCCAAATCCGCATTTTTGGCCAACATCAGCCACGAGCTACGCACACCATTGAACAGTATCGATGGCTTTATTAACTTGTTGGCGCGTCACGGTGAGCTCAATCCTGAACAGGATTTATACGTACAGACTATCCGCAAATCCTCAGCTCACCTACTTGCTTTGGTCAATGATGTTTTGGATTTTTCTAAGATTGAGGCGGGCAAGTTGGTGCTTGATCGTCATGAGTTTGATCTGTATGACACCATTTATGATGTGGTTGATATGCTCTCTCCTGTCTCTGCGGAGAAAGGTCTACGTATGGCTGTATTGTTCTATAACGATGTGCCCATGCGTATCAATGGCGATGCGCTGCGCCTCAAGCAGGTATTGACCAATATCGTGGGGAATGCCATCAAATTCACAGACAGTGGTGATGTGGTCGTACGGGTCAGCTTGGATGATCACCGTGATAACTATCTGATGATCAGTGTGCAAGACAGTGGTAAAGGCATTTCGCTTGCTGACCAAAAAATGCTGTTTCAGAGCTTTAGCCAAGGTGATCCGTCAATCACGCGCCAATATGGTGGTACGGGGCTGGGGCTGGTTATCTCCAAGCAATTAACGCGTCTCATGGGCGGCGATATTGGCTTTCATGACAATGCTCAAGAGAACATCGCCAATCAAGGCGCGACGTTTTGGTTTCGCATGCCAGCCCATGTCGATGTGCTAGAGGCACCAACTGGTCAGACCATTGAGCTGCCAGTATTGGCACCGCTTGCAAGCGAGACAGATGAGTTCAACGTCTTGGTTTGGATCAGTCATACCGCCTCAATACAAGTGCTGAAGGCCAGCTTGCAGTACTTGCCGATTAAGCTCACCCAAGCCAATTCATTACCAGGGGTGCTTGAGTCACTCAAAGAGCATGGCAACTTTTGGGATTGGGTCATCGTCGATGATGACACGCAAGACGATATGATGGCGTTACTCAAGCAAATCCGTCTCCATTATCAAGGCAAACTTGCTGTGTTTGGCTATCAAGTGGCGGCTAACCAAGCGCTGCTTAACCGCTATCAAGCCAATATCTTGTATGAGCCATTGGACAAAAGACAGCTATACGCAATGCTTGATACACAAAATCGCAGTATGCCAAAGAGTTTGCAAGAGCCGCGCTGGAAAGGGATTACCGTGCTGGCAGTTGATGATCATCTGCCAAATCTATTGGTACTTGATGCGCTATTGAGCGAGCTTGGCATACAAGTCATTACAGCGAGTAGCGGCTTTGATGCCATAGAGATTATCAGCAAGCAGCAAACCAAAAATGTCAAATCTGCTAAAAATGATAAGCAAAGTCTATCGAGTAAAACGCAACTCTCAAAAGCGGAAACACGCGATGAGGTCAATAAAAAATCCAGCACATCCCTGTATGCTGAAGAGAGCGCAAATGACGATAAAACAGCTACTCAAGTTAAAAATCATATTGATTTGATATTTATGGATATCCAAATGCCGCGCATGTCAGGTCATGAAGCAGCCAAGCAAATTCGCAATATTGAGGCTACGGATAGTCGTATTCCTATTATCGCCTTGACAGCCCATGGCCTAGCGGATGAGCGCGACAAGCTGATCGCCAGTGGTATCAACGACTACGTCGGTAAGCCCATCAGTCAACCTCAATTGTTACAAGTGCTACAGAAATGGTTAGGACGCCAAAACACCACGCCGCAAATAACGGCATTACCTGACACGGGCTTACAGACCTCTGAGCCGCAAACTATTGACTCGCAGCGTACGCACTCGCAAAGCATTGACGCCACAAATTCAGATTTCACAGAACTCTCAATACCGCCTACAGAATCAAAAACGGCGACTTATCCGATCGCCAGAGACAATGAAAGCGTTCGTAATAGGAATGAAATCACAGAACCGCCAAAAGTCACTCGACCATTATCACTGAAAAAAATACGCGACGACTATCTACGTGACAGTCAACCTCGTGACGACTATCGACGAGAAGCCACTCGTGAAAATCAGCCACGCTACGAGAGCTTACGCTTACATAAGCAGGGGCAAGACTCATTGCTGCATCTACCGACAGAGCTGGACGATCCTTCTGATGACGTCACAGCAAATATGGACAAAAGAGTCTATGAGCAAGCCGATCTGCATCATCAGCAAAATAGCCTCAATGCCACTAAAATTTTAGATTGGCAAGATGCACTTACCCGCTCAGCGAACAAACCTGATTTGGCAGCGAAGCTGATCATTATGATGATTGACACTATCAATGAGGAGAGGCAAGCATTGACTCAAGCTTGGGAAGCTCGAGATCGTAATCTGCTGGCACAAATTGCCCATCGTATTTTGGGCGGTAGCCGTTATACAGGAGTACCGCAGCTTCGTCAGGCCAGCCAAGACTTAGAAGATAAGTGTTTATTGAATGTCCAACATACCACGCCTGCCCAGTTTGCAATGATTGAGCCATATTATGAGGCACTACTTACCGCACTGAATAATTTACAAAACGTGGATTTATCGGCTTACCCTCAGCTCAACTATCATCGTTTGAGCGAAAATGACATGACGTGGAAAATGATTTAGAGCAGGTAATCGGACCGTTATTATGCGATGTAATAAGTGAATTGCATACGATACCGATCACTAGCAGCCAGATAATGTGTGAATATTAAAAGGCAGACGCTTGATACAGTATCGTAGCAGTCAGTTATTGCTACGGTAGAGTAGGGTTAAGCCTGCTAATATTGTGACCATCATTACTATAGTTATTTTATTCATTAATAAGGATTATTATGAACGTGGTTGCCAGTTACCAGTATGAAACATTACAAGTGCGTGTCGTAGACAATATATTAACGGTCACCTTAAATCGTCCAAATAAAAAAAATGCCATGAGCTTTCAAGTCATAGATGAGCTGATTATGGTGGCAGAGCGCATTGGCAAAGACAAAACGATACGCGCGGTTATTTTAAATGGTGCAGAAGGCACATTCTGTGCAGGTATTGATTTAGGGGATTTAAACCATCCAAAAAACCAAGTCTTTGCTATTTGGGAGCTGATTAAGCCTTGGCAAAGCTCATTCCAACGTGTCTGCTTGGTGTGGCGTGATCTACCAGTACCTGTCATCGCGGTACTAGAAGGCTACTGTATTGGCGCTGGGCTACAGCTAGCATTGGCTTGCGATGTGCGTATTAGTCATCCGGATTGCCAGCTGTCTATTATGGAAGCCAAATGGGGTTTGGTACCGGACATGGGATTGACGCAATCAGCATTTGGGGTGGTACGAGAAGACGTTCTCAAAGAGCTTGCCATGACTGCGCGCATCATTAATGCCAATGACGGCAAAGAATTAGGATTAATCAGTCATTGTAGTGAGACGCCGCTTGAGCAAGCACGACAGCTGGCGGCTGAGTTTGCTGAGCGTTCTCCTGACGCTGTGCTAGCGAGCAAACGCGTAATCAATGCGATGTATGAGCAGCCTGCAACTACTTTATATAAAGAAAAAATCTGGCAAATTAAGATGATGCTTGGACGCAATCGTAAACTTGCTCTTAGAAAAGCAAAGCAAGCCAGCACCGTATTTAGCAAACGTCAGTTCCGCTAACTTTCTTTAATTTTGGTAGATATTGTCTTAAGGATTTTATCTGAGACAATTTCGGCCTCAGTACTTAGATTAAAAGTACGCCAGACATATTTTGATAAATTAAGTTGATTGTTTTTAGTTGTTAAGGCTTGTTTCATTAGTCCCTTATGGCTATTGAAATCCGAGTGGACAGCACGATATAACACTGTCCGCTTGCACAGATTTAGATAAAGATGCACTATTGTCGTTAAAAATATCTATTTCATGCATCTTACAAGCGCTTAAGTAATCATCACTATATAAATGGTCTAACTATGTCTGCCCCAAAGTCCTCTCTACCAAATAAACCTATCACCGCCGAACGAGTACGTTCTGCTGATCTGCCTGTTGCATGGATTATGATGCTAGGATTAATGGTTGCGGTAGGACCGTTATCCATTGATATGTACCTGCCTGCGTTACCATCAATGGCAGATGATTTTGGCGTATCTACGGCATTTATGGCCAACTCTGTGCCAGCGTATTTTTTGGGTTTGGTATTCGGGCAGTTATTTTATGGGCCTTTTAGTGATCGTGTTGGTCGTGTTAAGCCTTTATATATAGGTATGACACTATATGTGATTGCGTCCATTCTTTGTGCGACCACTGACAATGAATATGTATTATTTGTAGGGCGAACGATGCAGGCATTGGGCGCTTGTGTAGGGGCAGTGGTGACCCGAGCCGCCATTCGAGATCGCCTAACAGCCAAGCAAACCGCAAAAGCTTTTTCGATTATGATTTTGGTCATGGGCTTAGCACCCATATTAGCGCCGTCGCTTGGTGCACTATTTTTACAGTTTTTTGATTGGCATTCCATTTTCTGGTTTTTGGCCGCTTTTGGTGCCCTAAATTTATTGCTTACTAAGTTTTTCTTTTTTGAGACATTGACCGAAGAAAATCGTAACGTACGTCCTGCAAAAGAGGTGCTTAGTCAGTATTGGGATTTATTAAAAGATCCAACCTTTAACTATCCAGCGATTGGTGGAGGGTTGTTGATGGGTGCGATGTTTGTCTATATCAGCTCAGCTTCTGAATTAATCATGGACACTTATGGCGTCTCGGCCACGCACTTTGGCTGGTTGTTTGGGATGAATGCGGCAGGGTTTGTTGGTTTGACTCAGTTGAACCAATGGTTGACCAATCGCTTTCGTATTTTGAGTATCTTGCGCTTTGGTGCGATGATGCAGGTGCTCTCTGCAGGCACGTTGTTTTTTGTCGGTATATTTTTGGGGACCGATGCTTGGTTGCCACTGGTGCTGGCGTGTATTTTCTTTTGTATTGCAGGCTTGGGATTGACCCAGCCAAACGCCTCAGCGATTGCGCTGGCTTTTCAAAAGCAGCGTGCGGGTATGGCAAGCGCGCTGCAAGGCTCGCTGATGTTTTCAGTGGGTATTTTTGGTGGTTTATTATTAAACTTATTCCCTCTCAATCCAGTGTTAAAAATCGGTATTGCACTTTTTGTCCTGATGAGCTTGGGTGCGTTTTTAATCTGGCAAATAGACCGTAACCTAAATCTTGACGATGCAGAGTAAGTATAAGGTTTCATCGTAAATTAAGTACTCATAAAAAGCACCCATACGTTTAGAGCGTATGGGTGCTTTTTTATGTCTGCTATTAATTTGTATATAAGATTTTCTTTTTGATAAAGCTTTTTCTACAAGTTCTATAAATATTGATAATATATATATTGTATAGATATATATGAATTATTATGTATATATAACTAATTGTATATAATTGTCAAACATTATTATTGCAATTGTAAAGTTAGGTAAGTATTATCTAACGTAACTTTCTGTAAGTAAATATTATAGGAATATTGCCTAACCTCTCTAGATTGTCATTCATTAAATTGTATAACCACGTTAATTCTCAAGGATAGATTATGAAGCAGCTATACCGAATATTACCAGTCGTTTTAAGCGTAGGTATCTTTGGATGCAGCAACTCTAGTACACCAGAAAGTACTGCTGCTGAGAACACGCCTGCAGAAGGGCAGGAGGAGTTTGTCAGTAGCCTTCCAGATTCAGCGCCAGTTTTAAAAGTAGCAACCACAGGGACCATGCCTCCATTCTCGTTCCAGGATGACTATGGCAATATGCAGGGCATTGACATTGACTCTATTCGCGCGCTTGGCGAAGAAGAAGGGTTCAAAGTCGAGTTTTATAAAGAAACATGGCAAAACATGTTCGACACAGTAGAGTCGGGCAGTCGTGATTTAGCGATCTCAGGCATCTCTTATAAAGATGAGCGTGATGCTAAGTACGGGTTGTCTCAGCCTTACTTCTTTAACCCTGCCGCCATCATGTATGCAAAACCAGAATTAAATATTAACAGCCTAGATGATTTGCAAGGCAAAAACATCTCTGCAATGGAAGGCTCTAAGCAGGTCGATCAAGCACAGCAAATGGGTAAGTACAACAACTTCTCGACCAGAACGACTGCCTTTTTATTGTATGAAGATTTAATGCAAGGCAAAGTAGATGCGATTTTGCATGATCTACCTATCTTGCAATATACGGCAAAAAACCATCCTGAGCAAAAAGTAACCATCGTTCCTTATGAAGGGCAAGACAATCCATCAGCACAGCAGGTTATTTTGATGGCAAAAGGTAATACTGAGCTCATTAACAAAATCAATGACGGTATTACCAAGCTAAAAGCGGAAGGTAAGTTTAAAGAGATTGAAGCTCGCTGGCTTGGTGAGACTACAAGTCCAACGGCTAGTGCTTCTGCCACCACTGAACAAGCAAACTAAGGGACGTTTGATATGGCTACAATAAATAATGGAGATAACAAACGTTATCGCGGCTTGATTATTTCGATTGCACTGTTTTTGTCTTTGATCGGTGCTTTGCTTGTATTTACTTTCTATACCTCAAGCTTGCTTGAAAGAAACACGGTATTGATTGATCAGACCAACCAAGTAGCAAACAGCGCACAGTCAGTTATTAAAGATTTGTTCGATTTGGATAGCAGTTACGGTGAAGATACCAGCTCGCCGCACATTCAGCGTGTATTAGAGCGTTTGGAACAGAATACAGCACTAATTAACAATACGTTGACGGCTATCGGAGAAGGCGGCACGATTACCGACGATGCTGATGGCAAAACGTACAAATTACCGAGCGTTAGCGGTAGTGCGCAAGAAAATGTACAAGCGGCAAACGAGCAATGGCAGCTACTTGAGCCTAGAATTGAAACTTACTTAAAAGATGCTGATAACGTACTGGTCGATTCATCAGATGATTTGACTCAGGCGGTAGAGCAGGCAAAAACCTCAAGTTTGCTAATGAACGAATCATTAGATGATTTGACCAACGAAGTGTTTGATGACGCAGAGCGCCAAGCCAATACCATTCGTCTAATTCAGGCACTTGGGGTTGTTGCGATTTTTGCTTACTTCTTGATCTTCGTATTCTTCTTTGTACGCCGCTTACGTGAGACCGATGCTGAGGCATTTGCTGCTCGTCGTGAAACGCAAGAGATTATGGAAACGGTAAATACGGGCCTATTCCTACTGGACAAAGACTTAAATATTGGTCAGCAGCACTCTCGCGCCCTAAACAGTATCGTTGGTTCTGATAGATTGGCAGGAGAAAACTTTACCAACGTCTTGCGTGGTCGTATTTCTGACAAAGATCTTAAGACCACTCAGCAGTTCATTGAGCAGCTTTATAATCCTCGAGTTAAAGAAAAATTGGTAGATTCTCTAAATCCTTTGCACAAAGTGATGCTACATAACAGCTCTGATGATAAAGGACTTAACAATCGCTTCTTAGACTTTAAATTCTCACGTGTTTATGAAGATAAAGACATTGCGCGTATTTTGGTTAACGTCAACGATGTGTCAGATGCCGTTTACTTAGAACAGCGTTTAGAAAAAGAACGCTCGCAAAACGATATGCAGATTGAGATGTTAACCACTATCTTGAATGTAAATCCAAAGATCATTAATGAGTTTATTAGCAACACCCAAGCGCATATCGAGCGTATGAACAACATTTTGAAAAACCCTGGTAGCTCACAATACGAGCTTGAAGGCAAACTAAATGCGATCTATCGTGAAATGCACAGCTTGAAAGGTGAAGCTTCTGCGTTGAAATTGCATAGCTTTACCAAAATCGCCTCAGAGGCAGAAGATAAGCTGCATGCCTTGCAAAATCAAGGTCAGCTATCGGGTAATGATTTCTTACAGTTGGCAGTACACTTAGATGACTTACTAAGTCTATCAAATACCATTGCGACCTTGGGTGAACGCATCAACCGCTCAGCACCACCTAAAGCGGCGACAGCCAATACGCAAGCCCCATTAAGCGATTCTGCTTTAAAAGACAGCGTGGCAAAAACAGCTGCGGTAAATAGTCAGCCAGCGAGTAGCAACAGCACTGATGGCGGTTTAGATATTGATCTAGGCGGTGAAAGTAATGATGATCGACTGTCTTTTTACAATGAGTTTGTAAAAGAGATTGCCGCTAGACAAGGCAAGCATGTGCAGCTAAAAAGCACGACACTGGCGCAAACTCACATACCGGCGCATCTTGCGAAGCCAATCAAAGAAATTAGTATCCAGTTACTACGAAACGCAGTTGTGCACGGTATCGAAGCACCAAGTGTTCGTCATTCGGCTGGTAAGACTGAAGTCGGAACGATTGACTTAGAAGTACAAGACAATGGTTCAGATGTCACACTGGTCGTACAAGATGATGGTCAAGGTATCGATTATGACAGCATCCGTAATAAGCTAAGCACAGAAGGTCGCTTTAGTGAGGAAGAAGCAAGTCAACTCAGTCAAGGCGATTTACTCAAGCAGTTATTTTCTTCTGGGTTCTCTACCAAAGAAAACGCAGATGAAGATGGTGGACGCGGGGTTGGACTTGATATCATCAAAGCACAAGTAAAAGACTACAATGGCAAGCTGAATGTGAATAGTGAGCTGGGTCAAATGACACGGTTTGTCATCACTTTACCTAAAGCTTAATTAAAAACAGTAACGATATTGTCAGGGACGACAAGCATTTCATTAAAGGTAATAGACAAGTTATGCATAAATTAATGATTGTTGATGATTCAAATATTATCAGAAACCGTATTCAGCGCGCATACGATTCAGGAAAGTTCATGCTGGTTGCTACCGCAACTAGTGGCGTTCAAGCCATTGAAAAATTTAACATTCATCGTCCTAACGTGATCACGATGGACTTGACCATGCCACAAATGGATGGTCTTGAATGTATCGAAAAAATCATTGCGATTGATCCTGATGTACGCATTTTGGTCGTATCAGCGTTGTCTGATAAGGCCACTGGTATCGAAGCTTTATCACTAGGTGCCAGCGGTTTCTTGTGCAAGCCTTTCTCAGAAGAGGAGCTCGTGGAGTCTTTGTATGAGCTGATGCAAGACTAATACCATTCATCGATTAAAGCAGATGCCATTATGAAAGAACAAAAGCTACAGATTTTTTTGAGTATTATTAGTAACTATTTTAATCAGTTTGGTGGAGAAGAGCTAATTGCTGATACGCCTTACTTGTTAGAAAACAAACAGCCAAAAGTCCACGATTATACAGGCGTTATTGGTATATCAGGTGGACAAAAAGGCGTGGTGTATTTTTCGGCAACTCGTCAATTACTGTCTTCAATATTGGACAGCATGGGTGAAGCTGATAAGAGTGAGGAAAACTACATCGATTTGGCTGGTGAAGTTGCCAACACGATTTCGGGTAATGCGCGTAAAGAGTTCGGCTCTGAATTTCATATCTCTGTGCCGTTTGTGTTCAAAGGCGCACCGCAAAGTATTGTGTTGCCGAACGATGAGCGTTCTTTTATCATTCCCATCACTTGGCACTCACAAGTTGGCGAGATTGTGGTTTGTTTGCAGGACTAATGCTGCTGTCACGTAATACAGATGGATATTAATATATTATGTTTAAAGTAGAAAAGTTGGGTGTGTTTCTAAGCTCGATCAATGCATTTTTTGCACAGATCGACGGCTCAGAAGTATCTATCGATACCCCTTATTTGAACAACAATAAAACGGCGATTGGTTTTGATTATAGTGGTGTCATTAAGATATCAGGGCCTCTTGAAGGCTGTGTCTATGTCAGCGCACCAAGCGTAATGTTGCGAGAAGTGATAAATGTGATGGGTGAGCCTGACTCTTCGATCACGATGATGAAAGACTTGCTGGGTGAAATGGCCAATACTATCTCTGGTAATGCCCGTACAGAATTTGGTTCTGAATTCATTATCTCTCCGCCGCAGATTGTTGAAAGCGCACCAAGTGTGTCTTACTTACCTAGAGATCGCCAAAGCTATATCACGCCATTCACATGGCGCGGTTACAAGGCTGTGATTGGTATCTGTATTGCATAATCTAATATGAAACCATTCATATAAAGTCTAAAGCCAGAAATAAAAAGCGATACGAATGTGTCGCTTTTTTTATTGCACCACCGATCTACTGTGTCTGTAACGCATTGAGGCACTATGAATAAACTGCTGGAGACTTTAAGGTATTATGTGGTAAAATACAGCGCAGCTATTTTTATAGTTTAGATTTGAAGTTTTTTTGAATCTGACCATAGCTTCTTTTTTAAACCAACCAATGACACACACATCATGGCAAAAAATTGCTGGGTGTTTGGCGACTTGATTAATTTGCGAACCATTAGGGCTTTAGTAATAAAGACTAGTCAGTAGCAGATGCGTGTCGCCAAATAGGCTGTTTTTGTGATGTGGAGGCATAACCCAACCAATAGGATATATTCTCATGGCTACAAAGAATCCAACCAAAATCGAAATGCGCGACTTACTACAAGCTGGCGCTCACTTTGGTCACCAAACACGTTTTTGGAACCCAAAAATGGGTCCATACATCTTTGGTGCGCGTAATAAGATCCATATCATCAACTTAGAGCACACCGTAAAAGCGTTCAACGAAGCGTTGACTTACGTAAACGGCCTAGCTGCTAAGAAAAACAAAGTATTATTTGTTGGTACTAAACGTGCTGCAAGCGGTATCGTACGTGAGCAGGCAGCTCGTGCTGGTATGCCATACGTTGACCATCGCTGGTTAGGTGGTATGTTGACTAACTGGAAAACACTACGCCAGTCAATCAACCGTCTAAAAGAGCTTGAAAAGCAATCAGAAGACGGTACTTTTGCGAAGCTAACCAAGCGTGAAGCGCTAGAGCGTACTCGCGATATGGAAAAACTTGAGCGTTCACTAGGCGGTATCAAAGACATGGGCGGCCTACCTGATGCAATCTTCGTTGTAGACGTAGATCACGAAGCCATCGCGATTAAAGAAGCCAAAAACCTAGGTATCCCAGTTATCGGTATCGTTGATACTAACTCTAGCCCAGACAACGTTGACTACATCATCCCAGCTAACGATGATGCTATCCGTGCTGTGACTTTGTACGTAACTTCTATGGCTGATGCGATCATCGCTGGTAAAGAATACGCACAAACTCAAGCTGGCGGTAAAGCTGAGCAAGCATCTGCTACTGAAGAAGCACCAGCTGCAGAAGAAGCGGCAACTCCAGCAGAGTAAATAGCTGAGTTAAAAAGTTTAACTTTGTAAGGATGTCTTGATAGTATGACTATCAGCATCCATATAATGTTATGAACAGCGTATAAGCTCATAATAGGCATGATGTAGTTTTACTCGTCATGCCTTGTTATTGAATAGCCCATTATTAACGAGGCCGTTATACATAACCGAGTAGCTAATGGGCGAGTATTATCGTTCGTACTGGCTATAGGGCTATGTTTTTAAGATGTTATCTTTTTGACATCATTGATGGCTATATTAGTAATGACTCAAAATGAGCTGTCCTGCTAGATTTTAAGTAATACGAAGATATCGAATAGAAATACAGCACTTAGAAATACAGTGCTCTTATACATAACTATACTAAGGTGACTCTTATGACAGAAGTAAAAGTATCTGCCAAAATGGTAAAAGAATTGCGTGACCGTACTGGTCTTGGCATGATGGAATGTAAAAAAGCGTTAGAAGAATCAAACGGTGATGTTGAAGTTGCCATTGATAACCTACGCAAATCTGGTCAAGCAAAAGCAGCTAAAAAAGCGGGTAACATCGCAGCTGACGGCGCTATCATCATCGCTCAAGGCGAAAACAAAGCATTCTTGTTAGAAGTTAACTGCCAAACTGACTTCGTTGCAAAAGACGACAGCTTCACTGCATTTGCAGAAAAAGTGGCCAACATTGCACTAGAAAACGATGTCACTGACGTTGCTGCTATCTCTGAACTGCCTTATGGCGATGGTCAGACGGTTGAAGAAGCACGCGTATCTTTGGTACAAAAAATCGGTGAGAACATTCAGGTTCGCCGTGTTGAAGTACTTGAAGGCGCTAACATCGCTGCATACCGCCATGGTCTACGTATCGGTGTCGTGGTTTCTTATGAAGGTGGCGACGCTGACACTGGCAAAAACCTTGCCATGCACATTGCAGCATTCAACCCTGTTGCTGTAGATGACGAAGACGTGGCTGCTGACGTATTGGCACGCGAAAAAGACATCATCGAAGCCAAAGCAAAAGAGTCTGGCAAGCCTGACAACATCGTTGAAAAAATGATCGAAGGTGGCCTACGTAAGTACCTAGACGAAGTAACTTTGCTACGTCAGCCATACGTTATGGACAACGACAAAAAAGTTGGTGATGTCCTAAAAGCTGAAGGCGTAAAAGTACTTGGTTTCAAACGTCTAGAAGTTGGTGAAGGCATCGAGAAGAAGCAAGAAGACTTCGCTGCTGAAGTTGCTGCAACTCAGGCTGCTAACAAGTAAGAACTGAGTCATATTGGAAAATACTGTGAGTGCTGATTTAGTACTCACAGCTTGTCTTTATTACTGATGATATATCACGATATAAAGCGTCCAGACACAAAAAAAACCGTTAATTTCTTAACGGGTTTTTTTGTGTCTGACTTTTTAGGTCACTGGTCTATTTTATTTCTGGCTTAGCTCTAGCTTAGCGTAAAGCATCATAAGCTGAGTTAGCATAGCTGGCACTATTCACATTATTGCTAGTGCCGTAACTGACGTTGCGCAATCCACTGTTAATGGTGCTACTCGTTTGATTGCTGGCACTCATACTGACGCCAGATAGCCCAGCATCATTCTTATATAAACTATGATAACGGCTCATGACTCTTTGCACATAGTTACGGGTTTCTTTAAAAGGAGGAATACCGCCGTATTTGTCGACATTGCCTTCACCTGCATTGTAGCCAGCTACTGCATATTCTACATTGTTGTTAAAACGGCGCATGAGCCAAGCGATATATTTGGCTGAGCCTTCAATATTGTCTGCAGGGTTCCAAGGGTTACTTACTTTAAATCGGCGGGCAGTGGCAGGCATTAACTGCATGAGGCCTTGTGCGCCGACTGGTGAGCGAGCATTGGGATTGAAAGCGGATTCGGTATGCATCATTGCTTTCATAAGGGCAGGATCTACGCCATGACGTTCAGCAGAGGCGCGAATGTAGCTGTCGTAAGCATTGCGGCTACCACTATTGCTAGCGGCACTGCTACCATAGTTATTGCTACTATTACTACCGTCATACATTTTAGAGTCTTTATAATAAGTGACTTTAACTTTTTTAGTGAATTTGTCAAAATTGCCACTAGGATTGACGTTGGTCAGTAGTACTTGTCCACCTTTGTCTTTGTAGATATACATATTGCCAGCGTTGGCAGCAATAGAAAAAGTAGAGAGGGCAATCGCACTTAATAAAATAGGAGACAAACAGCGAGTAATCAGAGTAGCAGCATTTATCATAGTGTTATCACTTTTTATCGAATAATAGCAAATTGTTTTGCCTATAGACGCGCCATTTTACGCGCTTAAGCGGTCATCAGGGTTGCAGGATTTTATAGCTCGTCATCGATATAGCCACCTAGCAAATACCACGTCTAACAAGAACCACTTGCAATAGATACAAAAAATAATAGTTGCTTACTATAACATATAATAACTTTTTGCCGCATCAGATTGATAAAATAAGTTGTAAAATCAAATTTTTATCATTGAACAAACTCAAATAAATCAAAGTGCTATATGTTTGAAGCTTATTAACTACCTGTTTATATCGGATGATAGGCAAGCACTTTTTGATGCATGCCTTATTTTAATTCTCTACAATGCAAAGGTGATGACAACGCTCAGATGAGCCAAATATCATTTCAATGAATCTCGTTGCTGAGTAAGCAATAAAAACAATGATTGGAATGATAAAATAGTGCTCAGTCATCTATCAAAGCGGTAAGCAAAATCGGTCTAGATGCCTAACGTACTGATAAATACAGGCACCCAAACGGCAGTGACCAAACCATTGACTGCCAGTCCAAATGCCGCATATCGTCCTGCTGTATGGCTGATTTGCCAAGCTTCTACTGTACCAAATGCGTGAGCCGCCAGTCCAAGTGCAAGACCCTTAGCTCGATCATCATTGATACCGCGAAACAAAAAACGGGCGACAGCGCCGCCAATGAGACCTGAGACGATGATGATCAGGTTCGCCAGTGCTAATGGCGCATTGATTAAATCGGCAACACTGAGGCCAATGGGAGTAGTCACAGAACGGGTAGCAAAAGCAAGTATGCTGTCGTGACTCAATGAAAATAGATAAGCCAATGACATGGGCAGTAGGGCACCAATGACACTAGCAATAGCAACGATCAAAGAGAGCTTTTTGACAGGCAGTCCTTTAAAGTTCATTGCGGCTAGTGGTACCGCCAAAAGTACTGTGACATATCCTAATAGATGATCGAATATAGGCTTTGCCGCGCTGTAGTAGTTGTCATAATCCCATTGCAATAAAAATAAGAAGACCAGTACCAAAACGAGCGCGGTAATTACCATTGGTAACCATGATAATTTACGCGCTAACACACGTGCAATGACGTGTGCCACCAAGGTTAGGAGTACGGCTGCTAAGGTCGCCATAAATACGCTGTCAAAAGTCATAATATCTCTCCGCAGCTCACGGCTGTTCCTTTTGCTGATTAGTCGTGCCGCTGTCGGCATTGGCATCTTGATTCAACCAGCGATTGGCCAGTAGCGCGAGTCCCCACATCGGTATGAGCGTACTTACTATCATTGTGACCATCACGCCCAACAGCTCATCTCCTAGTGCGAATAGCAGTAAGCCTGCACCCGCTGAGACGGGCAGAAATGCAAAACCACTATCGACGAGGAGGGTGTTACTGGCTTGAGTGAGCCAGTTAGGCAACCCTTTGAGCAATCGCCATATCATCAAGATAACAAACATCGCCACCAAGCCGACAATATTGGCGGCTTTTTCGATACCTGCCAACTGACAAAGAACCACAGCCGTCTCTCGGACAACGATAACCATGGTCAACGTTAAAATTAACGAAATCCATAGCGGGAGATGGGAGGAGTGAGCAGGCTTCATAAGCAGTGTGGCCAAGTCAGATATAGGTGATGAGTTTATAAAAACGAGCGGGCGATAGTATCAATAATATAACGTGAAAAATAATATTATGAACGCTGATAATAGACAGTAGTGACATTTCAACTTTTGAGTGGCGAGTATTACCTATCAATATTTGTTGAATGTATAACCGTTGATTATATAGAGAGTAAGCTTACTAATAAAGCTTGTAGACACATTCAAAAAAATAGACGATATCGATTGATACCGTCTATGCTATTTTAACCTACTGTATAAAAGATTGCTGTCTAACAGTATGAATCAAAGGTTTACTTATCTATTGACGTCAACAATCGTTTTTCAGCAGCGACTATTTTTCAGAATCAGCGGTTTGTGAATTGAGCGCATTAAATTCGTCAAATGCTCTTTCTTCTTCTGCTGTCATCGTCGGCTCTTCAACTTCATGTTCGTCGGGCTGCTCAAATTCCTCAAGTACTGGCATCAGCAATGTTGCTTGTGCAAGCGGTAATACATCGGTGGGCTTGAGATTGGCTTGTCCGAGTAGTTGTCTTAGTCTATCGCTTGGCAAGCGAATCGTCAAGCACTCATGGCCGCTATCATCATAGCTTTCTTCTTCAATAACACCAAGCTCGTACAAGGTATTTTTTAACTGTCCTGCATGATAGGGTAGCGTCAAATCAAAAGTGGTCAATGTGCCAGTTAGTAGCTGCTGCACGGCTAATGACAACTCTTCTATGCCTAAGTTCTCTCTAGAAGACACATAGACACGATTAGGTTGACCTTCGCTAGCATAACCAATACGTGCAGGCTCGTCAGTCAAATCAATCTTATTATAAACATTGAGTACCGGCACATCGTTATCAATCTCAGCCAGTACCTCTTTGACCGCCTGAATTTGCTCATGCATATCTTCACTAGAAGAATCGATGACGTGTAATAATAAGTCCGCCTCTAGCGTCTCTTCTAGCGTTGCATGAAAGGATTCAACCAATTCATGCGGCAAATGACGGACAAAACCTACCGTATCAACCAAGACTACACGTCCCACACCTTGCCAGTCTAAACGGCGTAGCGTTGGATCGAGTGTCGCAAATAGCTTATCAGCTGCGTAGATATTTTCATCGACTAAGCGATTAAATAAAGTGGATTTGCCCGCATTGGTATAACCAACCAGTGAGATAGTCGGTACGTCTGATTTTTGGCGACGTGCCCGGCCCTGAGCACGAGTCTGTCTGACCTTTTCAATTCTACTTTTGAGCTGCATGACGCGCACTTGTAGCAAGCGACGATCGGTCTCAAGCTGGGTTTCGCCGGGGCCACGTAAGCCAATACCCCCTTTTTGACGTTCCAAATGCGTCCAACCACGGACCAAACGTGTCGATAAATGGTTCAGCTGAGCCAGCTCTACTTGTAGCTTACCTTCGTAAGTACGAGCACGCTGAGCGAAAATGTCTAAAATCAAACCAGTACGATCCAGTACACGGCATTTCACCAAAGCTTCGATATTACGCTCTTGTGAAGGCGACAAGCTGTGGTTAAACAGTACAATATCCGCATCATGCTCGCGCACCAGTTCTGCAATTTCCTCCGCTTTACCGCTACCAACGAAATACTTGGCGTCAGGGCGTGCACGTGAGCCTGTGACCAGTGCCAAGCGATCGGCACCTGCTGAATCTGCTAGTAGTTCAAACTCGCCTAGATCGTCAGGATCTTGAATTTGGCGAATGTCTAAATGTACAATAATGGCGCGCTCGCCACCTTCATGTCTTTCAAAATAATCCAAAGAGTATCACCTATGTAATAAAGTAAATGTCTCGCTATCAGCAGCTCAATAAGGCTTGGCATAGCGTTCATATGAGTATCTATATGTGATCTTATCATTTGATATTAAAGGGTATGAGCACAATTAACGATGGTTTTATGTTACAGCGATGACTGGGATTAATTTTTTATAAATCTGCTTTATTGCCCGTTTGTATAAAAGTGAGCACCCACTGAATGGACACCCTATCACTGAGCGTATGAACTTTGTTATACTGGGCTCGTTTTTTTGACTATTAAACACCCGTTATTTAATCATGAGGGCGAAGATGAGCCAAGCTAAATCAAGCTTTTCACTCAGACGACAGTTGGGACGCGGTAAGCAAATTGCTGGCATGACCACCACCATCGCTGGTGGTATGCGTGCCGCTCAACGCATTGGGGCATTCAAGCAGCCACCGCGCGAGACACTACCACGCTACATCCAAACGTTTTGTCGCAAGATGGCAGGCTCATTTGGTGTCAAGGTCGTTGAAGTCGAACCAGTAAAGCAACATCACGGCTTGTGGGTTTCAAACCATGTGTCATGGATGGATATTCCTGTCGTTGGTACCGTGAGTCCAGCATTCTTTTTATCCAAAGCTGAGATTGGTGAGTGGCCTGTGTTCGGTAAGCTCGCGCATGCGGCAGGCACGCTTTTCATCGAGCGCGGCTCCGGTGATGCAGGTTCCGTATCCTCACAAATAGCTGATTTCTTAGCCAAAGGTTTTTCGGTGATTTTCTTCCCTGAGGCGACCACCACCAGTGGCAAAAAAATCAAGCGTATTCATGGGACATTGCTCCAGTCAGCGATAGATGCTGACGTGCCTATCAGACCCATTGTTATCGCTTATGTCGATAAAGATGGCACGCTTAGCGACGCGCTGCCATATTATGGCAAGATGACAATGAAGGACAGCATGAAAAAAGTACTCGATAGCAAAGATGTTACTGCGTATGTATTGCCACTGGCGCCGCTAGATCCGAAAGGCTGTACCAAAAGTGAGCTGACCAATTTGTTGCAAGCCCGTATGCAAGAAGGGTTGGCAGAACTGCATTCACGAGTACTTCGTGTACCCGTTGAAGATTGATTATTTATAGCTAAGCCAGTTTAGTTAATAAAAAGGCGCAAATCGCGAGTTATATGACTGCGATTTGCGCCTTTTTTGTGTCTATAATAAATGCAGATGTAGCAATTTATAGACCGCTGATCTAGATCGAACTAAGGGGATGGATTGGGATGTTGTGTGTGTACCGCTTCAATCGCTTCCAATACATCTGCTGTTAGCTCCACATTGACACTATCAATGTTTGATTTGAGCTGTTCGGTTGTCGTCGCGCCAATGATATTGCTGGTGACAAAGTGACGTGAATTGACAAAAGCCAATGACATTTGCGCCATGTCCAACCCAGCATCAGCGGCAATCTTTGCATATTGCTCGGTCGCTGATACCGCTTGCTCATTGGTATAACGAGCAAAGCGATCATACATCGTCAAGCGTGCGCCATCTGGACGCTTGCCATCGAGATATTTACCAGACAATACGCCAAAACCAAGTGGCGAGTAAGCAAGTAGCCCCACGTTTTCGCGATGGGCAATCTCAGCCATACCAACTTCGTATAAGCGATTTAATAGGCTATATGGGTTTTGCACCGTGATAGGCGCGATCAAGCCATTTTTGTCCGATTCCCATAGATAGCGCATGAGTCCCCATGCCGTATCGTTTGATAAACCATAAGCACGAATACGACCTTTTTTGATTTCATTATTTAAGGCCTGAATGGTCTCTAGAAAGGGCGTTAAGTCATCTACTGACTGTGCTGCCATCTCTTCCGTATAACCGCGCTGACCAAAAAAGTTCGCTTGACGCTCAGGCCAATGCAGCTGATAAATATCGATATAATCGGTTTGCAAGCGCTCAAGGTTGCCATCAATAGCGCTACTGATATGCTGCGCGTTAAAGCGTGTTTGACCATCACGCAAAAAATCCATTGGTGATATTTTGCTGGCAAGGATGACTTTGTCACGCTGTTTGGTTTTATCAAACCAAGTACCCATGAATCGTTCGGTATCACCCTGTTTGTCTTTGTCTGGTGGTGATGGGTACATCTCGGCAGTATCCCAAAAGTTCACACCCTCAGAGAGTGCCATGTCCATTTGCTCATGTGCTTGAGCTTTATTATTTTGCTGTCCCCAAGTCATCGTACCTAGACAGATCTTAGATACTTTTTCATCGAGCTGCGGTAACGTTGTATATTGCATTCGATTGTCCTTTCTCGTTTTTTTATTGTGGATTGTGCGTTTGGACAACTACATAAGTTGTATACCAGTGACGCCAGGTGGTGTGACCTTAAAGATTTTTACTTTAAATAATACGTCTTGCCCAGCCAGCGGATGATTGAAGTCGACTTCGACTTGGTCATCATTAATGGCGCTGATCGTACCGGGCAAGGTGTTTTTGCCTTTGTCTTCGAATTCAACCATCATACCGACTTCTGGGTTGTCAGCGACGAGCGCAAATTGAGTACGGCTAAAGTGTTGGATGTTTTCAGGATTCCATTCACCAAATGCCTGCTCTGGCTCAAGGTGAGCGGTACGAGTGTCGCCTGCGCGTAGATTCATAAGTACCTGCTCAAAACCAGGTAATAAGCTCTCATCACCGATAGTCAAAGATACGGGCGCATCACGACTAAACGTTGAGTCAATGACAGTACCGTTTTCTAGTGAGACTTCGAAGTGTAGCTTTACAAGGCTACCGTGAGCGATACGCGTGTCTTCGTTTGGATTAATAAATTGAGATTGGGTCATAATAAAAAGCCATCAGTTGCTGGAATAAAAGAATAAAGAATCTGGATGCCGTATTATAGTGTAAGAAATAATAAGCCATCTGCGACCAGATGTAAGCGTCAATAATGTAACGCATATGGTGTACTATAACTGGCAATTCTAAAAGATATGAGGTGTCGGTGGTGAATAAACAACAAGGCACTGTCAAAAAATGGCAGGACGATAAAGGATTTGGCTTCATTGAAACCGAGACAGGTGAGTCTGTTTTCTTTCATGTGAGTGAGTTTAAGGCGCAGCGCCGTCCCAATGTTGGCGAGCAAGTCGTCTTTAGTATTGGACAGGATGCAGAGGGGCGCAGGCGAGCCAAAAAAGTACAAGAACTTGGTTTTGTACAGCAAAAAATGGCACAAAAAAATAAACAGATCCGTCAACGTAATGCCAAACGTAGCGTGCAAGCGGAGTTTGAAGCAAGACAAAAGAAACGCTCGTTTCTTGGACTGGCTTTTTATGGTGTTTTAGCTCTATTAGCAGCGACAGGTAAACTGAGCTGGCTAGTGGTCGGCTGGTATGCTGCACTAGGGTTAATCACTTATATAATGTATGCCAAAGACAAAGCCGCTGCTCAAAATGGTGACTGGCGTACGCCTGAGTCAACCTTGCACGTGCTGAGCGCGCTTGGCGGTTGGGTAGGGGCGTTATTGGCTCAGACGTATCTGCGTCACAAATCACAAAAGCCTGAGTTTCGAGTGACTTATTATTTGACCGTCGTTGTGAACATGGCAGGGTTACTGTTTTTATTGGCAGGTGGCGGATTGGCATTTTTGGAAAGGCTATTATAAACATCATCGGTTATATAGTCGTTCTGATATGAAATCATGACATTGAAAATGACGTGCTACATTGATCTGATAGTAGCCAGACTATACAAGCCTGTTGATTATTTTTGCGCTAATACCTGTTTATAAACGGCAGCATCTTTGTCCGAAAAACAGCAAAAAATCACATCACAAAGTGAGAAATCATCGGCTTGCTTAAGATGGCTGAATATAAAATCTATAACAGTATTAATGGCTATCTCAGTTGCTGGCTCTAATGGATAACCGTAAACGCCTGTACTGATAGAAGGAAATGCGATACTGGCAAGGCCTTGCTCAGTCGCTAATATCAAAGATTTTTGATAACAACTGGCGAGCAGCGCTGACTCACCTCGATTGTCACCATGCCAAATAGGGCCGACCGTATGAATCACATACTGTGAGGGCAAGTTAAATGCTGGGCTCATTTTGGCATCTCCTGTTTGACACCCATTCAATGTACGGCAATATGTCAGTAGCTCAGGGCCCGCGGCTCGATGAATCGCACCGTCCACACCGCCGCCACCCAGCAAACTTGAATTGGCCGCATTAACGATGGCATCCACGTCTAGCGTGGTAATGTCTGCTTTTAACACGCTTAACGTCACTGACTTCCCAGTGTTTAAGTGTTCGTTATTCGCCGCATCGGGGATGGTGATTTGCTTTTGGAAAATAGGGTTTATGTGATTGGTTGACATAAAAATTCCTTTTAATCATTTGTCCTTAATAGAGTCTAAAGGATTCTTGGCACTTACTTGTATATGGTATGAGTACGATAAGTGGTACTTTTTACATATGGATGTATGAATCATACAAAAAATTGTTTAAGTCATCAAAATCAACAGCTAAAAAAAGGCGGGTCACTATTGCGTAACCCACCTTTTTAATTTATCAATTAAATTAATATCTCTAACTATAGACGGTTATGACCGTGGCATTTCACGCTTCTTTTCCAAAAACAGCATATCAATGATAATCAGTATAACACCGATGGATATACCGATATCTGCAATATTAAAAATCGGATAATGCCAAACATCGGCATAGTGCACATGGATAAAATCAATCACATGACCATGTAGTAAGCGGTCAATCAAATTACCAAGCGCACCGCCTAGTACCAGCGCAAGGCCTGTCGATAGCAGCTTGGCTTGCCGTGGTGCTTTGAGTAAATAGATGATCAGAAACAGCGACATGAGTAATGCCAGCCCCGAAAAAAACCACTTCTGCCAACCGCCCGCATCTGCCAAAAAGCTAAATGCCGCACCGTAATTATAAGCCAATGTCCAATTAAGGAATGGCTCAATTACCGGCACTGGATCATGAAAGGTCAGCTTGGTTTCCGCCAGCCATTTGGTCCATTGATCGATGATAATGATAACCAATGCCAGCCCATACCACATAAAAGCGCGACTGCCATTGGCCACCAGTTTTGGTTTCTTCTTTGTTGATTTTGCCAGACGGCTTCTAGGCGTGGTTGAGCTACCTGTGGTCGCATGAGCAGGCTTGGGCGAATGATCAACCTCAGCTTGCGACGGCTTATTGTGCTGGCTGTCAGATGAGTCTGTTGGGTTAGGCATAATGGCGCACCTCGCCGTCGCCACTGACATTGGTCACGCAGCGACCGCATAGCTCAGGATGGGCGCTATCTGTGCCGATATCATCACGGATATGCCAGCAGCGTACGCACTTAGTACCAGTGGCAGCGCTAACTTGTACCACTAGATCTACAGCCTCTTCTGTATTCGTTTCGGTTGCTTCATCTACCTGTACGATGCTATCAGTAGGTGCTTCGCTCATTGGCTTTAGTTCTGCGTTGCTAGTGATGAGTACAAAACGAAGCTCTTCATCAAGCTTGGCTAGACTTTCATACATGGCACCGTCAGCGTATAGGCTCACATCGGCAGATAAGTTGGCATTGATAATTTTTTCACCACGTGCGGTTTCGATGTGCTTGTTTACCATGTCTTTTGCGAACATAATACGCTGCCAGTCGTCGCTTGTGATGGCGTTCAGCTCAAATGCTGGGAAGGTGTACCACGCTTGGGTAAACACATAGCCTGCGTCTTGTCCGTTTTTGCCTTCTAGTACTTCCCACGCTTCTTGGGCCGTAAAGGACAAGATAGGCGTGATCCAGCGAATCAGCGCATGAGTGATGTGATAGATAGCAGTCTGGGCAGAGCGGCGCGGCTGACCGTCTTTTTGGGTGGTGTACTGACGATCTTTGATGATGTCTAAATAAAAACTGCCCAAGTCCTGCGAACAAAACGCGGTCACGTGCTGGGTGACTTGGTGAAAGTCCATTGCATCATAAGCGCTCATGATTTGTGCTTGCACGGTTTGCGCGCGCTCGATAATGAATTTATCAAGGCTGACCAGCTCGTCCATCGGTACACTGTCGGTTGCAGGATTGAAGTCATCAGTATTGGCCAGTAAGAAACGCAAGGTGTTACGGATACGGCGATACATATCAATCGCACCTTTAAAGACCGTCTTACCTGCGCTCATCTCATAACGATAGTCGCTAGACGCAATCCACAGGCGCAACATGTCCGCGCCCGTTTTGTTGATCTCTTCTTGCGGCGTGATGATATTGCCCAGTGACTTACTCATCTTACGACCGTTTTCATCGACCACAAAACCATGGGTCAGTACTTGCTTAAACGGTGGGCGCTCATACATGGCCTCTGACGTCAGTAATGACGTTTGGAACCAGCCGCGATGTTGATCAGAACCTTCTAAATACATGTCAGCAGGATTGGTCAGCTCATCGCGTTGCTCAAGTACGGCGAAATGCGTCGTGCCTGAGTCAAACCAAACGTCCAACGTGTCCGTTGCTTTGTCATAATCAGCCGCTTCACTACCTAAGAAGTCCTCGCAGCTGGCGTCAAACCACGCTTCAACACCGCCCTCATTGATTTTTTGTGCCGCCGTTTCCATCATCTCAAGCGTGTTTGGATGCAGCTCGCCCGTTTCTTTGTGCGTAAAGAACGTAATCGGCACGCCCCATGTGCGCTGACGGCTGATACACCAGTCAGGACGACCATTCATCATCGCTTCGATGCGGTTCTGCCCCCATGCAGGTGTCCAGTTGACCGATGGAATATCAGCAAGGGCGCGAGCACGTAGACCTTGGGTTTCCATATTGATAAACCACTGCGGGGTCGCACGGAAAATAATTGGCGACTTATGACGCCAGCAATGCGGATAGCTGTGCTCGATCTTGGTATGGCTGATTAGATGGCCATTGTCATGTAGGGCAGCGATGATTTTTGGATTGGCTTTATAGATGTGTTCACCAGCAAATACCGCAGCACTGTCTAGATAAACGCCCGTACCGCTCACTGGGTTTTCCACTGGTAAGTTGTATTTTAGACCAACGATATAATCGTCGAGACCATGACCGGGTGCAGTATGTACCAAACCAGTACCACTATCGGTGGTCACATGATCGCCCAAGATGAGCGGCACTTGGCGGTCTTCAATCAATGGATGCTGAGCGCTCAATCCTTCAAGCTCACTGCCTGATACGGTCGCGAGGACGCCTTTATTCTCAAGTTTGAGTTCACTTAGCGCAGTTTCAACAAGATCAGCTGCTAGTAGCAAATTGCCTTTTTTGGTCGCAACCACGCTATAGTTATGCTCAGGATGGACTGAGATGGCTTGGTTAGCAGGCAGTGTCCACGGCGTGGTCGTCCAGATAACCGCAGCGATGTTGTCTGCGATACCTGCCAATGCGGTCACTTTATCTGTGCCAAGTACATCAAAGCTGACATAGATCGCGTCAGAGACTTTGTCTTGATACTCTACTTCAGCTTCCGCGAGAGCTGAGCTACAGTCCAAGCACCAATTGACTGGCTTCATACCACGAGTCACATGACCATTGTCATAGATTTTGGCAAGCGCGCGTACGATGTTGGCTTCCTGCGCGAAGTTCATGGTCAGATAAGGGTTGTCCCAATCACCGAATACGCCTAGACGCTTGAAATCGGCCTTTTGCAATTCAATCTGCGTGTTGGCGTATTCGCGGCATAGACCACGGAATTCGGTAGCAGACACTTTTTGACCGACTTTACCGACTTTGGCTTCGACTTTTTGTTCGATTGGCAGACCATGACAATCCCAACCAGGGACATAAGGCGCATCAAATCCTGATAAGGTTTTTGATTTGACAATAATGTCTTTTAGTACTTTATTGACCGCGTGACCCAAGTGAATCTGACCGTTGGCGTATGGAGGGCCATCGTGCAAAATATACTTAGTCGCACCAGCACGCGCCTGACGAATTTTACCGTACACGTCATCTGCTTCCCAAGCAGCTAACCAATCTGGCTCGCGCTTGGCAAGGTTTGCGCGCATCGCAAATGGCGTATCCGCAAGGTTCAGCGTGTCTTTGTAATCTTGGCTTGGTGTGTCAGTGCTTTTATCAGTCATAGAAGGTATCTTTTTAAAAGGTAGGTTTGTGTGTCGGTTAAAACCGGCTACAAGGCTCGATGTTCAACGTATTTCAATATAGTGCTGAGGTTAATGCTGTGTCGATAATACTTAATTACTAATAGTAGGTATATTGCTCATCATAGTCGGTTTATCAACCGTCATGTCAATAAATACCCATTGTTGCTCATTAGTCCGCAAATAGTTACGTCAATAATAAATGGTAACGAGACGATTGCAACATAAAATATGCTAGTAAAAATAATTCAAAAAAATATTTAGATCGGCAGCTATTATATGACAAAAAGAGTAGGGTAAAAAGAGCTGAGCAATTTCATCCTCATTTTGACCAATATCAACTGTTTATCTACGTTGCATGTCGTTGATGAGAGTATAACGATGACCTCTTCGCAAGATAATTTATTAAAAAATAAAGTCAGGTTCAGCCGCTAAAAAACCGATGCTAACCATAAGCGCAGTTTTAACGACCATAATGGCTGAATACCTGTTAGCCCTTGTGTCATCTTGCCATTCTTTAATACCACATAGGATGGTGTGACTTGTCCTTGCCAATCTGCAAAGATATCACCTTCTTGGTCATTTATCGCGGTGAAGTCAAACTGATGCTGATCGAGGTAGCTGCGTAGCTCTTGATTTGAGCCTGACTGTATGGCCACAGTGACAACGGGATAGTTATCTGCCGCTAGCTTATTGATGGTGGGTGAGGTAAAACTACAGACGGAACACCACGTACCCCAGAAGTATACCAGTGTGGGATGCTCATGACTCATCGCTGCTAGGTCTACAGTTTGCCCTTGGTAATCGGTGAGTTGTAGCTGCGGATTAGCAGGCATGATAGGTTGTCGCCACCAATTGACCGCGCTATAGATCACGACAAACATCAGAGCGTATAGCGCAACCGTTTTAAGTAACGAAGTTATCTTCTGTTTTGGCTGTTTTTTTGATTTTATGTCTTCTTGATCCAGATCAGTCATCATTGTGTTGGCTTTTTAGTTAAGATATTTTCAATGAATAAAAATTTAACAGGTATCAGATAAAAATAAACGGCTGAGATTCAGCCGTTTTACTTATAAAGTTTACTCTTAAGTCATTATATCAAGCGCGCACAACTAACTATGGCTTTTGCGCACGATTCTGTAATGGATCACCGATAAGCACACTGCCTGAGTTTTCACGGCGTTCTTCGTCACTTAATTTGCTTGCAGGAATTTTGGATTTACGTTTCCATTTTAAGCTAAATAAGTCATCACGGCGGTCGATCAGGTTGTGCACTGAGCCTTCGTGACGAACGTGTGTCAGCTTGTCTAAGTTCACATCTGAGAAGAAAATCATCTCGGTATTGGGCGTGGTCTCTGCCATAATCGCATCATGCGGGAATGCAAAATCTGACGGTGAGAAGATAGACGACTGTGCGTACTGAATATCCAAGCTTTCGACTTGTGGCAAGTTACCTACCGAGCCGCAGATCATGACATAGCATTCGTTTTCAATGGCACGTGCTTGAGCACAATGGCGTACACGCAAATAGCCGTTTTTGGTATCTGTCCAGAAAGGCACGAACAAAATATCCATGTCATCGAGTGCTAATAGGCGTGCAAGTTCAGGGAACTCAACGTCATAGCAGACCAAAATACCAATACGACCAGCGTCCGTATCAAATACTTTGACCTCGTCACCGCCTTCGATGACCCAAGCGCTACGCTCATGCGGGGTGATATGGATTTTACGCTGCTCGTCAACCGTACCATCACGGCGGCACAGATAGCTGACATTGTACAAGGTATCGTCTTCGTCTAATAAAGGCATAGAGCCTGTAATGACATTGACGTTGTAACTGACGGCCAAATGCGAGATTTCATTTTTAAACCATTCGGTGTAATCGGCCAAAAAGCGAATGGCGATGTTTTGGTCAGTAGACTCGCACAAGCCCATCAACGGCGCGTTAAAAAACTCAGGTAGACAAGCAAAGTCAGAGTTATAATCGGCCATCACATCGACAAAGAACTCCACTTGCTGGAGCAGTTCTTCTGGCGACTCGACCTCACGCATCTGCCACTGAATACCACCGATACGCACCTCAGATTTGCGCGTGTTGGGCTTATAGTCTTTTGGCTCATAATAGATATTTGACCACTCAAGCAAGGTGGCAAAGCCTTTCGACTGTTTGTCATCTGGTAGGTAAGCGGTCAAGATACGCTTGACGATAAACCCGTTTGACAACTGAAAAGACAATGCAGGGTCGTGAATTTCGCGGCTCTCAACAGCGTCAATATATTCGCCTGGGCTTAAGTCTTGGTGGTTATGGTAGTTAGGAATGCGGCCACCCGCCAAAATCGCGCGGAAGTTGAGCTGACGACACAGCTCTTTTCGAGCATCATAAAGGCGACGACCGAGACGATAGCCACGATATTCAGGGTCGATCAATGCGTCTAGACCATAGATAGCATCGCCTTCAGGATTGTCTCTAATGATTTCTTTTTGCCCGATCAAATCATCATAGGTATGCGGGTTAGAAAATTTGGCATAATCAACACGCATGGACAGTACAATACCAATTAATTGATCATGGTCAAACAGCGCAATCTGCCCTTCAGGAAAGGCGTCTATGAGCGTATGAATGGTGTTTTTTGACCACGCGCCGCCTAGGTTGACGTAGACGCGATCCATCAAGGCTTTTAACTGGGGGTAGTCTTTTTTCTTAATCTCAGCGATCGTGAGATGAAAGTCATCTGTTTTTTCAATTTTACTCATGATATTCCTATATTAAATTTCTACTAAATTTGAGTATGCGTAATGCAATGATCCTAAACACTCGATTCTGTCAATTTTCATGAAAAAAAACCAATAAAAATATTCCAATAGTCAGATATAGCCGTTACAATAATTATTACCCTATTTACAATGGGTTATAGCAATATTTTATGCCATGTTGCTCAGTGTATTTGAGGATTATTCTGACTGATATAGAGGAATAAACCTTAGTAATCATTGCCTGCCGTATCACTTGGTTTTTTATTGGATTGTTAATAACGAAATACAGGGTTGTCCAATGCCTTTACAACGGCGACTGTTTTGCTATTTATTATCTAAATATAAAATCTAAGTAATATCTATCAGTATCATTCATTTTGCTTGCTATGATAGCAAGCTATATAAGTAATAATAGTCTCACGTAGTAACTATTTGCTACGTTTTTGTGAGTCTGCAGCTTTATCTACTTCAGGCATAGTATCGTCTTGCTTGTTTCATTTGGCCAGCGTTATCGGCTTTTAGGATTATTTTATTATGCCCTTAACTCGTAGCAATAGAATCAAGCAATGGGATGCAATACAAGAGTCATCATTGGTTCAATTGGTCTATGTCAGTACGCAAACGCTCGGCTCACGCCTGAATACCTCGATATTCGAGGACGTAGAGGCTCATGCTCGCCATTACAATGAGCAGCATGGTATTACAGGCACACTGTGTTATGGCAATGGTCAGTTTTTGCAGTGTATCGAGGGCGAAAAAAGACATGTCTTTGCGCTACAAGAACGTATCTTTGCTGATAGTCGTCACAAAAATATCGAAGTGCTTTTACTACAAGAGATTAATCATCGCAGCTTCTCAGACTGGCGCATGCGTCTGCTGTTTTTGGAGCGCTGGCTATGGTCGCCTGCAACCAAAGAACAAGCGGCACAGTTGTCACCATTTCTACCGTTTGCGCCGCACGGTTGGTCACCTGATCGTACTGAGCAATTTTTGCAAATTATCAAAAATTTCGACACCCCGCCACATATCAAAGCAGCGGGCATTACTTACAATGCATTAGGCAATATGTTCCGCCATATCGCGGCACCGCATCAAGCATTTTTGATTATTCAAGGATTTTTGAGTGTCTTGCTAGTTGTGGCGCTGGTACTGTTATATCTATAAATCATGTTTTTTAAACGTAAATTTGGGTTTTCCAAATATAAAGTTACAAACATAAAAAAGACGCTAAACTTTGAGTTTAGCGTCTTTTTTTTGAGATAAATCGTTAGCCTATCAATCACATATCAAAAATCTTGCCACGATTCATGATGTTATTAGGGTCAAAAACTTTCTTGACCTCACGCAGATAATTAATCTCAGTCTCGCTACGGCTGTATTGCAGATACGGCTTCTTCGTCATACCCACTCCATGCTCAGCAGACACTGATCCGCCATATTTTTGTACCGTCTCAAACACGTGTTTATTCACCACCTGACACTTGGCAAAGAAATCATCCTTACTCATGTTCTCAGGCTTTAGAATATTGAGATGCAAGTTGCCATCGCCGATATGACCAAACCAGCACACCTCAAAGTCAGGATAATTGCTACTGACAATCGCATCAATCTCTTCGATAAAAGTCGGTACGTGACTTATTAGCACCGACACATCGTTCTTATAAGGGGTAAACACCGAGATCGTCTCTGAGATGTACTCGCGTAGCTTCCATAGCTCTTCAGCCTGTGTGAGATTTTGGCTCATCACCCCATCAACCACCCAGCCCTCTTCCATGCACTGCTCAAAGATGGCCATGGCTTTTTCCATGATTGGCTCATAAGGCGCTTCAAACTCTAATAAGGTATAAAACTTGGTGCGTGATTCAAACGGCTCTTGTACTTGACCATGTGCCATCAGCTTATCAACCGCTACATCATCAAAGAATTCAAAGGCAGTCAAATCAATCTGCGCTTGAAAGGCTGATAAGACATTCATGACATCACTAAAGCTGTCCATACCCAGCACCATGACATTGAGGTCTTGTGGCTGACGCTCAAGCTTGATTTGTGCATGGGTGACAAGACCTAAGGTTCCCTCAGCACCGATAAACAGTTGACGCAAATCGTAACCCGTGGCGTTCTTGACCATACCTCGATTGAGATGCAAGATGTCCCCTTTACCCGTGACGACCGTTAGTCCCATGATCCATTGACGGGTCATGCCATAGCGGATGACTTTGATGCCACCGGCATTGGTACCGATGTTACCACCCATTTGACTAGAGCCTGCTGAGGCAAAGTCGACAGGATAGTAGAGATCTTTTGATTCGGCGAACTGTTGTAGCTGTTCGGTGACAACGCCCGCTTCAATCTCGACCATGCGGTCCGCTGGATAGAACTGTCCAATCTGGTTCATTTTATCCATGCTGACGACGATCTCGCCATTGGCAGCAACCGCGCCTGCTGAAAGTCCGGTACGACCACCACTAGGGGTGAGGACAACGTTATGCTCATTAGCCAGTAGGACGATGGCTTGGACTTGTTCGGTGGTCTTTGGAAAGACGATGGCAGCGGCGGCGGGGGCGAAGTGCTTGGTCCAGTCTTTGCCCCAGTGCTCTAAGCTTTCGGCGTCGGTCTTTATTTGGCTGGGGTCGAATTGATGGGTGTCAGTCAGCGTGCTTAGGATAGTCTGCACAGCGTTGGTATGGGCTTGGGAGGTGGACTGTTCGGTAGTTAGCGTCATGGTCAAATCTCAATATTAGCGTAAGCACGATGTTGGGACTGTTTATTATATAGCGAAATGACTATAAATTCAGTGAGGAGTCGGCTCGTGATGGCAATAAGTGGGTGATGGTTTCTAAATAAAAAATGAGACAAATAATAAAAAGTGGTTTGTTTGATTTCAAACCGAATGATTCACTATAGCATAAAAATTTTTCAGGCTTGATAATCAATAATTCATCTAATCTGCTAACATCGGCGTCAAATTTTGTGTAAGATATCGGGACTGTTTTCGTTTCATCCATCACAGATTATCCAACAGGTAATCTTATAAAACAATTATAGGACAGTTCTCATATGGCGTTATCACTACAAAAAGACAAAATCCGGTTTTTATTGCTTGAAGGTCTACATGACAATGCCCTAAAAGTATTGGAAGGTGCTGGTTATCACAACATCGAGAATATCAGTCACGCGTTAGACAAAGAAGAGCTGATCGAAAAGATCAAAGATGCTCACTTTATCGGTATTCGTTCGCGTACTCAATTGACGCGCGATGTACTTGAGCATGCAAACAAACTTATCGGCATTGGTTGCTTTTGTATTGGTACCAACCAAGTCGATTTAGATGCCGCTCGTGACTTAGGTATTCCTGTCTTTAACGCGCCATTCTCGAACACCCGTTCGGTGGCTGAGCTGGTATTAGCCGAAGCGATCATGCTGTATCGCGGTATCCCTGAAAAGAATGCAACTGTACATCGTGGCGGCTGGGGTAAGTCTGCGACTAACTCACATGAAGTGCGCGGCAAGACCATCGGTATCGTCGGTTACGGTTCTATCGGCTCGCAGCTGTCTGTACTAGCAGAAAGCTTTGGTATGAAAGTCATCTATCATGATGCTGTGACCAAATTGCCACTAGGTAATGCGGTACAAGTTGGCAGTCTAGAAGAGTTACTATCAACGGCTGATATCGTGACGTTGCATGTACCTGATGTGCCAAGCACCCGCTATATGATGAAAGCTGAGCAGTTCGCTCAAATGAAAGAAGGCAGCTACTTTATCAATGCGGCTCGCGGTACCTGTGTTGAGATTGATGATCTGGCGGCGGCAATTGAGTCTGGTAAAATCTTGGGCGCGGCTATCGATGTGTTCCCAAAAGAGCCAAAGTCAGCTGACGAAGAGTTTGAATCACCACTACGTAAGTTTGATAATGTGATTTTGACGCCGCATATCGGTGGGTCAACGCAAGAAGCGCAAGCTAATATCGGCCTTGAAGTCGCAGATAAGTTTGTTAGATACTCTGACCAAGGTGATACGGCGACGGCGGTGAACTTCCCAGAAGTTTCTATTCCTTTCAAAGAAAACTCGCATCGTCTGCTACACATTCACAAAAACGTGCCAGGCGTACTGTCTCAGATCAACCGTCTGTTTGCAGAAGCAGGGATTAACATTCTAGCACAGAGCCTGATGACAGAAGGGGATGTCGGTTATCTAGTCATGGACGTTGACTACAACGATTCGACTGCTGCACTCGATCAATTAAAAGATGTAGAAGAGACTATCCGCGTACGTATCTTGTTTTAATTGGTATGAATAGCTGATATAAAAAAGAGAGGCTCTATTATATAGAGCCTCTCTTTTTTTGTATTCAATCAAGTTTTATATTTAGTCAGCGTTGACGTTGTTTGCCGCTTCTGCTTGCAGACGCGCTTCAATCTTGGCCGCTTTGCGTTTTTCTATGACATCCATCACATCGCTACCGATATGGGCCTCGCCACGTTTTTTGGCCAGTTGCATTTGATGCTCGCGCTCGCGGAATCTAGCTTTTTGCTCATCTGTGGCTTTGTCAATACAATGCGGGCATGACTCGCCTTTGATATAGGCTGGGCTCTGCATGTCATCGCTAGTGATGGGCATACGGCAGGCAAAACACTGCTCATAGTTGCCTTTTTCTAAGTTGTGATTGACCGATACACGGTTGTCAAAAACAAAGCAATCACCTTGCCACATAGAGTCACTGGCTGGGATTTCTTCTAGGTATTTTAGAATACCACCTTCTAAATGGTAGACCTCTTCAAACCCTTGTTCGCGTAGATACGCAGTTGACTTCTCGCAGCGGATACCACCCGTACAGAACATGGCCACTTTTTTATGCTTGGTTGGATCCAGCTCTTTTGATACGTATTCTGGAAACTCGCGGAACGTTTCAGTGTTTGGATTGACGGCATTTTGGAACGTACCGATTTGCACTTCATAATCGTTACGTGTATCGATGAGAGTAACTTCAGGATCTGAGATCAGTGCATTCCATTCGCTAGGCTTTACATAGCGACCGACCGATTGTAGTGGGTCGATGTTTTCTACGCCCATGGTGACGATTTCTTTTTTTAGCTTTACCTTAGTGCGATAAAACGGCTGTGCATCGGTATAAGACTCTTTAAAGGTAAAAGTACCAATGGCCTCAATACGGCGTAGGTAGTCAAGGATGGTATCGATGCCTTGACGCGTGCCAGAAATCGTACCGTTAATGCCTTCGCTTGCCAGCAATAAAGTGCCTTTGACATCGTTATCTAGCATGGTATTCAAAATCGGCTCGCGATACTGCTCAAAGTCAGTGAAGCGTGTGAATTTATAAAGTGCGGCAACAACGATATTGTTAGTAACGCTATCGTAGGCGGGGGCTGATTGATTGTCAGTTATCACGGTTTCTTTGATATTACTATCTTGAGTGGTGCTCATGTGTTTCTCCTGCTGGCTAGGTCGCAAACCTAGTGCGTTAGGTTTAAAGTATCTTTTTAGTTTAAAGCATTAACAAAATTGTGGGATTGATGAATGCGCGCGTAGTGTAGCAAATTTTGGCAGGGTTTTGAATAGTTTAGGTCGCTCAGCTTGATAGGAGCTGAAATAATAAATGTTTTGATTATAAGATAAACACAAAAAATCCAGCTCAAAGGCTGGATTTCTTATTATCAACTTAATCTTTTTTGAGGTTCGTTTAGAGTTTACTTACTCTGGAACCAGCGATCCGCTTGGTTGCGTGCATTGGCGATGTCTGAGCTTGATAAGTTCAATGCCAACTGTCCAATCTTGCCGCGCGCCTTGTTACGGACTTTTTCGTCGAGCATGCCATCACGGGCAGCCAAGTCATACCATTTATAGGCATCTACCAGATTTTTTTGTTTTTCATCTAACAATGCAAGTGTATAGCTGGCACGGTTGTCGCCACGCATCGCGGCTTTCTCTAGCCAAAGACGCGCTTGCTGCAAGTTAGGTTGTACGCCTTCACCGCGTAAGTACATGATAGCAAGGTTTAACTGAGCAGGAGCAACGCCTTGTTGAGCGGCTTTGGTGTACCACTGGATAGCTTGCTGGGTGTTTTGAGCGATACCTTCGCCTTTTTGCAAGCGCTTGGCTAGATAAAACTGAGCATGATCGTTACCTTGGGCAGCACGACTAGACAGCTCGCTCACAGGCATCAGCTCAAAGCGTGAAGTATCAAGCGGTACGTTTGATATTAACTCAGCATTGGCCAAACCAGCACAAGAAAATAAGGCAGTAAACAATGCGGCTTTTAATAATTTCATAGCAGCTCCAAAATTAGGCAGTTAATACGCAAGAAAATTGTACCGCTAAACATCGTCTCGCTAAAGACAGTTAGACGGCGATAACAATTAGGTGACATCTTGCGATATGAATTACCTAATCATCAGCAATAGAGTTTTTAATTTTGTATCATCGATTTAACCCAACTAATTAGACAAACGGTCGTAATAGTGGGATAACTGACAACATTTTGCTAGCTTAACACCCAAACTTACGAAACTCAAATACTAATTACAAGATTTAATAGCTGCTTATACCTGATTGTCCTCAGTAAAATCATAGAGTTACTATAGGACAATCATTAGTTAACAATTTGCTAAGATAAAAGGTTTGGCAATAACGGTCATTTTATCCTTTTGAGCAAAAATTAAATATCTGACATTACTTCGTTTTTTTCTTTGTCACTCGATAGATAGCGACATCTGCGAGTAAATTGGGTGCCTGTCTAATTAATGCCGTCATCAGTGGGGAATGACCTTTATCAGAGTCGCTTACCGCAAAGCGATTAACGATATGAATATCATGCTGCGCACACAGTTGCTCAAAGTCTTTAAACGTACATAGATGAATATTGGGGGTGTTGTACCACTCATAAGGCAGTGCCTCAGACACGGGCATCATCCCTTTAAGCCCTAAATGAAGACGGTTTTGCCAATGGGCAAAGTTAGGGAATGTGATGATCGCCTCACGAGCGACGCGTAGCATATCGAGCAGCAGCACATCAGGCGCTTTTACCGCTTGTAGTGCACGCGCCATGACCACGGTATCAAAGCTGTTATCCGCGAAGCGTGCCAAGCCATCGTTTAGGTCTTGCTCAACAATCGACAAGCCGTTGCCAATGGCTTCGTTGATTTTGTCCTCGTCAATCTCAAGCCCATATCCAGTGACGCCTAACTTCTGCTGTAAGTGCGCGAGCAGCTCGCCATTACCGCAGCCCAAATCAAGTACATGTGCTTGCGGTGCGATCCAGCGCTCTGCTAATTGGTGATCCATTCTCATGAGCGCTCTCCTGTGGCTGGGCGACTATGGGTAATAAATGGCGCTGTCAAAAATCCTCTAACAGCACCCATGTAGCGAGGAATATCAAATAAAAAAGAGTCATGGCCATGCGGCGCATCAATATTAATATAGCTAACAGGTTTGCCAGTAGCCATCAGCGCATCGACAATTTCTTGCGAGCGTTCTGGTGCAAAGCGCCAATCGGTGGTGAATGACACAACCAAGTACTGGCATTGTGTATGGGCGAATGCCGCTTTGAGCGCAGAAAGCTCTTGCTGTCGATCAGACTCAATGTCTTCAATCGTCGCTACCGCATCTTCTAACTCATTCTGCGCATTGGCTTTGCTAGACTCGACTGACGCCGCGATAGAATTTTCTAATGGGACGGCCGACTCTGTATTGTCTTTTGCTACCGCTGATGAGTAGTCCCGCGTTGGATCAAAATAATCCAAGGCTTTGGTCATAAGTAGATAAGTATTGGCATCAAAGTTTTCACTAAAGCGCTCGCCTTGATAGCGCAGATAGCTCTCCACTTGGAACTCGACATCGTAGCCATACATAAACTTGCCAGATTTTAAGTCACGACCAAACTTGGCTTTCATCGCGTCATCAGTCAAATAAGTGATATGACCAACCATCCGTGCCAAGATGAGGCCGCGACGAGGGTAGGTACCAGCTTGTATGTAGCGTCCATCCTTAAAATCAGGATCGGACAATATCGATTGGCGTGCGACTTCATTAAAGGCGATGTTCTGAGCAGATAGCTTCGGTGTACTCGCGATCATCACACAGCGTTTTAGCCTGTCTGGATAATCGACAGACCATTGCAGCGCTTGCATACCGCCCATCGAGCCGCCAACGATAGCATGCCATACGTCAATGCCCAGACGATCTGAGAGCATGGCTTGGGTTTTTACCCAGTCTTTAATCGTGATGAGCGGAAAGTCAGGGCCATAGACTTGTGGCTCATTGCTGTTATTTGCACTGCTATCGCTTGAATCGATACTGTCATCCGAACTAATGCTATGGGGATTAATAGTTGTTGGCCCTGTTGAGCCAAAACAGCTACCGATATTGTTGACGCACACCACATAAAAGCGATTGGTATCGATGGCTTTGTTCGGACCAATCATATTGTCCCACCAGCCCGCTTTTTTGTCATCAACGCTATGAAACCCTGCCGCGTGATGATTGCCCGATAACGCATGACAAATCAAAATCGCATTTGATTTATCGCTATTGAGCGTGCCGTAAGTCTCTACCATCAAGTCAAACGAGGGCAGAGTACGGTTACATTCCAAGGTCAATGGCTCGGCAAAATGGAATTTTTGTGGCGTAACCACACCCACAGATCCAGCAGCAGTATTGGCTGAGCTGTTTACGTGAGTTTGAGAATTAGGGGACTGGTCACTGGTATTATCAGAGCGTGCGTTCAAAGCTACCTCGCAAGACAACAATCATCAATAAAATAAAAGTAAAATGGCAAAATTTTAACGGGCTACTTTACTTACACCGTTTTTATAAACTGGGCTTGCCTATTGTATGGTGATGCGCGTAGGAGTACAACCGCCGAGCAGGTCTTTTAAACGCCGTTTTATCGCGTTAAATAGTAAAGGGTAAATGATAGAAGGCTGGCGACTGCGTATCAAATTGTACAAGTGTGCTTTTGCCATGCGTGATTCATGGATAAAATGCTACACTAATGCGGTGTTTATTCAATGATGTCTTAACAATCCTGCATCTTTACTGCACATCATGTTATGACATCGCTTATAATAACTTACTGCTGATAAATAGTGCTGCTATGAAACCTGAATTGCCTCCACGTATTGCTGTCCTGTTAGTCAACCTTGGTACGCCAGATGAGCCGACGGCACCTGCCGTACGACGTTATCTCAAACAGTTTTTGTCAGATCCGCGAGTGATCGAGATTCCCAAGTTTTTGTGGGCCATTATCTTGAATTTGTTTGTCCTGCCAAGTCGTCCTAAGCGCGTGGCAAAGGCTTACGCGAGTATCTGGGAAGGGGATTCGCCGATTCGTAAGATATTAAAAAGCCAAGTTGAGCTATTAGAGCCGCGTCTGGCCAATAGCGTAGCGCCATTTCGCGTCTCTGTGCATCCTGCGATGAGCTATGGTAATCCTGGATTGCCTGATGTGATGGATGCGTTGCGCGCAGAAGGCGTGGATCACTTTGTCATTCTGCCTTTGTTCCCGCAATACTCAGCCTCTTCAGGTGGCGCGGTATATGATGCGCTGACGAAGTGGACACTCAAGCAACGTAACTTGCCAAACTATACCATTGTCAAAGACTACTTTGCGCATCCGCTATATATTCAGGCATTGGCTAACTCGATACGCCGTTTCCAAGAGAAGCATGGTAAGCCTGAGAAGTTAATGTTTAGCTTTCACGGCATTCCGCAGCCTTATGCAGATAAAGGCGACCCGTATCCTAAGCGTTGTAAATGTACGGCGGCGCAAGTGGCACATGCACTTGGTCTAAAAGACGACGAATGGATCATCAGCTTTCAATCACGCTTTGGTAAGCAAGAATGGGTGAAGCCGTATACTGATGTGGTATTAGAAGATTGGGGCAAATCTGGTGTGCGCTCAGTACAAGTGATTAGCCCTGCATTCTCAGCGGATTGTCTTGAGACGCTAGAGGAGTTGGCCATTGAAAACCGCGATAATTTTCTTGAAGCAGGCGGGCAAGAGTATCACTATATTCCCGCGCTAAACCTCGATGAGACACACATTGAATTGCTCGAAGCGTTGAGCTTGCCTCTTGTAAAAGGCTGGGCTGGCACACTTGATGGATGGGTTTAATCAGCTGAAAATATCTATTACTGTTAGTTAAATGATAAGTCATAAAAAAGCACGCTTAACGATATTAAGCGTGCTTTTTCGCTCTAAAGGGCTATATCAACCGCGGTGCTAATTTCTAAAAACTATCGTCATTGCTGCGTTCTGCGGCATCTCTATCAGCAATATCCATGGTATCTGGATAATCATTATCATCAAGATTGTCTTGAACCAAAACTTCATCCACACGCGACTCATCAAGGTTTTGACGATGCATAGGTGTTAATCCTTGCGTAGCAGCACTACCAACTTCTGAATTATCAAACCCTGCACTATTATCAATCACATCATCATTGTCGATAGTGTGCAGCATCGGATTGTCTAAATCGACCAACTGATTGTCTTGGTTATCGGTGCTGTCATTATTGTCGCGGCGATTGCCATCGATATGATCCATCTCTTCTGGTAGTGGATTCTTTGTGTTTTCCATAAGTCATTCCTTGTTGTAATTATTAGCAGTAAAGTCATTGTAAGGGCTTATAAAAGAGCTGCTTATAGCGACATTGATAATCTGTCCATAAGTTTGTACGGTTATTGGAATTTTCACTAGTAGTAAGGTGTGACAGGATGTTCAAAAAATGTAAGGCGATTGCCAAAATGCAAAACGGCTACTCATATTGAGCAGCCGTGAGTTTTCATAAAATTGCTTAAAAGATCTTTGTTACTACGTCATTAGGGCGTGTTGAACATTCGACCATGGCACTGACAGCGACTATTTTTTAGGCGATTCGATGTTAAAAATAATAAGTTTAGTCATTCTAAGCGCTTATTTTTAACGATGAAGCGGCAAAAAAGAGTCCTGTCCCCTGCTTTTTATCGTTGGGGCTGATGCTAAAATTGCCCCATACTGCGTTACAAATCTCGCTAAGGCATCTGCATTATCGTCGCTTTATGCCTTGTCTGGAACAATTTTAGCGCTCAGCAGTGCCTATTTGCGAATGTTCAACACGCCCTAATAGTATCGTGACTATAATTTTAATTATCAGCGTGTTTGAGCTCATAGTTTAATTTCTGCACAAGACATGATTCATAATCAGCCAGTTTGAATCGCCATAGATACGTCAAGGCAATACCATAGATGACAGTCTCAGCCAACTCTTCGACAACTTCACCAAATGTATGCGGGAACATAATGGCGTTCTCGCCCATATATTGAATGATTGCCAGCGCGGTAACGATGAGGTAGAGCGAGACCGGCACGTTCTTTAACAATGCCCAAAGGTAGTGCCTCGAATAAGCTAATAAGCCAAGCGCGACGAGATAGATAACGGTCAGTACACTGTCTTCCCACCAATCATAAGAGTGATTTAAAAACGAGAAATCGCTCGGAACCAACAAATCTGGTAGATAGTTTAGCTCGCGACGAATGACGGTAAAAAATACAAGTACGGCTGCCAACCAAAAGGCCTGAATGTGTTTGATATGACTTTGTATCATGTACTGTGTGCAACGCAGCAAACAGACAAATAGCAAGATCATACCAGGGATTTCAATAATGCCATCTGAACTCAAAATAACTGGCTCCTGCGTATCAAAAAAATGTGTCAAAAACAAAAAAGTGAGCCCGTAGGCTCACTCTAAACCGAAAAACATCTAACGAAATATGCATAATTTACTATGACGCTATTATAACCCAATATGGTAATAATAACGTCATAGAATATAACCAAGTAGTCATAAGTGGTTGTTTATATAGATGATACAGTGGGTTTCAAAACCCATCATATCTTTAAGCTCACTAGCGTTCTAAGTTGACCAAATCAATGATTAATGCGCTTCATCCCAGTTCTGACCGCTATCAGTCTCAACCAGTAGCGGTACGGCAAAGTCAACATGCCAACCTTTATCTACCGCTGTTGTCCTCAAGACATCTTGCATGGCATCGGTAATCAATTGGCTAACTGCGTCTACCTTATCAGCATCCACTTCAAACACCAGCTCATCATGGACTTGCAGTAGCATTTTGGCCTGATCTTTTGGCAATACGTTATCCACCGCAATCATGGCAAGCTTAATCAAATCAGCGGCAGAGCCCTGTAACGGCGCGTTAATTGCCGCACGCTCAGCGCCTTGCTTGACCATACGGTTACTATGATTGATATCAGGGGTATAGAGTTTACGGCCTAGTATCGTCTCAACATAGCCTTGCTCGTACGCGCTGGCACGAGTATTGATCATATAGTTTTTGACACCCGGATAGCGCTCAAAGTACATATCGATATAGTCTTGCGCTTCACCGCGGCTCATTTGTAGCTGCTTAGCAAGTCCAAAGGCACTCATCCCGTATAGCAGACCAAAGTTAATGGCTTTGGCATTACGGCGTTCAGTTGGGGTAACGTCCGCAACATCCTTGCCAAGCACTTCAGCAGCAGTCGCAGCATGAATATCTAGGCCTTCGTTAAAGGCGTGCGTCAAGTTCTTATCACCTGAGAAATGCGCCATGAGACGAAGTTCGATTTGTGAATAATCCGCGGCCAAGATCACGCGACCTTCTGGGGCGATAAAGGCTTGGCGAATCAGGCGGCCAGTCGCAGTACGAATGGGAATATTTTGTAAGTTAGGATCAGTTGATGACAGACGGCCAGTACTGGTCAGTGCTTGATGGTAACTGGTATGCACGCGGTCGGTCTCAGCATCTGCAACATTATCGAGTGCATCGGTATAGGTGCTTTTTAGCTTAGACAGCCCGCGATACTCTAAGGTGATATCGACTAGCGGGTGATCGATTTTCGATAGGACGGCTTCACCAGTCGAGTATTGACCAGACTTGGTTTTTTTACCGCCCGGCACGCCCAGCTTTTCAAAAAGCATCTCGCCAAGCTGCTTCGGTGATCCTAAGTTGAACTCTTCACCAGCGACTTCATAAGCCCGTTTTTCTAGGGCGACAATCTCTTCATCAAAGCGTTTTGATAGCTCGTTTAAGAAAGAGCGTTTGATGAGAATACCGTTTGCTTCCATCTGGCAAAGTATCTCTGCTGTTGGAATCTCTAACTCATGGAGCAATTTGGCATTATTGGCATCGTTAGCCAACTCAACACTGAATACATCAAATAACTGATAAGTAATATCAGCGTCTTCACACGCGTAATCGCTAGCAATATCGATAGCCACTTGGTCAAAGGTGACTTGCTTCGCGCCTTTGCCTGCGACTTCCTCAAAGCTAATGGTTTGCGTTTGCAGATAATGGCGTGCCAAATCGTCCATACCGTGGCGAGTGGCAGCCGCATTGATGACGTAGCTTGCCAGCATGGTATCCATCGCCCAGTTATTTGGCTGCTCATGTATGGCACCGACTAAGTCAATATCATAGTGCGCAAGGATATGCGCATCATACTTTAGATGCTGACCGATTTTACCGATATTAGGATTTTCTAGTATCGGTTTCAGGCGCGCCAGCACGGTATCGCGGTCGAGTTGTTTCGCTGTTAGCTCATCACCTTCTAGGCGGTGGGTGAGCGGGATATAATAGGCTTCATGCGCTTGCACCGCAAAAGACAGCCCGACGATTTGCGCCTCGCGCCAATGAACACTGGTGGTTTCGGTATCAATGACGAAGTGCGGCGCTGCCTCTAAAGCTTCAATCAGACTATCAAATGCTGGCTCATCGAGCACAGTATGCCACGCTTTATCCTGATGGTTACTGCCCGTCATATTATCAGTATTGGTCGATTGCAGTGATTTGGCAACTTGCGCGTGTGACTCAGTATTGGCTTGGCTATCAGCAACGCTTTGTAAGCCATTTGCAGGATGGTTTGGGTGATCAAGTGATGCTAGCTCATTTCTAAATTCAAGCTCGGTATATAGGGTGCGAAGCTCCTCTATATGCGCACAAGGATCGGTGTTGATTTTGAGATCATTCCAATCTTGGCCGATTTCTAGATTGGTAATGATGGTGGCAAGCTTTCTGTTAAAAGGAATGTCATCGGCATGTTCAATCAGACCTTTTGCGCCACGACCTTTGATAAAGCCAATATGCTTGAGCATGTTGTCAATGTCACCATACTCAACCAACAAGTCTTTGGCAGTTTTCTTACCGATACCTGGCACGCCTTTGATCCCATCAGAGCTGTCGCCCATGAGCGTTAAGAAATCAATCATTTGATTTGGATTGATGCCAAACTTATCAATGACAGCTTGGGTATCGGTGATTTTGCCGGTGAAGCTATCTTCTAATATCACGCCGTCATTAACCAACTGCATCATGTCTTTATCACCCGTTGAGATGACCACATGGTGACCTTGCTCGACGGCACGATAGGCAAGTGTACCGATGATATCATCGGCCTCTGCACCCTCAATACGTAATAGCGGAATACCCAAGGCGCTGACCAAACGATGAATATAAGGAATTTGCTCTACCAACTCTACATCGATAGGCGGACGAGCTGCTTTATAGTCAGACGACATATGATGGCGAAAAGTCGGTGACTTGGTATCGAAGCAGACGGCCATATGAGTAGGGTGATAACGACGCATCAGTTTTAGCAGCGCATTCAAGGTACCGCGTATCGCATTGGTGATTAGACCCTGCGAGTTTTGCATGGTCTTTGGGAGGGCATGATAGGTGCGAAACAGATAATACGAGCCGTCGACTAAGATAAAGGGCGGCTGATCTTTGTCTACGTGACTGGTATCCATCAGTGCCACATTTGGCATATCGTCAAAATTCGGTAAGGTTTTAGGATCGAGTGCTTGATGGGAGTTGTGGTCACTGTCGGTTGTATGGTCGTTTATAGGATCAGTCATAGAGGTCACTTATCAGCTGTTAGATAAAAATATGCCCTTATTATAACGATAAAAACAGTGCGTGCCGAACTGCTTAACCGTTACGAGATGTTCTGGCGGTTTTATTTTTTCACCAAAATTTCAAACAAAAAAAGAACCCAGACCAGCTGAGTTCTTCTATAATTAACGTATTTTTAATTAACTACTTTCTCAATTAATCATTGATAATGAGTCTCATAATGCGTTACTTTACTTCTGAGGTGACTTCAACATCGATGTTGCCGCGTGTGGCTTTAGAATATGGGCACACTTGGTGCGCTTTCTCGACCAACTGTTGAAACTCGTCAGCTGACAATTCTGTATTTTCACCAATGACATGAATTTTAGCAGCCAGTTTATAGTCATGGCCTTCGCCTTGAAGCAAATCTACTTCAATTGAAGTGGTTGAATCAAACTTTGCTTTTTCCATTTGCTTAACAGCTGCAAGGGCGCCATCAAAGCAGGCACTGTATCCCATGGCAAATAGTTGTTCTGGGTTATTGCCCTCTTTCCCAGAGCCTGGTGGTACCATGTTTATAATCAGGTCATTGTCACTTAAGCTTGCTGAACCTGCACGGCCGCCAGTAACAGTCGCTTTGGTTGAATATAAAGTTTTCATAACACATCCTTTGTTTTGGTTTTTAGATTTTCGTGGTAAAGCCAAATAACCAACCTAGGATAACAAATCATTAAAACAGCTCAGTAAGTCGGTAGTAAATCTTTACGACAAGTTTGTAAATATGACTTTTGGAGCTCTCTACAGTAGCAATACCTGCTGGTGCTAATAAACAGAATGACCGAAGCCAGCCATTTGGTGGGTCATACTAATATCATCAAATTGGGTGATAAAAAATCTAAATCATAAGGACATTGTTCGATGAATAGAGTGGTTGCGATATCTGGTGTTTTCTTCTGGACAATGCTTGCTTTGATAGGCTGCGAAGTAGATGACGGCAGTTATGGTTCTGACAGCGACAATATTACGTTGACGAGTTTTGCCAATAGTTACGATAGTAAGGCCAACGATACTGCCATTGCGCGCATCGATGAGACTTATCGCACAGGCGCACGCAACATCAAAACCACCAATCTCATCAACAGTTATAGCAACCAGAGCCTCAATGATTTAGACAGAACGGTACTGGCAGATAATTTTGAAGGTCGACTTGAGAATAAAGACATCGAAGTCAATGGTCGCACGGTCAAGCGTCCTATTTACGAAAAAAACAGTAATAACAAACTAGGCTACGAAACCACCTATCAAACACTGGACTTGTCGGGCTTAACGACCCGCAGTTATAGCGCTGGCACGAGTATTGAAGAGCGCCGCGGTATTCTCACCGATTTGAGCAACTACTCAGAAATTCCATCCAATGTTGCTTTCCCTGAAGGCTCCGTTTGTTACATTCCAGTCGTGACAAGCGAGCGCTCATTTTTGGCTTTCAATGACAAAAATAAGACAGGCTATTCGTCATTGGAGAAATGGATCGAAGCTGCTAAACAACGCTTTAGTGATAACCGAGATCATAGAACCTCTCAGTTTGGTGTTGGTATAGCAAATAAGCAAAAAGCGGCGCAAGTGATGTTCTTTGAATACAAAAATCAACCTGCCTATGAATATAGTGGTGTTGAATATGGGAAGGATATTTATGAGGCAAATTATGTTGCCAAAGGTAGCACCGATCCGAATATAGATAGCCGCTTTGGCGTGGTAGATTGTACGCTTGTCAATGAGGTCGCAGGAGACTTCTTAGCGGAGCAAATCAAGCGTTATTATTGATCTCGAGCCATCGCTATCACCAAGTCAAAAAGGCTTATTCACACGCTCTATCTAATTGGTAGAGCGTGTTTTTTGTGCGTGAACTCTGCACCCTAACGCGAAATCGGCTACAATACGCTCATTATTGATTTTATTTATTTAGATTGACTTCTAAATGACACAACTGTTGAAGCTGAAAATTATGAGCGTAGATCCAAAAAAACTAACCAAAGAAGTGGCTAAGCGCCGCACCTTTGCCATTATCTCGCATCCCGATGCCGGTAAAACCACCATGACCGAAAAGCTGCTGTTATGGGGACAAGCGATTCAGGTAGTGGGCGAAGTCAAAGGCCGTAAGACTGATCGTCATGCGACCTCAGATTGGATGAGTATGGAGCAAGAGCGTGGTATCTCAATCACCACGTCTGTCATGCAGTTCCCGTACAAAGACCACATGGTCAACCTATTAGACACCCCAGGTCACGCCGACTTTAGTGAGGATACTTATCGTACTCTGACCGCCGTAGACAGCGCGCTGATGATGGTCGATGGTGCCAAAGGTGTCGAAGAGCGTACCATCAAGCTGATGGAAGTCTGTCGCATGCGCGATACGCCAATCATTTCGTTCGTCAACAAGCTCGATCGCCAGATTCGTGAGCCGCTTGAGCTACTGAGTGAAATCGAAGCGGTACTAAAGATTAAATGCGTGCCAGTCACATGGCCGATTGGTATGGGGCAGGATTTTGTTGGGGTGTATCACCTTGCAGAAAACAAAACCTACTTATATGAGAAAGGCAATGGCGGCAAGATGACCGTCTCTGAAACTCGTGAGGGTTATGATTATCCTGATATCCGCGAGCGTCTCGGGCAGTTGATGTTTGATGCCTTTGAGGAGTCACTCGAGCTGGTACAGATGGCGCTAGAAGAGTTCAGTGTTGACGCATTTTTAGCGGGCGAGATGACGCCAGTATTGTTCGGTACAGCGCTTGGCAACTTCGGTGTCAACATGGTACTCGATACCTTGGTCAAATACGCGCCGCCACCAAAAGCCCATCCAACGACTGAGCGTAAAGTATCAGCAACCGAGACCGATTTCACAGGTTTTGTTTTTAAGATCCAGGCAAATATGGATCCGCGTCACCGTGATCGCATCGCCTTCTTGCGCGTGTGCTCTGGCAAGTACGAGAAAGGCATGAAAATGAAGCACGTGCGTCTGGGTAAAGACGTCCGTATCGCTGATGCGCTGACCTTTTTGGCAGGCGACCGCGAGGCGCTAGAAGAAGCCTATCCGGGCGATATCATTGGTTTGCATAACCACGGAACGATCTCTATCGGTGATAGCTTCACTGAAGGCGAGGAGTTGAGCTTTACCGGTATTCCTCATTTTGCTCCTGAATTGTTCCGCCGCGTGGTACTAAAAGATCCGCTCAAATCTAAAGCCCTGCAAAAAGGACTACAGCAATTAAGCGAAGAGGGTGCTACGCAGGTATTTATGCCGCAGATTAACAATGACTTGGTATTGGGTGCGGTTGGGGTGCTACAGTTTGAAGTGGTCGCCCATCGTCTCAAAGAAGAATACAAAGTGCAATGTACCTTTGAGCCAGTATCGATTGCCACTGTACGCTGGATTCACTGCGATGATGACGTGGCTTTGGCAAAGTTCAAGAAAAAAGCCCATGACCAGTTATCAATCGATGGTGGTGGTTATCTGACTTATCTTGCGCCATCACGGGTCAACTTACAATTGATGCAAGATCGTTATCCAGAGATCACCTTTAGCAGCACGCGTGAGCATTAAAACGACTGTTATCAAATCAACCGTATCACTGTATTGTTCATTGATTAAGACACGCTAGCCGTGTCTTTTTTATTGTCCGTTATTTATGCGGCAAATGAGTCAAGAGAGGTTTTGAGTGATTAGCAACACTTCAAAAACACAAACAGTGTTCCTACAATACAGCGTCATTGTTACGGTAGAATGTATTACAACATTTTATATTTATAAAAGAGGATGCATGAAAGCTATGGTTCAATCTCATCTTAATAGGTTCACGCTGACGCATATTTCTTTAGGCAGAGTAGGGCGTACACGGCGAATTGGTCTCTTAGCAAGCGGTTTACTGATGGGTGCCGCTAGTCTGTCCGCAAATGCAGGTAGCCTTATCAGCTCAACAGAGTATCTCGATTATCAGTTACCAGAAAAAATTCAAATGATGTGTACTGAGCGTGATAATTGCCCAGAAATTGAGATTAAATACCTTAAGACAAATCATGGTTGGATAGATAAGACAGTCAACGCACGTATCGATAATTTGGTCGTTAATAGCAAGCCCACTGCTGAGTCAGCACCTATTAAGATGAAAAGCAGTCAGGAAGACGTCACGGCTGCGATTAATGACTTTGCGACATCGCAGTTTCAAGATATGCCTGAAGAGGTTTCGTGGGCTTATAGCTTGATGGTGACGCCTGATTACTTGGGTCACGTCAATAACTTTGAGCTGTTCGAAATCAACTCCTACGTCTTTACTGGTGGTGCACACGGCATGCCTTATAGCGAGTATCTAACGTTTGATCTGACCACCAAAAAACAAATCACTCTTGATGACATGCTGATCAAAGGCAAAAAGCCTCGTTTTGAAGCACTCGCGCATGAGGCGTATAAAGCATGGGTGAAGACCGTCGCTGATGATGTCAGTAGCTATGAGAAAAGCTGGCCGTTTATGTTGAGCGACAATGTGACCTTGACAGAGACAGGGATTAACATTCGTTATCAGCACTATTCTATCGGTCCATACGCCTACGGTATGCCGGTATTGAGCATTCCGTATAGCCAGCTTGATAAGGTCATCAAGCCTCACTTTATACCAAAATAGATCAAGCACGTGACCACTAATTATGCTCTCTATCATAGAGTGGTCAGTGAATAAAAATTGATAGTAATTTCCTCAAAATCGTTTGAAAATTAATAGAAAAAATAAGGAGTAACAAGATGACGGATAATACAGATAGTGTGAGCACGGCAGCACAAGCCAGCACATGGCAATTAAATGCATTAACAGAGGCACTGGGCGATCTGACACTGACAGTCGAGGATAGCTTGTCTGTTGGTCGCGGCGGTGACAATGATGTGGTACTCGGCAGCAAGCAAGTATCTCGCAATCATGCCATTCTAAGCATACTTGATGGTCAGTTATACGTAAAAGACTTAGACTCTTCTAACGGTACCTTTATCAATGATCGACGTATCGCGGGCAACGAATCAAACCTTCTACAGGCTGAGGATACGCTTGGATTTGCAAGCTTTAGCTTTCAGGTACAAGCGCCTGTCGCTGCTACAGCAGATGGGAGACTAGAGCCAGTCATAACGGACGATACAGTAAGTAGTGTCAGTGATAAGACTGCCCCAGCAGAAACTACTGAGAATTTGCATGATGAATATATCATCGAAGAGCATATCGTCAGCGAGCCAATCGTAAAGCAAACGAATATTGAAGAGATTTTACCCGCTGCAGAGGATGCAGAGAGTCCATCTGTCGATACTACTTCAGACACCGCAGTAGATTCAGCAAGTGCGCCTGTAGTTGACAGAGCGGAAGTGGCTGAACCAGCGCCTCAAGAGCCAGTAGTTAAAGAGACCGGTATTGAGGATGTCTTGTCGGCTGCACAAAGTGCTACGCCTGCATCGATTGAAACAGCACCAGAAGAGTCAGAGCTAGTATCTGAGACGTCTGTATCTGAAACGCCTGTATCAGCGGCGACTGAGTCAACTGTAACGGAGTCAGAAGCTGTGACGACTGCAGAGCCGTTGACCCCAACAGTATCTACTGATGATGAACCAACAGTATCGCAGCCAACAGTAAGTGAAGAACCTGTAGTAAATGAAAAACCAGTAGTAAGTGAAGAGCACGACAAAACGACAAAGACTGAATTACAAGAAGAAGCCGATCCTGAGGTTTTAAAAGCCAAGCAAGCAGCGACCTCGCAATTTTCGGGTACGGCAAATTTAGGGCAGGCTCACGATCTTGGCACCCAAGGCAATAATGCCATGGATCAAGAAATCAGTAATCCAGCTCATACAGGACAAGTAGAGAAAAAATCTAGCGGTGGTTGGTTTATATGGGTATTTGCTGCCATTTTGATTATTGGCTTGGCATTATGGCTATTTAACATGGGCGTTATGTAGTGACATCGATCCGTAGTTTGAATACGAGCGTTTATCCATAGCTATCCTGATTGATAAGCAGTCCGTTACCTCAGTTAGTTTATGGGGGTTGAGGCCTGAACTTAACTGCTGTATGAATCGTCATTCAGACAAACTGCTTTTTATAGCGCTAACATTCAAATACGGTGTTGGCGCTATATTTTATGGTTCAGTCCACTGTTTTATTTTTTGCCATTCTGCTGCTAAGAGAGCGTTACTATGATGACTTTCCAAGAATATCAAGCGTTTAAAGATCGGGGTTTTAGTCATGCACCCTTAGTCAAAAAACGTTTGATGGATGCACAGACGCCAGTGTCTGTTTTTTCCAAAGTACGTGATTTAAACGGCTCTGCATATTTGTTTGAGTCTGTGGTAGGCGGTGAGCGCTGGGCAAGATACTCGATGATCGGCTTGGGTAGTGATCTTATTTTACAGTACGCTGATGGCAATATGACTACCAAGCGGAACGATCATATCGATACAGCAGCAGTAGAGAATCCTTTTGATTATATCCGTCAGCTGATGGCGCAGTATCAGATGCCGACTGCTGAAGATGTGCCCACCATGCCAAGTTTTAGCGGCGGCCTAGTCGGTTACTTTGGTTACGATATGGTACGTATCATTGAGCCTAGTGTGGGCCTATCTGACGCACCCAATCCAATGTCGATGCCAGATATGTGGCTGATGCTTTCCATGAGTGTCATTGTTTTTGATAATTTAGAAAATACCTTATCGATCATCGTCTATGCTGACTGTCAAACCGAGGAGGGCTACAGCTTAGCTATCCGTGAGTTGGAAAAAATAGAAGAGAAGTTGGCAGAACCGTCCAATTTGTCCGCGCCAGTGATGCCCACACCAAAATTTATCTCGCAAACCGGTATGGAAAAGTACTGCAGCGACGTTAAGAAAATAAAAGACTATATCGCAGCAGGCGACGTCATGCAGGTGGTTCCAGCACAGCGGTTGACGGCAGATTACACAGGCGACTCTCTAGCCGTCTATCGTGCATTACGCTATCTAAATCCATCGCCGTATCTGTTTTTGGTGCATGGCTATACGCTTGATGATCACAAACGCTTTGATATCATTGGCGCTTCTCCTGAAATCCTGTCCCGTATCGAAAACGGCAAAGTCACCGTACGGCCACTAGCAGGGACGCGCAAGCGTGGTCAGAATGAAGCGGAGGATCTGGCACTTGAACAAGAGCTGCTCAATGATGAAAAAGAGACTGCCGAGCACTTAATGCTTATTGATTTGGGTCGCAATGATATCGGCCGTGTTTGTGAATATGGCAGTGTAAAAGTTACAGAAAAGATGTTTATTGAGCGCTACTCACAAGTCATGCACATCGCGTCCAATGTGGAGGGTATGATAAGGTCTGATAAAGACGCGCTAGATGTATTTTGTGCCACGTTTCCAGCGGGTACACTATCAGGCGCGCCCAAGATTCGCGCGATGCAAATCATTGATGAGATAGAGCCAGTACGTCGGACAGTATTTGGTGGTTCAGTGGGCTATCTAGGTTGGAATGGCAATATGGATACCGCCATTGCTATTCGTACAGCAGTGATGCGCCGCGGTGAAATCCATATCCAAGCAGGCGCAGGTGTTGTTGCTGATTCTGTGCCAGAAGCGGAGTGGGATGAAACCAATAAAAAAGCATTGGCATTGGTCAAAGCGGTAAAAATGGCCTGTAATGGACTACGCATTCGCTAGTTATATAGCCAGCTATGCAGCGCATATAATCACAATAGATCAGAAGAGCAATTACGTTGTTATTTTTCTATCAAAAAAATAACAACGTAATCAGTAGCTTGAATATTATTATTAAAATAATAAAAAAAAAGATAAAAAAGGGCTTGCGCATCTCAAAATATTTGATAGAATAGCCACCACTTTAGAGAGAACAAGCCGACTTAGCTCAGTTGGTAGAGCAACTGACTTGTAATCAGTAGGTCGCCAGTTCGATCCCGGCAGTCGGCACCATCTCTTTTAAAGTAGCTTTTTATGAATTTGTCTTAAATGAGAGTCATTTTTGTTCAAAGCACCCCTAGGTGGGATTGGGGAGCGGTCAAACCCAACAGACTGTAAATCTGTCGCGAAAGCTTCGAAGGTTCGAATCCTTCTCCCACCACCATATTTTTTTAAAAGTTTGTTATAGCGCCAAGCATACTCTATATAGTTTCTAACTCTCAACTAGAGTTATTAAGATTAGAGTAAATGCGGGTGTGGTATAATGGTAACACCTTAGCCTTCCAAGCTAATGACGCGGGTTCGATTCCCGCCACCCGCTCCATATATACACCATCGCAAAGCCTATTAATTATTCATCACGACATCAGTTATTATCGCTGTATCGTGATATTTTTTTTAGTGCAGCTCAAAGGTTTACACTATACGCTCATATAGCTCAGCGGTAGAGCACTCCCTTGGTAAGGGAGAGGTCTCGAGTTCAATTCTCGATATGAGCTCCATTTATTATGTAAATCCTCTATGCTTGTTTTGCTATTTATATATAGCTTTGCGTCGATATCGAAAATATAAAATATTGAAACATATAAAATTAGTACGACATGTAACGATTTAAAGGTAACACTAAGGTGTTGCCTTTTAGTGCTGTCAGCATATTAATAAACATTGCTTTTGATGATTCGATATCAACAGAATTAAAACTGGTAAACGAGTATGCAAACGTTTATACATTACTTTTTGCATTTTGGTTTCCCTCTCGTTATCGCAGTTGTATTTTTTAAGAAAGAGTGGAAAAAAGCATATCTGATATTGCTTGCGACTATGTTAGTTGATTTGGATCACTTAGTAGCAGACCCGATCTTTCAGGCTAATAGATGTAGTATTAATTTTCATCCGCTACATACGTATTATGCGATGCTGGTATATGTTGCTTTGCTCTTTTTTCGTAAGCCTTTTAACATCATTGGAATTGGATTGCTTTTTCATATGTTAGCGGATTTTACGGATTGTTTGATGATGTCATCTAGCTGATATAATAGCTTTGCACATCGAGCCGTTAAACGGTTATAAGCAGTAGCATATTTAAGACCTCTTTAGATAATAGAAAAATAGGTTTCGAGCAAGAGATATATGACTATTGAGGATAAGTCGGCGTATAATAACGGATACAAAAATTAGTTCGAAGTGCTGTTTGATAAGAAGCAGTGGTTCGTGCGGTTGATAGCTAGGTTTATGATGAGTTAGTTTTATTATGAGCCATTAAACAGCTTTTTATTGATCATTCACCAAAAAAAGAGGAAATACCCATGGCAAA
>NZ_LNDJ01000117.1 GCF_001444505.1 Psychrobacter piscatorii | reverse complement strand
AATGGTATAGCAAGATTAAACGCTATTTTTCGCAGCCTCTGGAGACGCAGTCACAGCAAGCAAGAAAAGTAGCGTTTAATCGAGCGCGTTTCCTATGCTGTATCAATTTTATTGAGGTTCTACTGTAGCTCAATAGAATATAAAAAGCCCAGTAATATAACATTACTGGGCTTTTTTAAAGCAAATGATTTTTAATGACACTTAGTAAGACAGCTCAGCACGGCGGTTTTGTGCATAAGCATCTTCGGTGTTGCCAGCCGCTGCAGGACGTTCTTCACCATAGCTAATGACACGGATGTTGTTGGCGGCGACACCCTGAGCAGCAAGATAATTACGTGCTGCTTGGGCGCGGCGCTCACCGAGTGCCATATTGTATTCACGGCTACCGCGCTCATCAGTATGTCCTGCGATAACGACACCAGCTGCTGGGTTTGAGTTTAATAGGCTCACGTGTTGGTTAAGGACACTCGCCGCTTGCGCAGTGATTTCGCTGCTATCAAAAGCAAAGTAGACAACCGCTTGTAAGTTTTCAGCACCAGTAATGACAGCGGCTGAGTTATCAACGATGACGGCACCATTATAGCCAACTTGACCACCTGGAATACCTAGCGGCGCGACCACAACTTCTGAGGTAGCACGTTTAGTCGCACAACCTGTAGTGATTGCAACGGCGCTTGATAGTACAGCTAAAACAGCGATCTTAGAAAAACTGATTGACATGACGAGCTCCTAAAATTTTAATTAAATTTATTTTTTAAACTGCTTACGATAAAACTCAGGCAATCTTTATCCATCATATACTAACTGTTAATTTATGTAAGTATTTTTACTGTAAATAACGATAGATAGATATGTAACGTATCACCAGCGGTGTTTGCCCCAGTTTTCAGGATTGGCCCAGTAATCAGCATTGAGCCAATTCGGTAGCTGTTTATAATCATATAAATTGAACTGCCAAAGCGCCGCTGATACAGTGGAAGATGTTATGGATTCAATATCACTAATATCTAAAGATGGCTCGCTTAAGACATCAAATGGCGTAAACCCATAAGGTTTCAAATCAATGGAACTATCAAGCGCAACCAGCAAGTGTGCTGCATAGAGATCACGATAACGCATGAGGGCAGGGATGTATTGATGTAACAGCTCTTTTGAGAGGGTGGGTAGCCAAAAGCAAGCAAGCTCGTATCGTTCAAGCACAGGCTGTTTAGCAAGCTCTGATAAAGTGGAGACGTGCCATGCTTCAGCTGATACGTTATTATCATCTTTAACATTCGTATCTTTAATATGTGTAGTTTTCTTGAGCTGTGTTTGCAGAGTTGATAATTCTGTTTTGTCGTGTGCTACCCATAACAGCTGAGTAGTGTCATCAGTCTGTCTAGTCATCGTTTGTGCTTGTTTATCAAGTGAGCTATCAAGCGAAGGCATGAGAGCATCAACATACTCTATCAGTAGAGGTAACGTGATCTTTGAGTATTTGGCAGTGTGTGTTGTCATATAATAAGCCGTTTATGAAAGGTGAGTTATTAGTGCGCCTATTAAATCATTTTCATCGGCATTATCCAATTGATAACGTGAGCCAATTGTTGATTTAATCATTCATATAGAGGCTAACCAACACACATGAATGTATACGAGGAAATGTATATGAAGGATAAACTCAGTTATCTCGATGCCCATACTTGAAATATAAGGATTTAGGTCTATCTACCTATAAGCAGGAAACCATATATAACATGCGCCCGTTGTGACTTTCATTGTGACTTTGAGCGCCATAAACGTTGCTATCAAGACGAAAGCTATAATGCGAATAGCAAAACAATAACACTCATAACATATCATCAATAATAATAGGAAATTACCATGTCTACTGCTGAAACCGATGCTCAGATCATCAACCCTGAAATGCCAGATGTACCCCCACATGCACCAAGTAAAATTAATCTAAAGGATTACCAAAGACCAAGTTTTGATGTGGAAACGGTCCATTTGAACATTAAGCTGTTTGAAGATTATGCTCAGGTAAATAGTACGCTTAAGATGGTACGCCAAACCACAGGGGATATTATCTTATTTGGCGAATCGTTAGAGCTGCTGTCTATTATCATGAATGATAAAGCGTTAACATCTGAGCACTACCAGCAAGAAGATGGCAAGCTAACGATTTATGAAGCACCTGATGAGGTTATCTTAGACATTCAGGTACGTATCTGCCCGCAAACTAACACCGCGCTTGAAGGTCTATACATGGCAGGTAGTGGTGACGACACCATGTTTGTGACTCAGTGCGAACCAGAAGGTTTCCGTAAGATTACTTTTTATCCTGATCGCCCTGATGTACTCGCGATATTTACCACTCGACTGGAAGCCGATAAGCGCTATCCGACGTTATTGGCTAACGGTAATTTAGTTGAAGCAGGCGAGGTTGCTGATGCGCCAGAGCGTCATTATGCGATTTGGCAGGATCCAACCAACAAGCCCAGCTATTTATTTGCCTGTGTTATTGCTGATTTGGATGTGTTGACAGACTCTTATACGACCAGCGAAGGTCGGGACGTATTACTTGAGGTTTACGCAAAATCTGCCGATATCGATAAATGTGATGTTGGTATGCAAGCCTTAAAAGATGCCATGAAGTGGGATGAGGTCAATTACGGCCGAGCCTATGATTTAGATCGCTATATGATTGTGGCAGTCAGTCAGTTCAATATGGGCGCAATGGAGAATAAGGGTCTTAATATCTTTAACACCGCTTGTGTGTTATCTAGCCCTGAGACTACTACCGATGCGCGCAGTTTTAGCGTAAAAGCCATCATCGCCCATGAGTATTTTCACAACTGGACGGGCAACCGTATTACTTGCCGTGATTGGTTCCAATTGTGCTTAAAAGAAGGTTTTACGGTTTACCGTGATCAGTCGTTTTCAGCAGATCAGCAATCAAGTGCGGTACAGCGTATTGATGATGTGGCGACCTTGCGTGCACATCAATTTGCAGAGGATGCAGGCCCATTAGCACATCCAGTACGCCCAGAGAGCTTTGTTGAGATTAATAACTTTTATACGACAACCGTCTATGAGAAAGGCGCTGAAATCGTACGAATGATTGCGAACACATTAGGGCCGGATGATTTTCGCAAAGGAACAGACGAGTATTTCCGTCGTTACGATGGACAAGCGGTCACGGTAGAAGACTTTTTATCAGCCCTTAGCATCACTGATGACAAAATCGAGGACTTTATCGACTGGTATCGTCAGCCAGGTACGCCAGTGGTATCGGGCTCTCAAACTTATGATAGTGCAGCGCAGACATTAACGATTACTTTGAATCAGCAAACACGTCATGTGAAAGGCTTTGATGCACCAAAACCGTTGCCGATACCTGTAGCAACCACACTGTTTGATAAAGATTCAGGCGCTATCGTCGCTGAGCGTATGTTATTGCTTGACGAGGCGACGCAAACGTTTGTGTTTGAAAATGTCGCAAGTGAGCCTGTTGTGTCTTTACTGCGTGATTTTAGTGCGCCAGTACAGCTCAACTATGATTACCAAGATGCAGACTTAGCATTTTTGCTCAAGCATGAAATCAATGGGTTTAACCGCTGGCAAGTCACCCAAATGCTGGTAAACCGTATTTTACTGCAAAGCCAAGGCGCGAAGAGCAGTCCTGATGTGTATTTAGAAGCCTTGGCACAGACGTTGCCCGTTTTAGCAGCTGATGATGCGATGCTGGCTGCACGATTACTTGATATTCCATCAGCGCAAGAGCTGGCTTCTGCTATTCCTCAAGACTACGATCCGGTACTAGTGAAAGAGCAGCGCGATGGGCTATATCAGCAAGTAGCAGATAAATTAAAAGATCAATGGGCTACGTTGTACAATGATCTGCCAATGCAGTCTTATGAAGACAGTGCTCAAGCTCGAGGCATTCGTGCGCTGCGTAATGTGGTGCTTGATATGGCACTGACTGCTAACGTCGAAGGTGCAGCCGACTGGGCACAACAGCAATATGATCATGCTAGCTGTATGACAGAGCGTTTTGGTGCGTTGAAGGCGATGGTTAACCATCAGCTGCCAAAAGCCAATGATTATTTGACCGATTTCTATAAGCGTTTCCAAGCAAACGATCTGGTGATTGATTTGTGGTTCAGTGTGCAAGCCGCCGCTGATGATGTGACACCTGATGTTATCAAGTCGTTAATTGCGCATACCGATTTTGATTGGAATACCCCTAATCGTGTCCGTTCAGTTATCGGTGCCTTTAGCTCGCAACCAACAGTACTATGGACAGCAGAGGGTCTGAAGATGTATACAGACGTGATCAAAAAACTCGATGATGCCAACCCTGTATTGGCGTCGCGACTGCTACAAGTGCTGGCACGCTGGAATACCTTGGCTGAACCACGTCGTCAAATGGCACATGAGCAGCTAACAGACTTACGCAAGAACGTTGCATCCAAGCATGTGCTTGAAAGCTTAGAGAGTGTATTAGGTGCTGCAAATAGCTGATTGATAATAGCTAGGAAATAATTTAGCTGTAGTATTAACTTTAAAATAAAGCCAACCTCAAACTAGAGTTGGCTTTATTTAATTGAGCGTATAGCATTAATTGTCATTAAGAATTAAGCTGCTCAAGAAAATGTTTTTCTTAAAATTCTCCCAATAAAAAGCCCCTTTCGTATCAGTACGAAAAGGGCTTTCTAGTTTTTGCTTGACGATATACTATCGTTAATGGCTATTAGCGGTTTGGTAGCACATCTTTTACCATATCACGCAAGCCGCGCAATGCGGTGACAGTGCTATCCCAGTCTAGACAGCCATCAGTGATAGATTTACCGTACTCAAGCTGACTTAAATCAGCGGTTAGTTTTTGATTGCCGCCTTTTAGGTGACTCTCAATCATCATGCCAATGATTGATTTATTACCATTTTGAATTTGCTCAGCGACGTTTTGGATAACCATCGGCTGTAAGTAAGGATCTTTACCTGAGTTGGCATGGCTTGAGTCAATCATGATTTTGCCATTGGTTTTACCTTTTGCCAGTTCGTTCTCAACTTGAGCAACTGCCGTTTCATCATAATTAGGCTTGCCATTACCACCGCGGAGTACCACGTGTGCGTAAGGGTTGCCTTTCGATTTGATGATAGAGACCTTACCATCTGAGGATAGACCTAGGAAGCTATGCCCTTCTTTAACGGCTTGCATCGCATTGACAGCAACCGTCATACCGCCGTCAGTACCGTTTTTGAAGCCAACTGGGCAAGATAAGCCTGAGCTCATTTCACGGTGTGTTTGGCTCTCGGTGGTACGGGCGCCAATCGCTGACCAGCTGATCAAATCCTGCATGTACTGCGGCGTGTTTGGATCAAGGGCTTCAGTCGCACAAGGCAAGCCTTTTTCATTCAAATCAAGCAATAACTTGCGAGCAGTACGCAAGCCCTTTTCGATATCAAAGCTGTCATTCATGTCAGGGTCATTAATCATACCCTTCCAACCGACCGTGGTACGAGGTTTTTCAAAATAAACACGCATGACGACAAATACGCTGTCTTCGATCTCTTTTGCCAATACGGCTAAGCGATCGGCATACTCATGGGCCGCTTTAATATCGTGGATAGAGCAGGGTCCAATGACCACAAACAGACGCTTGTCTTTACCGTCCAAGATATTTTGGATCGTTTGGCGACCGTTTAGTACGGTTTTGTATGCATCGTCTGACAGAGGTAGCTCAGCTTTTAGCTCAGCGGGAGTAATCAAAGGAATAAATTTTTCAATATTCACGTCGTCAATGTCTGCATTATGGGTAACTGATGTTGTCATGGTTATATATCGTCTAGCTGATTTATAGGAATATTCATTATGCGGACAAAAGTGTTGGTTGACAAGGGTAGTCCGGTAGTTAATTGACTGATAACTGGAATGAGGAAACTAAAACTTAGTTATACTTACACATGATTAAGGTTATATTTGAATTCGCAAATGCACGTTTGGTATTTCGTTTTTCTGTCTATTAATAAGGATGAATTAAGTGCTGGGTGCTCAACGATCAGATTTTATGCGTGAATTTAGCTATTTGTATCATCGTCACGTATGATAGCGACCGCGATGGCTTTATGATTGCGCACTAAAACGATTGCACACTAAAACATGAATGCCAAAAAATAGACACAGATAAAATGTGTATGTCATCAACCTCTATCATTGACTGACTGTGTTATATTTTACAACAACGATTTATTTTATTTGTATATCTTCAATATTGAGAGCTTGTCATGACAGATTCTGCTACGTCTCATCCACATACTGATTCCATCAGCCAAACAGAGACGGATTTTAATAAACCTAAAACGACTGCCACGTCGCTAGTGATAGCCATTGTCGCAGGTGAAGTGTCAGGTGACAGTTTAGGCGCAGATTTTATGCAACAGATGAATAATCTGCGTGATGACATCGTTTGGGTAGGCGTGGGCGGCACTAAGATGCAAACGCAAGGATTGCAAAGCATTTTTCCATTAGAGCGTTTGGCAGTGATGGGTCTGGTTGAAGTCATGGCGCAGCTACCATATTTGCTCAAAGCACGCCGCGAGCTATTGAGTGCGTTTAAGACAGCCAATATCGATTGGTTTATTGGTATCGATGCACCTGATTTTAACCTACGGGTCGCTAAAAAACTCAAGCCACAAGGCGTGTTCTGTGTGCAATATGTCAGTCCTTCTATTTGGGCATGGCGTGAGTCGCGTATCCATAATATTAAAGCGGCGACCCATTTGGTATTGTGCCTATTCCCATTTGAGCTACCGGTTTATGAGCGTCATAATCATCCGGCGATCTGTGTGGGGCATCCGTTGCTACGAACCATTGATCAAGCATTGATAGACACGCCAATCAATCAGCGCCGTAGCGAGCTGGTCTGGCACAATGATGGTTTACAGCAGTTTTTTATTGAACGGTTTGATGATGTAAGCCAGCTTATCTGCGTGATGCCTGGCTCTCGGCGTGGTGAGATTACCGCTATCTTGCCATTGATGCTTGACGGCATTCAAAAGCTCATATTATTAGACCCAAAGCTGTGTTTTATCATTCCAACGGTTGATCAAAATCACCAATATATTGTGCAAGAAGTCATTGATCAATGCTCAGAGCAGCTGCGGGCAGCTATTGTCGTCGTTTATGATGATACTCAGCCAGAGTTTAGTCAGCATGCGATGGCAGCGTCAGATATCGTGATGCTAGCCTCTGGGACAGCAACATTGGAGGCAATGCTGCTTGAGCGTCCGATGGTGGTGGTTTATCAATTGAATCAGATCACTTATCAGATTGCCAAACGTCTGGTAAAAGTGCCTTATGTGGCACTGCCTAACATTTTGGCTAATGCGCCGATTGTGCCTGAGCTTATTCAAGAGCAGGCAAGTGGGGATAATATTTGCCGTACGGTAATGCGTCTATTACAATCGCGTGCTTATGCTGAGCAATTAAAAGATCTGCTCGCGACAAAGCACACGTTGCAGCAGCAAAGTAATCATGAGCCAGCGAATAGCGTGATTGAACAATATTTTATGAGCGATAGTAATGCTCCTAATCTCACCTAACCTAGAAAGACTTTTTAATATTATGCAAATTCAACCTAGCACAAAAAACCTAGCCCAGATAATTGACGTCAGTATTGATCATATTGATGTCAAAGGGCAGTATATTCAATTGGCGGCGCCTATACGCTTATATGGACAGTTGAATACCTCTAAGCTGTTTGCTCAATATGAGCGCGATGAAGCGCAACGCTTAGAACAGTCAATATTAAAAATTGGCGTTGATGAAGCAGGACGTGGACCGTTACTAGGTAGTGTCAATGTGGCCGCCGCGATATTGCCTGCGTCTTGGTCAGGATTGATTGAAGAACAACCACTCAAAGACACACCATTGTCGATACTGACAGACTCCAAAAAACTGAGTGAAAAAAAGCGCGATCTTCTTTATCCATTGGTACAACAGCATGCAGTCAGTTATATTATCGCTGATATACCAGCAGCTGTCATCGATCAAGTCAATATTTTGCAGGCTACCATGCTCGGTATGCGGTTATGTATCGAAGCTTTGCTAGAAGCAGTTTTTAAATATCTTTCTAAAACTAAAAGTCTTGGCATATCACTTGATAAATTACAGGTAGAGGCGTTGTTTGATGGTAATCGTTGTCCTGAGCTGAATGATGCTATATTTGATGGATTGGACATCTCGCCATCTTCTGTTGACTGCCAAGCATGGGTGAAGGGTGATGCACGTCATACCAGTATCGCAGCGGCTAGTATATTGGCAAAGGTGAGCCGTGATGAGACCATGTATGCCCTTGATATGCAGCATCCAGAATACGGTATTGCCAAACATAAAGGCTATCCAACTCGCGCACATATGGAAGCCATTGAGAGACATGGTGTCTTATCAGCACATAGGCGCAGCTTTGCGCCAGTGAGAAAGGCATTAGAGAGCTAATTTTAAACGACAATATCTCGTCTAGAAATCGTCTAATAATAAAGATTTAATGTACCAGCAGAAAGAAGATATATACCTATGTTAACAAACAGGCAAATTTCCGGAAAAATAACGAGCGAAAATTTATAAAATGTAATACAATATGTTGCTCTTGGTATAAAGTACTGTTAAATCAATGACTAAGCTTTTATTTTGAGTTTTATTCTCACTATGAATTATATATAGTCAATCCCACTTAAAAATGTTA
>NZ_LNDJ01000116.1 GCF_001444505.1 Psychrobacter piscatorii | reverse complement strand
CCGATGCCGACGCTCGGCTAATCTCTTCCATCGCCACCATATGAGCGACATAGCCCATATTGGAGCCGCCATACTCTTCAGGGACGGTAATGCCATGTAGACCCAGATCGCCCATCTTTTGCCACAGATCCATAGGGAACTCATCACTGCTGTCGATCTCGCTTGCACGCGGGGCAATCTCATTGGCCGCAAACTGCTGTACGACATCACGTAGCGCGTCAATATCTTCGCCAAGCTGAAAGTTCAATCCAGGTAAACTCATAACCATTCCTTGTTTTTTAGTAATTCATTTTTACGATAATTTTTTAAGACTGACGTTTATTAATCAAAGCCCGTGCCACATTTGAGCCATTTGGACGCTTTAAAAACCCACTAATACGCTCGCCTGCCACGACCAATTTTTCCAAATCGATACCCGTGCTGATACCCATACCATGCAGCATATAGACGACATCTTCGGTCGCGACATTGCCCGTTGCGCCTTTGGCATACGGACAGCCACCGAGGCCTGCGACTGAGGTATCAAATTCGCTGACTCCCATTTGTAAGGCAGCCAAGGTATTGCTGAGTGCTTGACCGTAAGTATCATGAAAATGACCTGATAACATGGCGATATCAGCGTATTCAAGGGTTGCTTGTAGGGCGCGCTGCACTTTGAGGGGTGTACCCACACCAATGGTATCAGCAATGCCAATCTGCTCTGAACCAATCTCAATCAAACGCTTGGTCACGTAAGCGACTTGGCTAGGGTCAATCTCGCCTTCATAAGGACAACCAACGGTACAAGAGATAACGCCGCGTACTTTGATACCTTGCGCTTTTGCCGCAGCGGCAACGGGCGCGAAACGCTCAATACTCTCATCGATACTGCAATTGATATTTTTTTGGCTAAAGGTTTCGCTGGCTGAGCCAAAAATAACAATTTCATCAGGACGGTAGGCAATCGCATTGTCAAAGCCGCGCATATTGGGCACCAGTACTGAGTAACAAACGTCCTTCTGCCGCGTTGGCGCAAGCGCATCCAGTAACGCGCTGTTATCGCCCATTTGTGGCACCCACTTTGGCGAGACAAAACTGGTCACCTCCAGTTTTTTAATCCCTGCGTCAATTAAATTATTGATTAAGGCTTGTTTAACCTCGGTCGGTACCGTCATGGATTCGTTTTGCAATCCATCACGCGGACTGACATCGACGATGGTGACATGGCTTGGATACGAGTGGCTCATGCTTATTGTCCTTTTCTATTCGCTTTCACTATCGATACGCAGTAGCTCATCACCATCAGCGACCAAATCACCTGCTGCAAATAACAACTCTGCTACCACACCATCAGTTGGCGCGGTAATGGTATGTTCGATTTTCATGGCCTCAATGACCGCAAGCGGCTCACCTTTTTTCACAGTATCGCCAACAGCTACTTTGAATGCAACGACTTGCCCTGGCATCGGTGATTTTAGGCTGCCGACTGCTGCTGTGTCTTCACCCACATGCGCCATCACATCAATTAAGGTAATCTCATCGCGTCCGCTATCTGTGAACACATAAACTGTCTCACTATTAACCCAGCTCTGCGCACTGATACGTGCACCCTCTAACCATAAGGTATGATTGTGCGCATCACTGCTATCATAGCTGACTTGCCCTTCATAAACCGTTTCAGCCTGAGCGGCGACATTGATATTGCTATCATCCTGCGTATTCGCGATTTCTTTACCAATAACGAGCGTAAAACTACTGAGATTGTCACCGCCCTTTTTGCGTTCAGCGCCACTCGCATTGTGCCAATTGCTGATACCAGCAATATATGACCGCTCATTATAAATGAGGCTAAATGAACGAGTATAATTGCTATAAGCACGGAATCCTGTCGGCTTGCTAAAGGGGTCGTTGTCTATCTTTTGTAATACGGCTTCGCTCGCAAGCTGCTGCGTAATAGCCGTCACCACAAGCGTCGATAATCCAAGCGGATGCTGATCAAACAGCTTGTCCTGCTCACGCTCTATCAACGCCGTATCAAGATTGGCGTTGTTAAATGAGTCGGTATTTAAGATATAACGCAAAAATGCCACATTATTTGGTAGACCCACAATACGCGTCTGCGCCAATGCACGATCGAGTCTCGCCAACGCTTGCTCGCGTGTGGGCGCATGGACGATAAGCTTGGCAATCATAGAATCGTAAAAAGGACTGATGACATCACCCTCGCGTACGCCATCATCGATACGCACATCAGCGCCGTTTTTATCAATGACAAAGGTGCTGTGCTCAGGCTTTTGATACGTAAACAACGTTCCCGTCGCTGGTAAAAAATTATTGTCAGGGTTTTCAGCGCAGATACGTGCTTCGATCGCATGACCGTTGATCGTCAAATCGTCTTGCGATTTTGGCAATGGCTGACCCGCAGCGACCAACAGTTGCCACTCGACCAAATCCACACCAGTAATGGCTTCGCTGACTGGATGCTCAACTTGCAAGCGCGTGTTCATCTCCATGAAATAAAAATTCATCGTGCCTTCGCGCTGCTCCACAATAAACTCAACCGTGCCAGCGCCGACATAATTAACCGCACGCGCCGCCTCAATTGCAGCCGTACCCATCGCTTCACGCATGGCCGTATCGACACCCGGTGCTGGCGCTTCTTCCAATACTTTTTGATGGCGACGCTGTACCGAGCAATCCCGCTCAAACAGATGCACATAGTTGCCATGCGTATCGCCAAATACTTGGATTTCGATATGGCGTGGTTTGAGCGCATATTTTTCGATCAATACTTGATCATTGCCAAAACTGGTAATTGCTTCACGGCGGCACGAGTCAAGCAAGTCAATAAAATCACTGCTTTGCTCAACGATACGCATGCCTTTACCGCCGCCACCTGCACTCGCTTTAATCAATACTGGATAGCCAATATCATCTGCTTGCTGCTGCAAAAACTGGGCGTCTTGATTGTCACCATGATAGCCGGGTATCAGCGGCACGCCAGCGGCCTCCATCAAGCGCTTGGACTCAGATTTGCCGCCCATGGCGCGAATCGCCTCAGCAGAGGGTCCGATAAACACCAAACCAGCCTCTTGGCAAGCCTGTGCAAAATTGGCGTTTTCACTCAAAAACCCATAGCCTGGGTGGATGGCCTCAGCACCTGTTTGCTTGGCGATGGCAATAATGGCATCACCTTTGAGATAGCTGTCTTTTGGTGCCGAACCGCCTAGATAGATCGCCTCATCACAGACAGCCACGTGCTTGGCTTCGCGGTCAGCATCAGAATAAACAGCGACGGTACTGACGCCAAGACGCTTAGCAGTCGCGGCCACTCGGCAAGCAATTTCACCACGGTTGGCAATTAGAATTTTAGAAAACATAACTATCCCTGTATCTTGTCGTTATTATTTGACGTCTTGTCTATTTGTCCGTTTATCTATTCGTTTATCGTTAGTTTGCTGTCAACCAATCAGGCTTGCGCTTTTGCAAAAATGCTTGCACGCCCTCCTTTCCTTGTGTTGATGAGCGAATATCCGCAATACCTTTTACCGTATCAGCAATCAGCTCATCAGTAATGGGCGCGCCTGCTATATCATGTAATAGCTGTTTGCAGGTTTTGACCGCATCGGGGCTGTTCTTGACGACCTTGCTACAGAATGCCGCCACTTCATCATCCAGCCACTCTTCGCTCACGCGCTCGTGAATAAAGCCAAGCTGACGTGCTTTTTTGGCATCGAACACCTCAGCACTTAAGAAGTAACGCTGCGCAGCTCTAGCGCCCATCGCTCGGATGACATAAGGACTGATGGTCGCAGGTGCCAAGCCCAAGCGCACTTCGCTCAGGCAAAAGTTGGCGATTTTGACAGCGATGGCCACATCACAGACGGCAACGAGACCCATACCACCTGCATAGACATCGCCTTGGATTGCCGCAATCGTCGGCTTGGGACATTCATAAATCGTCTTGAGCATTTGCGCCAATTTATCCGCATCCGCTAAATTCTCTTCATAGCTATAGTCCGCCATGGCGCGCATCCAGTTTAGATCGGCACCCGCACAGAACGCTTTGCCAGCTGCCGCGAGTACAATGACACGTACCTCGTCATCCACACCAAGGGTGGTAAAAGCATCTGTCAACTCGGCGATCATCTCGTCATTAAAGGCATTGCGTATCTCGGGACGATTCAACGTCACGGTAGCGATGTGTTGTTTTATATCGACTAATAGACTTTTATAATTATTACTATTTTTTGATTTTGCTTCTTTCATAACTTTCTCTATTTTCCTATTTATATGTCTATGTAAATACTTAGCCCAACGTTTGGGTCATCCATCATAATGCTCATATAAGAAAGTAAGATGTCAGAACCCGATGTCGCGGTAGAATTGTATTTAAAAAGATTGTCGCACCACTCTCTCATCACGAGCAGACCTTAGCGCTTACATTCTAAAGACACCAAACGTCGTCTCTTCAATCGGGGCGTTATAGGCAGCGCTCAGTCCCAATGCCAGCACTTGACGCGTATCAGCAGGATCAATCACGCCATCGTCCCACATGCGCGCGGTGGCATAATAGGGATGACCTTGCGCTTCATACATTTCACGAATTGGTGCTTTAAATGCCGCCTCATCTTCCTCACTCCACGCTTCACCCTTGCGATCAAAGTTATCACGCTTGACCGTTGCCAAGACCGAGGCTGCTTGCTCACCGCCCATGACAGAGATACGGGCATTTGGCCACATCCACAAAAAGCGCGGACTGTAAGCACGGCCACACATACCGTAGTTACCCGCGCCAAACGAGCCACCAACGATGACGGTGAATTTCGGTACTTTGGCATTGGCAACTGCCATCACCATTTTGGCACCGTGGCGGGCAATGCCTTCGTTTTCGTATTTACGCCCAACCATAAAGCCTGTGATATTCTGGAGGAATACCAATGGAATTTTGCGCTTACAGCACAGCTCGATGAAATGCGTGCCTTTTTGCGCCGACTCACTAAATAGAATGCCGTTATTAGCAATGATACCCACAGGCATCCCTTCGATATGCGCAAATCCACACACTAATGTGGTGCCAAAACGCGCTTTGAATTCATCAAAGGCACTGTCATCAACGATACGGGCGATGATTTCTTTGATATCAAATGGCTTGCGCTTGTCCGTCGGAATGACGCCGTACAGCTCTTTGGCGTCATAACGTGGCGGTCGCGGCGTAATTTGATTAGGAATGTGTTTGGCAGGGCGATTCAAATGACTGACGATATTACGGGCGATGGATAACGCATGAGTGTCGTTTTGCGCTAAGTGATCGACCACGCCTGAGAGCCGCGTATGCACATCACCGCCGCCCAAATCCTCTGCACTCACCTCTTCGCCTGTTGCGGCTTTTACCAGTGGAGGCCCACCCAAAAAGATGGTGCCTTGCTCTTTGACAATAATAGATTCATCGCTCATGGCAGGCACATAGGCACCACCAGCCGTACAGCTACCCATGACCACCGCGATTTGCGGAATACCTGCCGCACTGAGGTTGGCTTGATTAAAAAAGATACGACCAAAATGCTCTTTATCAGGGAACACGTCATCTTGGTTGGGCAAGTTAGCACCGCCTGAATCTACCAGATACACACACGGTAGGTGGTTTTCTTGGGCAATCTCTTGGGCGCGTAGATGCTTTTTGACCGTCATCGGGTAGTACGTGCCGCCTTTTACCGTGGCATCATTACAGACAATCATACACTCAATACCATTGATACGACCAATACCAGCAATCACGCCAGCCGCTGGGATATCCTCACCATACATGTCATGCGCTGCCATCGGTGCTACTTCCAAAAACGGCGTACCCACATCAAGCAAACGCTCGACACGCTCGCGTGGTAGTAGCTTGCCACGTGCTAGATGCTTGGCACGTGCGCGCTCTGAGCCGCCTTGGGCGACTTTACGCAGGTGCACATACAAATCATCGACGATCTCTTGCATCGCCGCACTGTTTTGCTGAAAGTCGCTTGAGTTTGGACTCAGTTTACTGGTTATGATAGCGCTCATGATATCCCTTTTTCTTTGATACATAGATACGTAAATGCGAGTAGCTTTTATATGAATGATGCCAACTGCTATTTTTTAAGTATGACCCACATAGTTCATCTTTAGTGTTTTAGAGCTGATAAATAAGCTTACGACAAACCCAACTCTTCTTTCATTTGCTCAATAATTTTATACTTTTGAATCTTGCCCGTGATGGTCATTGGATACTCAGTGACAAAGCGATAGTAAGCTGGCACTTTATAATGAGCGATATGCTCGCTGCAGAATTCACGGACTTCCTCTTCGGTCAAGCAGCCCGGCTCTTTAGGAATAATCCATGCTGCGAGCACTTCACCATAACGCTCGTCGGGTATCCCAACTATTTGCACATCGCGAATTTTTGGATGACGATAAAGGTAGTTTTCGATCTCGACTGGATAGATGTTTTCACCACCGCGAATCACCATGTCTTTACTCCGGCCGACGATTTTTACATAGCCGTCTTCATCCATCGTTGCCAAATCACCCGTGTGCATCCAGCCATCTTGAATGGCTTCTCGCGTTTTGAAGCGGCTACCCCAATAGCCTTTCATCACTGAATAACCACGCGTGAGTAGCTCGCCAGTCTCCCCGATAGGCACAATCTCGCCCGTCTCGGTGTCGATCACTTTTACCTCAAGTGCAGGCTGTACCAATCCTACGGTCGAGACTTGCTTCTCAAGAGGGGTGTGCTCATTGGTCTGGCAAGACACTGGACTGGTCTCTGTCATACCGTAGGCAATGGTGACCTCCTTCATGTGCATCTTGTCGATGACGTGGCGCATGACCTCAATCGGACAACTAGAGCCTGCCATGATGCCTGTACGCAAAGTGGATAAATCAAAGTTTTCAAACTCAGGATGATCAAGCTCGGCGATAAACATCGTCGGTACGCCATGTAGACCCGTACATTTCTCTTCTTCAACGGCTTTTAGCACCGTTAATGGCTCAAAGCCATCGTTTGGATAGACGATACAGCCGCCGTGCGTGAGAATCGCGAGGTTACCAAGCACCATACCAAAGCAGTGATATAACGGTACTGGAATGCACAATCTGTCGGCTTCCGTGAGGTTCATCGCCTCACCGATGAAGTAGCCGTTATTAAGGATATTTCGATGGCTCAGCGTCGCGCCTTTTGGTGTGCCTGTCGTGCCACTGGTAAATTGCACGTTGATCGCATCGGTATTTTTGAGCTGGGCTTGACGCTCAGCCACGCGTGGATCGTTGGCGTCGCCTTCCGCCATCCATGCAGAGAATTTTTGCATAAAGCCAAAGGTCTCATCCGACTCTGGCTCATCAATCCAAATGATACGTTCAATCGTTGGAATCTCAACCAAATCAAGCTGGGTATAATTTTTATGGTAAATCTCAGGACAGAGTTCACGAATCAAGCTGGCATAATCACTGGTTTTAAAATGACGCATAAGCACCAGTGCTGAGCAGCCGAGTTTGTTCAGGGCATATTGCAGCTCAAAGGTGCGGTAGGCAGGATTGATATTGACGAGGATAACGCCGACTTTGGCGGTGGCCAATTGCATCAGCAACCATTCAGCATTGTTGTGTGACCAGATACCGATGCGATCGCCAATCTCAAGCCCCATCTCAATCATGCTACTGGCTAGCTGGTTGACCTGCTGCTGTAGCTCACGATATGTCCAGCGAATATTTTGATGACAGACGACCAGCGCTTCGCGCTCAGGATATTTGGACACAATAGCATCAAAAAAGTCACCGATGGTCGCTTCAATCAGCGGTACATCAGGACCTTTATCATAGCTTTGGGTGAGCGGCGCATTTGCTGAGCGTGCGCCCATATTGATACTAGGGATATTATCTAAAATAGCGTCGAAATCAACGTGAGTCGCATCGAAATTAGAGTTTTGAGTCATAACGAGTCCTTTCGTTTTACTTTTTATAGTATTTATAGATGGTGCTGATTAATCGCTGGCGAGCAAACCTTCTTCCTTGATTCGGTTTGATATAGCATTCAACTACTATAACGCTATAAATGAAAGCATGTCAACAATATCAATACGGTATGTATCATTTAATTGGCCATTTAAAGACCTTGATTAAAAAAAAGATACCACAAAAACATGGCAGGTTTTTGACATAAAAAAGCCAGCCACATCATAAGGAATGGGCTGGCTCAACCAGTAACGTGATCTTTTAAACTTGCTTTTTAAACAAGTCTATTAGGATGCTTTGGGAGTGGCAGGCGCTTTGATTGTCACCGTTGCGCTCACTGCGTCAGTGTCATCTAGCAAGTCCATGATGAGTTCTTCATCACTCTCCGTCTTCACTTGCCAATTCCCAGCCGCGTTTGGCACACCCGTTACCATCACCGAAATCGCTTTGTTCTTTAGGCGAATCATTGGTGGTTTATGATCATAACCGCTGTGCTCGTGCCCTAAGATATCATCAGCGATGGTCGCAGCCTGTGCGCGTAGTGGCGCCACATAACGACAGGCAACCCCATTGATAGACATACAATCACCAATGGCATAGATGTGTGCAGTGTCGGTGCGCAATGTCGCTTCATCAACCACAATACCCGTACGACGGTCAAACGTAACCCCCGCTGCCGCTGGTAATTGCCCATCGACGGTCAGACCTGTACTGGCAATCACATGGTCTACGATCAATGGCTCAGGTTGCTCTACATCTGCATTATCTTCAGTTGAGGCGAGCGGTGCGTAGTCTACTCTTAGCTTTTCACTATCGCTGCTGTCGTCATTGCCACTCACGCGGGTAACAGCAGAGACTTGAGAGCCGCCCAAAAACTGAATACCTTGTGACTCAATTGCTTTGGCAATACGTGCCGTCGCTTTGGCTGGGAGCATCTGTGATAATGGCGCATCGTTCAAATCAATTAAGGTCACTTGATGACCTGCTTTTAGCAAGTCTTCCGCGATTTCTGTCCCGACCATACCAGCGCCAACGATGGCGACATGCTGGCTACCAGTTGCCAGCTTTTCTTGTAGCTGACCGAACTGCTTGATATGATTGACATGCCAGACCAAATCCTCTGGCAAGCTTTTGGGGAAAATAGGATGCGCACCCATCGCCAGCACCAACTTACCATAGCTGATCGTCGCATAATCCGTGTGGGCTGGATCTGGTCTATTAGCAGAGATAAGCTGTAACTGCTGGGTAGCCGTATCAATATCTGTGACCTGTGTGTCAGCCAGCAACGTCACGCCTGCGGTTTTTGCCGCATCGCTACCAGATGCCCGTACCAAGTCTGATGCGCGCTTGTTTTGGCTGATCGCCATGGTCAGCATCGGCTTGTGATAACGATCGCCACTATCGGAGGTGATCAAGGTAATCGGAATCTCTGCATCTTTTGCACGAATCGCATCAATCACATGCCAGCCTGCCAAGCCTGCGCCAATGATGACGACGCCATTTTTTGATGAGGTTATCGATGCTACAGATAGATTGTCTACGCTCATAAAAACTCCAATATGGTTTATGAATTATTCTAATTATCAACAAGGATGGCAGCCATTGTATCAGTAAACAGACATGCACTCACCTATCTAACCGTATAACCAATCACATATTCATCTATAGTCGAACCACTATTAAAGTGTTA
>NZ_LNDJ01000115.1 GCF_001444505.1 Psychrobacter piscatorii | reverse complement strand
TAATTTTATTTATCTAGGACAGCCCCATAAAATATTTACTTCTTCTCAAACAGTAGCAATTGCTTACGACCTTTATAAAAATCTGTCGTGCGATAATACGCATATAGGTGGCGGAACAATACATTTAAGACAGCAGAGACTGGTAGCGCAATTAACATACCCACAAAACCCAATAGACTGGCGCCTGCTAATACCGCAAAGATAACCCATAATGGTGATAAACCAATTTTATCACCTAATAGCAGCGGCTGCAGAATATAACCTTCTGCAGCTTGCCCGACCAAAAACGCCCCCACGACCAATAACAAATAGGTCCAATCCAACCCAAACTGAAACAAGCAAGCGATGATAGCGGCCACAAATCCAATGCCAAAACCCAAGTAAGGTACAAAGCTTGCAATACCAGCTACCATACCGATGATAAGTCCAAGCTCTAGACCAATAAGCTGCAGCTGTATTGCATAAATAGCACCCAGTAGCACCATCACCAACAGCTGGCCTTTAATAAACGCCATTAAAGCCTGATCGCACTCTTTGGCGATGCCAATGACTTGTTTGCAGTATGCTCCTGGTATCGCCATCTTCCACGTCTGTAAACGCTGATCCCAATTGAACAAAAAATAAAACGTTAAAATTGGCACCAACACGATCAGTCCTGCACTGTTAATAAAGTTCATACTCGAAGTCAGTACTTGGCTCATCATGGTACTGGCATCAGCAAACTTATAATTCGTTTGCATATACTCGACCAGCGTCTCAGAAAAATCCTTAGACTCTAAGACAGGCAATTGAAAACGAGTATTACTGTTGAACCACTCTCGTACCACTTGATTATACCAGCTAGATATCTTAGGTAGATACTCCCAAGCGGCTTGCAGCTGATGCCACAATGTCGGTACCAACCACCAGAGCAACAGCGCCATCCCTACAGTAATGGTAGAGTACACAACAATAATTGCGATCCAACGTCTGAGGTGTTTTGACAATCGCTTTACCAAAGGATTGAACAAGTAAGCCAGCACAAAAGCAAATATAAACGGCACAATGACTGGTATCATCAGGTAGAGAAGGAATAGTGCCACAACCAAAACGACGACGATAAATAAACGTCTGAAAAAAGGGTCGATTGGTTGGTTCATCATGATAAGTAATCCTATACGTGGGCTGATTTGAGATAGTGACAAAAATTGCGGTACTTGAGCCGTCAGGAGTCGTAAATCTAGTGTTTTATTATCGCAGAGTACAACAAAAAATCAGTCATTTTTTGTTTCTTAATCGCTTATTTGCCACTTAATGCAAAACTTAGCCAAATATCGGTAAGTTGCTTTGCGAGTGTGGTCAGTTTTTGGGTATAATGCGCGCACTATCTTTAAACTTTGCCTTTAAACTTTATCTCGCTGATTGTAGCGTGATTGACTCCCTTACTTTTTAATTCCAATTATCTATCCCCAACTGTGAGATGACTATGAGTGACAAGCCTTCTTTAAGCTACAAAGACGCCGGCGTTGATATCGATGCAGGCGATGCTTTGGTTCAGCGAATCAAGTCCGTTGCAAAAGCCACTACTCGTCCTGAAGTCGTGGGTGGACTTGGCGGTTTTGGTGCGTTATGCCGTATCCCAACAGGCTACACTTCTCCGTTATTGGTGTCTGGTACTGATGGTGTGGGCACCAAACTAAAATTGGCATTACAGCTCAATCGTCACGATACCATCGGTATTGATTTGGTCGCGATGTGTGTCAATGATTTGTTGGTCTGTGGTGCTGAGCCATTGTTCTTCTTAGACTACTACGCGACAGGCAAGCTGGATGTCGACACCGCAGCGACTGTCGTTAGCGGTATCGGTGATGGCTGTAAATTGGCCAACTGTGCGCTTATCGGTGGCGAAACGGCTGAAATGCCAGGCATGTACCAAGACGAAGACTATGACCTTGCAGGTTTCTGCGTCGGCGTGGTTGAAGAAGACGACGTCATCACTGGCGCAAATGTTGCCGAAGGCGATGCGCTGATTGCGCTAGGTTCAGCAGGCGCGCATTCAAATGGCTACTCGCTCGTGCGTAAAGTCATCGAAGTCAGCGGCGTTGATGTGACCAATAGCGACAAAACGCTAGACGGCATGCCTATTCAAGACGCCCTGATGGCACCGACGCGCATCTATGTACAAGCAGTACAAGCACTACAAAAAGCGCTTGGCAATGAGCATCTACACGCCATGTCGCACATCACAGGTGGCGGCTTGACCGACAATCTACCGCGCGTCTTACCAGAAAATCTGGCTGCGAGCATCGACACCCAAAGCTGGCAGTTCTCAGAGCTGTTCACATGGCTACAAGAAAACGGTAACATCGACACCCGTGAGATGTACCGCACCTTTAACTGCGGCGTAGGCTTTGTGATTGTCGTGCCTCAAGACAAAGCAGAACAAGCGATTGACGTCTTAACTGCTGCTGGCGAAAACGCATGGCAAATCGGTACTATGGTCAGCCGTGACGCAGACGCGGTGGTATATCGCTAATGTGTGATGCACCCGTATCAAACGCTGCCACTGCTAATGCAAGCGCTCAGACCCCACTACGTGTGGCGGTCTTGGTCTCAGGCAGTGGCAGCAATCTACAAGTATTAATCGACGCGGTGCAGCAAAAGGCACTGCCGATTGATATCGTCGGCGTTATTAGCAATCGCAAAGACGCCTATGCCATCACCCGCGCCAAAGACGCAGGCATCGAGGTCGCCGTACTCTCGCACGTAGAGAGCGGCAAACGCATGGGCATCAAAACCTTTGAAGCTCATGCCAATGAACAGCTTGTCGCATGGCAACCTGATCTGATCGTTTTGGCAGGCTTTATGCGCGTATTGAGCGGCTCATTTATCGATAATGCGCCTGCACCAATGATTAACTTGCATCCGTCTCTCCTGCCAGTTTACAAAGGGCTAGATACGCATCAGCGAGTACTGCAAGCGGGTGATCGTCATCATGGCTGTAGTATCCATGTGGTCACCGCCGAGCTGGATGCAGGACAAGTGTTAAGCCAAGCGGTCTTGCCGATTCGTCATACCGATACGCCTGATAGTTTGCAAAAGCGCGTACAAGTGCTGGAGCATCACTTATTGCCGTGGACGATATTGCAAATCGCTATTGGCGGCGTGTCATTAACGCCAAGTGAGCAAGCCTCTAGCATCTTGCCTGCCCTGCCCTTACGTCTATTGATTGATGCTTAATTGTTTTAAAATATTATTTTCACCCGCACAAAAAAACCCAGCTATTAAGTAGCTGGGTTTTTCTTTTTAGTCTTTAACAATTTTACGTGTTATTCACTATTATTTTCCAAATACGTGTACTGCTTTAATGTTTACAAACTCTTTAATACCAAAGCCGCCGTGCTCGCGACCATAGCCTGAGTTCTTCACACCACCAAATGGCAGTGCAGGATTGGCAAGACCGTAACCATTGATATAGACCATACCAGTATCGAATTGCTCACTGGCTAAGCGAATGGCTTTTTCTTCATCTTTTGAGAAGATAGCGCCGCCTAGGCCGTAACGACTGTCATTTGCAATGCGCATTGCATCGTCGTCATCTTTGGCACGAATTAGTGATGCTACAGGACCAAATAATTCGTCGTCGTAGGCAGGTTGACCTTTCTCGACATTTTCTAAGATAGTTGCTGGATAGAAACTGCCTTTACCTTCTGGCAGCTCACCACCGACGGCAATGGTCGCGCCTTTTTTCACACTGTCTTCAACCTGCTCATGCAGTTTTTCTTGTAAGTCTTTACGCGCTAATGGACCGATGTCTGAGCTGTCATCCATTGGGTCGCCAGATTTTGTACCTTCAAATTTTTCTACGATACGCTTGCGGAATTCGTCATATACGCTATCGACCACGATGAAGCGTTTCGCTGCTACGCAAGTTTCACCGTTATTGACTAAACGGGCTTGGGTACAGGTCTCTACAGCGGTTTCTATATCGGCGTCTTCTAGTACGATAAAGGCGTCATTTGAGCCAAGCTCTAATACTGATTTCTTAATTGCTTTGGCCGCTTGTTGACCAACGATACGACCAGCAGCATCACTACCTGTGAGCGTTACGCCACGTACTTTGTCATTTTCAATCAATTTTTCTGATTGGTCATGGTCAATCAAAATCGTACGGAACAAATCATTTGGCAGTTCAGACTCATGGAATATTTTTTCGATCAATAAGCCAGAACCTGTGACGTTTGCTGCATGTTTAAGTAGCACGCTGTTACCTGCCATCAAGTTAGCAATGGCATAACGAAATACTTGATACGCTGGGAAGTTCCAAGGTTGCATACCATAGATGACGCCGATTGGCTGATAAGTCACGATACCTTTTTTCATGCTTTCGATATCTCGCTCATCATCTGCAAGCGCAGCAACACCGTTTTCAGCAGTGTAATCACAAATTGCTTTACAGAGATCTACTTCTTGCTGACTTTGACCATAGAGCTTACCGCGCTCTTCGGTCATAAGCTTAGATAGCTCCTCCTTATACTCCATCAGTTTGTCACCGATGGACTTGATGACACGCCCACGTTCTTCATGGCTCACCGTACGCCATTCTAAGAATGCATTATGTGACGCGTCGACAATCGTGTTAACTTCGTCGTTGCTCATATAATCATAATTTTTAATGTCTTCGCCCGTTGCTGGGTTAACAGTAGTAATATCTGACATGTAGATGTCCTTATTATTTGATTTTATATATTCAGTATTATTGTCACTTTTAATTATTTGGTGTTACGTCGATAGGATAATTCAATAAATGAATCGATAAGTTATTTTCTATCTGTGCTTATCATAACAAGGTATTTGGCGAAGAGTTTTACAATATATTGTGAAGTGTGTTGAAGATGTTAATAGTGTAACCTTCTTATTAAGAATAGCTAAATATTGAATAAGACTACATAGCAATACTAAACAAAAAAACCAGCCTAGAGGCTGGTTTGGTTCGTTGAATATACCAAATATAGATTGAACAATAATGTTCAAAGTGAGTTGATTACTTACTATAAGATACTTACTACTTTGTAAAAACTCTCATTAAAACAAGTGATTAATGACAGGTATTTCTTGTGGTGGATTTTCTTCCTCAGCCACTACTTGCCGTGCCACATGCATGATTAATTGACGCAACCAACGGTGAGCAGGATGGTGCTGTAGCAATGGTGACCATGCCATGGTCAGCTCAAACTCAGGAATAAAAAACGGCGGTTCTTCCATCATAATACTGTCGTTATTGGCCTGCATTCTTGCCACACGGGTTGGTAATGTCGCTATCAAATCTTTATTTGCGGCAAGCATGGCTGGCATCTGATAGTGGCGGGTGAAGACACTAATTTGGCGTTTTTGGCCCAAACGTTGCAATGCCTGATCAATAGATCCTAATCCACCTGATTTTTCTGGATTAACCCCAAAGCCCACGCCCATCCCTGTTTTAGATACCCAAACATGTTGCGCTTTAAGGTAGTTTTTCAGATTAAAGCGGTTGGCATAAGGACTTTCAGACGATAGCAAGCAACTAAACGTATCACGCCATACCAAAACCTGATGAAAGCTCTGTGGTATCTCATTAAAACGGTTGATAGCCAAATCAACACGCCCCTGCTCCATATCGCGATAAGAGACATCTGAGGGTGTCAAAAAATCCAAAATGACGTTGGGTGCTTCCGAACGTAGCGCCTTTACTAGCTTCGGTACCAAAGTCGCCTCAGCATAATCTGACGTCATAATACGAAAGACGCGTGACGTACTATAAGGACGGAATTCGGTGCGCGGCTCTAGTACTTGAGTCAAGTCAGCCAATATCTCACGAATACGTGGCTGCAACTCAAGGGCGCGCTCAGTCGGTGTCATCCCTTCAGAGGAGCGCACCAGCAACGGATCATTAAACAACTTACGCAGACGGCGCAAAATATTGCTCATAGCAGGCTGGGTGATACCAAGCTGCTCAGCTGCGCGCGTGACGTTTTTTTCTCGTAGCAACACATCTAGATGGACTAATAAATTTAAATCAACCCGCTGCAAATTCATATATATTTCTCTTAGCTTTTAAAAGATAAGCACCACGGCACGCTTGGTATTATCAGTGCTGAAATGGTGATTTTCGATCTAGGACAGCATAGTTTTGCGAATTTTTATTGGTTTTACCGCAAAATATACTCAGCATAACTCAATTCCATCACCATAAGATATTGTTATAACTATATTATAACCTATAAAAATACTAAAGATAAGTATCATAAATTAGATAAATCTTAGTAAGGCAGTTATAGTGAGTTCCATAAAGGATTTGCGATACAGACCACAAATCTGAGTTTTATGAACAGGTTATCGTCCAAAAAACAACATAGTTAAATAGCATAGTAAAGGTTTATCTCGACAGTGAAACACTACCAAGTGTCAGTATAATTGTAACATCTCTTGTTGCTAATTATGACAACGCTGTTTATTAAATAAACAAACACTTTTGATAGACGTGGGTAAGCTGAATCAGCACTATAAATCAGCAATTATTTGTCAACTGCTGAGTTCAGCAATCTTCTTGTATTCATGCACAGGTTTGTTTAGGGTAAAGAAGACCTTTACGAGGTATTGATACCACCACTACCAAATTTATTGACAACACAAATTATTATTTTAACGCTCAATTTATTATTTTTTACACCCTACCAAGGAGACTATAGATGTCAACTGCATATAAATCAGCGATCGACCTAGTACGTGAATTAAAGCAAAAGCACGGCAACTGGCAGAATATTAGCGAGACTGATGCCGCACGTATGATGTCACAAAACCGTTTTAAAACGGGCTTGGATATCGCAAAGTATACTGCAAAAATCATGCGTCAAGACATGGAAGATTATGACAATGATACGTCTCAGTACACACAGTCTCTAGGTGCATGGCATGGTTTTGTGGCACAGCAAACCATGTATGCTAAGAAAAAATACTTCGGTACGACCTCTAAAACTTATATCTACCTTTCAGGTTGGATGGTAGCTGCCCTACGCTCTGAGTTTGGTCCATTACCTGACCAATCTATGCACGAAAAAACATCAGTACCTAAGCTAATCGAGGAGATCTACACGTTCTTGCGTCAAGCTGACGCTAAAGTATTGAACGACTATTTCCGTGAGCTAAATGCTGCTGAAGAAGCGGGTCAAGACACCTCAGCTATCCTAGAAAAAATCGAAAACTTTGATTCACATGTTGTGCCAATCATCGCTGATATCGATGCAGGTTTCGGTAACGAAGAAGCGACTTACCTATTGACTAAGCAAATGATCGAAGCTGGTGCTTGTGCCATTCAGGTTGAAAACCAAGTATCTGACGCTAAGCAATGTGGTCACCAGGCTGGTAAAGTCACCGTACCGCACGAAGACTTCATCTCTAAGCTAAACGCTATTCGTTATGCATTCTTAGAGCTTGGTGTTGAAGACGGTGTTATCGTCGCACGTACTGACTCTGAGGGCGCATCACTCACGCAAAAAATCCCAGTATCAAATGAGCCAGGCGACCTTGCTTCTAAATACATCGATTTCATCGAAATGGAAGAAATATCTCTTGAAGATGCCAAAGAAAATGACAGCTTACTTAAGCACAACGGCAAACTAGTACGTCCAGTTCGTCTACCTAACGGCCTATATCAGTTCCGTGAAGAGACTAACATTGACCGCGTTGTACTTGACTGTGTAACCGCTCTAGAAAATGGCGCTGACCTACTATGGATCGAAACGCCAACGCCAGACGTTGCCCACATCAAATCAATGGTTGACCGTATTAAAGAGCAACAGCCTAAAGCGAAGCTTGTATACAACAACAGCCCATCGTTCAACTGGACGCTTAACTTCCGTAAGCAAGTCATCGCGAAATGGGAAGAAGAAGGTAAAGACATCTCTGCATACAATAAAGATGACTTGATGAGTGCTGACTACGATGGTACTGAACTTGATGCAGCAGCTGACGTTGCCGCTAAGAACTTCCAACGTGATGCGTCACGTGAAGCTGGTGTATTCCATCATCTAATCACGCTACCGACTTACCACACGACTGCTCTTAGCGTTCATGAACTTGCTAAAGGTTACTTCGGTGAAGAAGGCATGCTTGCTTATGCAGCTGGCGTACAACGTAAAGAAATCCGCGAAGGCATCTCTTGTGTTAAGCACCAAGCAATGGCTGGTTCTGACCTTGGCGATGACCACAAAGAAATCTTCTCTGGTGATAACGCTTTGAAAGCTGGCGGTGGCAAGAACACGATGAACCAGTTCTAATAAACCCTAGACTAGCAGTACATACTTAAAAAGTCGCCCTACATCATGTAGGGCGGCTTTTTATTGCGGTTTAAATAATCAGAGAATGGTAGACTAATAATTGTTTATCACCACCACCGATCTGAGCCGTCAGTCAGAATTATTAGGAGCCAATATGCAAGAAATAGAGCTGAAGTTTTTGGTACCAGAGTCACGTCTAAAAGGTTTAATGCGTCAAGCAAAAGTTAAATCTTCCCAAGTGACGCAACTGGCTGCACATTACTACGATACTCCTGACCAGCAGCTTGCACAGGCAGGCATCGGTCTGCGTATTCGCAAAGAAGGCGATACTTGGGTACAAACCATCAAAGCTGGTGGCGATGGCATTGCCGCTCGTTTGGAGCACAACGCTGTGTTAGATGACAAGCAAGTGCAGGAAATGCTTCATAATAATGGGCTGATGCCTGATTTGACGATATATGCAGAAACTCCTGTCGTCTCTGCGCTGACTAATTTTAAACTCGAAAAGTTAGCAAAAAACCTAACACGACTGTATGTCACCAACGTCGAGCGCACCACGCGCTTACTGATAGAAGATAATAGTGACGAAACTGATAGTTGTATCGAGATGGCTTACGATCATGGAGAAATTTTCCATGGTACTGATGACTCTCAGCGAAAAACCATTCAGGAGATAGAGTTCGAGTTGGTGTCAGGAGATTTAGATTTTTTGTTTACGACAGCCAAAACATGGTGCAAACGTTACAAGCTGTGTCTATCTACCGTGACCAAAGCTGAGAACGGTGGCTTGCTCATCAACGGACAGAACCACAGTCCAGCAGTTGGCGCTGACCTAAGCCAACTAGATTTGAACAAAGACAGTAGCATGCCCGCCTTTATACGAGCAGCCGTACATAACTGTCTATTACAGATACTGCCAAATAGCAGTGCTATCGTCGCTGGAAGCATTGATGACGAGCATGTTTTGCAGGTAAGCATTGGTCTTGAGCGCTTGCAGGCTGCGTTAACAGCATTTGATAGCTTTTCTGACGAGATCAATCCTGACTGGCTACCGATACTAAAACAAACGGCCAACCTACTTGGCAATTATTACCAACTCACTCATATCAATACCTATATCGAGCCTGAGCTACAGGCACTCGGAGCCCCTGCTGTTGATTGGACGACAGATATCGAGAACATAAAAATCACACCGATCAATACACTGCAAGCCAATGACTTTCAGCTCACCTTGCTAGAGCTGATTGCCTTTACCATGAGTGACCCTAGTATTGAGCCTCAAACGGATAAACTTGCTCTCGACAAGCTAGCAAAAATTCTATCGAAACAATATAACAAGTGCCTCAAAGCAGATAAAGAAACTGATGAAGTAAGCAGTACCGAGCTTGGGAGCGATGATGTAAATGTTGATATGGATATCTCTGAGGATAATCAAGACGAAGCGCTACTATGCGATCACCTAAAAGCGTTACGCTACATAAGTGAGTTCTCTGCGCCTTTGTTAAGTAAGAAAAAATCCAAGAAGAAAACCAAGCGTTGGTTAAAGCGTCTGATAAAAGCGCACATAGCGCTAGAGCAACGCAATGATGACAATCAATATCAACAGTTCTATGCCCTAAAATCAGCGAAAGATACCAATGCCCTATATGGTGCAGGTTGGTTTGCTGCCATGCTCACGGATGACCCAATTTATATCGAAACGCGTTTGGCTAAATTTAAAGACAGCTCAACATTTTGGTAAAACGTATTACTCGGTAAAGATACCTCGATAAAGATACATTGCTTAGTAAAAAGGACAGCTTTTATCAATGAAGCTGTCCTTTTTTATAG
>NZ_LNDJ01000114.1 GCF_001444505.1 Psychrobacter piscatorii | reverse complement strand
TATTATCCTGTATCGTTTTTATTTAGACTTAACTATAGCAAATGGCTATCGACAATAATTACTTATCGAAACTTAACTCAACAAATTTCTATTTTCTATAGTGTTTCTTAAATGCGGTATTCCCTGAATATTATTACTTTTTCATTTTTTAATAAAATAATATTCATTAATACACTATATTAATAAATCTGATTTATTAGAATCTAATAATTAGGCGCTGTAGCAAAAGCATATGAGCTTGCGAACGAATGCTTGTCTAAACCCTAACGACTTTTATTTAGCCTTTTTGTGCACTCAGCTCATTCATCAACCCATGAGCAGATTCAGCATTTAGCAGGTAAGGGTTAAAACCAATAGTCGTAGAGTACTTTAAATAGATTGCGGCGTTCTCTTCGGTCGGAGACGCATAGTTCATCGACCATTTCGCCCACTCCCTATGCTTTAGCTCACGTGTGTCAATAATCTGTAGGTCGTGATGACGCTCATCGGAAATGAGAATGTATAGCAATCGATTAATTTGCGCTCTTGGGCCTTCTATCGTCTGCAAAAAATAATCTTTATTGAACGTTAGCATCCCAGTGATACTATTAGCAGCGTTATTTATCTGTGCTTGCTGCAAGATTTCATTGAAATCGGTCGCTGATACATTTGGGTTTGCACGGCTAGCATAGGTCATGCTCACTAAGATATGGGCATCTGCGTGTGTTGATGTCATGTTTGTTCTCTTATACAAATATTATGAAAGCGGATCGCATTTATAGGCATTACTCAATTAACCAAGGGCATACCAAGGTTTTTTCTTCTGAATGGTCTGCACTTCACTCTTTGCTTGTTGCTCTTATAGCTCAGATAATGTATCAATCAGCATCGTGATTTGGTTGGTACTCATTAAGTAAGGATTGAACTCACTTCCTGTCGAGAATTTTAACGCCAGTCCTTTTTTCTCTTCACTTGGAATCAAGTACTTCATTGACCATTTACTCCAATGGCGCTGCTCAACTTCACGGCACTCTATCACCTGCAAAGAATGATGACGCTCATCTTTCACAAGCTTTCTAACCAAGCCATTGATAACCGGCCTTGCCCCTTCGATACTTTGTAAAAAGTAGTTATGGTTAAACACCAACGCACCAGTGATACCATTGCGCTCGTTATTTTGCTGAGCTTGCTCAAGGATACGAGTTACCTCACCGTTGAGGTTATCGTTGTTATAACGACTGATATAAGTCAAACGTAGAATGATATGCTCACCATGTCGCATTTTTAAGCGATTTGATTCTACAATATCGACGGTTTTCATAAAATTTCCCAATTGATTTGTTAAAGGCATAAAGCAAAACGGCTAAATTGTGTTTAGTACGCTATGGATACTTGTGCTAATAACTACGGCTGGATTCTTTTGATAAAAGCAGCCATACCACGAGATAAATCACTGTTACTGCTCTTTTGTACTTCTTGTGCCAACAGTAATAATTGCGCGCTGTCCTCACACTGCTCTAGACTCAGTAAATAGCCCCAAGCTTCTGCAGGTGGTGCATTTTTTTCAATGTAGGTCGCCAAGTCAGATTTAAGGGTTCCATAGTTGGCACCAGCAACTTTTGCCTTCAACATACTACCGATAGACTTTTTGCCAGACTCTGCAATTTTGCTTGGCGGTTTGCTATTAAAAGTACGATCGAACTCTATCTCAGTACTGACATCAAATGAGTTGCCTGTAGATTGAGGTTGCTCAGCGACTGGTACTTGAGGAATAGTAGGTGCTTCGGTTACAGTAGATACCTGAGGCGCTGTTTGGATTTGCGAACTAGAGTTAGCAGCACCAATCAGTTCAATGCACTCAAGCTCTAAAAGCAACTCAAATAAAGGCCCGACACCGCCAAAATCAGCAAAAATTTTGCTATTATCAAGCGTATCAAGGTAGTTTTGATACGTGCGCTTGCCATCAATTATGATAAGCAATGTTCTCGCCTCTCTTGGCAAAACGCCAAAACTTTGAGACTTTATTTCTGCTCTACCCAAATCGCTTTTGCGAAACACATCACCGTAATTCATTGCTTATACCCAGTATTGACAGTAAGGGATGCACCTCACTTGTAAGACGCTGGCCCAGATAGTTATTATATTGATAGTCAACAAACGACCAGAATCTAATACATTCAAATAATTGCTAAGCATTGCTTTAGCCGTCAAGAACTTGCTTAAATTTCGCTACATTATTTATTTTAATTAAGTATATCAACGTCATGCATCAACTGTTAGTGATAATTAAAGTGGATGGATCGAACGGTTTATATAAGGTATGGAAGGTAGTTTTTATAAATTTCAATATAAAAATTGAAAATAAAAATAATGGCAACAACGCTTTTAAAAAATAACGGTTATATACAACAGTGAATAACCACACTTCCTTGATAAACCACTCAATAGTAATCGCATATATTTCCAGCCTTTAATAGCAGAATAAAAAAATAAACATAAGTTTTGTTTTTTATTAGTAAAATAACAATAAGTAAGTCTATTATTTGATACTTAATCTCTGATATCGCGTGAATATAAACATATAGGTAATTTTCTAATAATTTATTCATAAAAACTAAAAAATCCCGCTATTAACGGGATTTTTAATTCAAAGATACTTGTTCAGTACTTTATCTTTTAAACAAAAAAAGAGCCTATTCACATAGGCTCTATCTAACTTAATCAACATTACTTAATTATGTATTCCTCAAAACGGGATATCATCGTCTACAGGGCCATCTGGCATTGCCGTAGGCTTAGATTGCGCGGGTTGATTAAACTGATTTTGCGGCGCAGGTGCATTTTGGTTATTAAAGCTGTTCTGACCGCCACTCGGTTGGTTATTGTAGCCGCCTTGTTGTGCTGGCTGGCTACCTGCTTGCTGACCGAAATTATTTTGGTTGCTTTGACCGCCTTGGTTGCCATAGCTGTTTGAATTCTGGCCACCTTGATTGTTACTAAAGCCTCCATTATCGCTTTGGCCACCACTCATACCATCAAGCATCTGCATTTGCTCAGCACGAATCTCAGTGATATAACGGTCTTGGCCGCTTTGATCTTGATATTTACGCGTACGCAAGCTGCCTTCGATATAGACTTTGCTGCCTTTACGCAAATACTGCGCGGCAATTTCGCCTAAACGGTTAAAAAGCGAGATACGATGCCACTCTGTCGCTTCTCTTTTTTCACCGCTTTGTTTATCCGTCCACTGCTCAGATGTCGCAACCGAGATATTAGTCACGCTACCGCCATTATTGAACTGGCGTGCCTCAGGATCTGCTCCAAGGTTACCGATGATGATAACTTTATTAACTCCGCGCATGATACCGTCCTTTTACTTATGAATAATTATTCGATAGAAAAAATGATTCCTATCAATGATATGATTTTACTTTAACCAATTTTTGTTTAAATATCTAGCAGGTTTTATTAGTATACGACAACAAATGTCGCCTAGACATATTAATTAAGATTTAAAATTTTAATAGATAAAGATGCTGTTATTTTGCCATTTTAAAACGCTGATGAACACCTTCAAACTATATCAATTCTGGTTAGCACCTTGATTGCTATCACGTAATTTAAAGGAAGAGTTCTTGCGATGCATACTTAATGTCACACTTCCTAACTCGACGCCAAACTTTGTCATCACTGAACGATTGAGCATGACATCGTCATTAATGAGATACATCCAATCGTCAAAATTCACTTTGTAGGTTTTGTCCTCGACTGGCAGATTTAATACATAATCCCAATTCAGGGTATTGCCTACCACATCGCCGGTTGCCGCGCCAACAACGTCGCCTGCTGTACCAATCCAGCGTCCATTACTTTTCTCAGTCAGTCGCCATATACGCTGCGATTTTGACCCATCTGCCCACGAAAATTTTTCGTCCAGAATGATGACATCATCGCCTTCGTGAGTCGCATCGATATCGACATAAAAGCGTTTTTTGACCTCACCATCACGCCCTTGGAACATGCCCCACCCCTCGATTTGACCTGAGAAAAACTTATGCATATCAAGCGTTGGTGTGGTGTTCTGATAGGCTTGAATATTTTGCGTGGCACAGCCAGATGTCAGTAGCGTGGCCGATAGACCAATACCTACTGTTAACTTGGCAATTGAGCGATGCGCCTTCTTTTTACCTTCTATGACACTACCAGACAACATCTTAAATTTACTCATATTAATTCCTTTTAAACAGAGATAAATATCTGACACTCACCGATTGATGATTATCTATACGCTACACGATCTATACGGCTGCTGCCCATTCAATTCTGCCTATTTGCCCTTATTTCTATAAATTTGGGTCTCTGCCGCTATTTAAATATCTAACGGACTTTGCGCCAAACTCGATAACTGCTGACGTGAATCATCCGTCAGTTGGGTCTTGTCTAATTTTAAATAAGCGACCTGTTCTTTTGCCATGACCACCAGCTCATCCACGCCATCAACTGCTAGCATCTGCCGAGACCAATCTTGGATATTGATGTTTTTAGGAATGGTTACTGTCGTGCTCGACAGATAAGGTGGCTGAGCAATGGGTATAATCAGCAGCAATGCGATGCCCATGACAAGTGACAACAGCCCCCATGCCAGCAAGTTAGACTGATTCAATAGCAGCCCGCCCATCGCGCCACCAACGAACGCACCTAAGAACTGGCTAGATGAATTAAGCCCCATCGCCGTGGCTTTATTGGCGACTGGGGCGCGCTTGGATATCCAAGATGGAATAGTGGCCTCAAGTAAGTTAAAACCCATAAAATAGAGCAATAAACCTACAATAATACCGACACCGACTTGGCTACCCAAGGCCAACAATGCCAAGGCTGCAGTCATTAAGGCGATAGCAGCTAGAAAGACTTGGCGCATTTTACGCTTCTTTTCAGCGATGATAATAAAGGGAATGGCGACGGCAAAGCCGACAAACAATAGCGGCAAATAAACCATGCCCTGCTGACTCACCGACAAACCCATCACCTCTGTGAGCTGATGCGGCAAGATCACAAATATCGCTGTCATGGTCAAATGCAGCGCAAAAATTCCAAAGTGCAAACGGTTTAAGTCGCCGATTTTGAGCACGGTAGCGAGTTGCTCACCGATCGATTTGTTATCTAGATTGTGCTTGAGCACGCGCATTGGCGTGGGTACGACAAAAAGTAGCAGCATCGCTAAAATAGCAAATCCTGCCGTCAGCCAAAATAGACCAGAGATACCAAGCGAGCCTACTAATAACGGCCCAAAGGCAAAGGCGAGCATGATGGAGGTAGCAATAGTCAAGCCCATCGTCGCCATTGCCTTGGTGCGCATCTCCTCGCGGGTGACGTCGGCAAGCAATGCCATGAGCACCGCAGAGACCGCGCCACTGCCTGCCAGCGCTCGACCAATGATCACTTCATAGATATCCGTCGCATTTGCTGCAATCATGCCGCCGACTGCAAACAGTATCAGACCAAGCATGATAATCGGCTTACGCGGAAACTTATCGGCGGCAAGGCTCATCGGTATCTGAAAGATCGCTTGTCCTAGTCCATAAATACCAACGGCCAAGCCAATCAAAAACGGCGTCGCGTGTGCATAATTGTCACCATAAACAGAAAACACCGGCACAATCATAAACAAGCCAATCATACGCAAGGCAAAGATGCCACCGACTCCGAGGATTGCCCGTTTCTCTACGCTATTCATACTTGCCTCACTGATTGATCATTGCTGTTTTTTCACTGCTGGTACTTGTACTGCACCATGATTTATCACTACTGGTTTATCAAGACACTGGCCTATAAATCAAGCCCCCTAGTATAAGACATTCGCCGTTTGGTTGCCGAGACTTTTGTCTTACTGACGCCCCCGCCTATAGCGCATCAACCCAAGCCATTCATATTACGCAATTATTTTGTTACCAACTGCGTCAGATGCGCAATCACACCTTGAATAATGCGGTCGCCATAACAATAAAGTAAGGCGTTGTAAACATTATTATTCATTAGCTCGAACGACAGTTCAAACGACAAACTCCTCCGTAAAATGACATTTTTGGTCAAAACCATAACAAACGATGCCTGTTACTTAACAGGTATTTGATTTAGATTTGCTTAGTCGAACAGAAATCAATCGCATCAAAGACTGCAAAATAAGAAAACAGTAAATTGGCATGTATAGCCCTTACTTCACGAACGTATGAACACTTTATAAAAGCACTATTTATAACCATATTTTTTATAACAGAGCTATTTGTAACGACATTATAAATTTAGAAATCATTCGCGTTTTTAACCAATAATTTTACTGATCTGTATTTACCTTTTCATTTGAGATATTTCCAATACTCTTTTAGCAAATAGGAAACCCATAAACGATGGCACATGACCATATCGCAATACGCGGCGCACGTACTCATAATTTAAAAAACATTGATTTAGACATTCCACGAGATAAATTCGTGGTGATTACTGGTTTATCCGGTTCTGGTAAATCGTCCTTGGCTTTTGATACGCTATATGCCGAAGGACAACGCCGATACGTCGAGAGTTTGTCCGCTTATGCGCGCCAGTTCTTATCGCAGATGGAAAAGCCTGAAGTCGATAGCATCGAAGGTCTATCCCCGGCAATTGCTATTGAGCAAAAATCGACCAACCATAATCCACGCTCAACGGTCGGTACGATCACTGAGATTTATGATTACCTGCGTCTATTATACGCGCGTATCGGTACGCCTTATTGCCCAGAGCATGGCGAACCTATGGTGGCGCAGTCGGTGACCGAAATGGTCGATCAGGTTATGGCACTCCCTGATGAGACCAAGCTTATGATCCTTGCGCCAGTAGTGCGTGAGCGTAAAGGAGAGCATACAGTGCTGCTTGAGCAATTGATCGGTCAAGGGTTTGTCCGTGTACGTGTCGATGGCGACGTGTACGATACCGATGAGCTACCAACACTGGATAAAAAGAAAAAGCATACCATCGAAGTGGTGGTTGATCGCTTTAAGGTTCGTGATGACTTGGGCAACCGTGTCGCTGAAAGTTTAGAGACGGCGCTGCGTTTGGGTCAAGGGCTGGTCACTTTGCACTTTATGGATGGCAACCCAAAAGAAGGCGGTGACAACAATCAAGTCATGTCAGCCAAGCACTCATGCCCTGTCTGTGATCGTGCGGTACCTGAGCTTGAACCGCGTATGTTTAGTTTTAACAATCCATACGGTGCGTGTCCAAGCTGTGATGGTCTTGGTAAACGCCAATATTTCGCGGCTGAAAAATTGATTACTCACCATGAAAAATCGCTCAATCAAGGTGCGATCAATGGTTGGGATAAACGTCATGCTTATTATTTTGGTTTGCTGAGCACTGTCTGTAAGCACTTCAAAATCGATATGGATATGCCGTGGCAAGACCTCAGCAAAAAGCATCAAGACATCATCATGCATGGCTCTGGTAAAGAAAAACTCACTTTTAACTTTACCGATGAGCGTGGTCGCAAGACGAATAAGACCGTACCATTTGAAGGCGTACTGCCTTATCTAGAACGCCGCTATGCTAAAACGCAAAGTAATCTCGTCCGTGACGAGCTGGCTAAGTATCTGGCTGATACCACCTGTAATGTCTGTGATGGTGCGCGTTTGAACGAGATTTCGCGCAATGTTCGTGTTGATGACCAGACCATCGCTGACATCGTTAAGCTTTCTATCGGTGACTCTGCCGATTACTATAAAACGCTTAAAATTGACGGTCATAAAGGCGAAGTCGCAGAAAAAATCTTTAAAGAGATCAATGAGCGCTTAAACTTCCTCGTCAGCGTTGGGCTTGATTACTTGACCCTAGCGCGCTCTGCCGAAACCCTATCGGGCGGTGAAGCACAGCGTATCAGGCTTGCCAGCCAAATCGGTGCAGGTCTCATGGGCGTCATGTATGTACTTGATGAGCCATCCATTGGCTTGCATCAGCGTGATAACGACCGCTTGCTTAAAACTTTAACACGCCTGCGTGATTTAGGTAATACCGTGCTGGTCGTTGAGCATGATGAAGATGCCATTCGCCAAGCGGATCACGTCATCGATATCGGTATCGGTGCGGGCGTACACGGCGGTCATGTGATCGCTCAGGGTACGGTCGATGACATCATGGCAAACAAAGAATCGCTCACTGGACAATACATGTCTGGCAAAAAGCGCATCGAAATCCCAACCGTGCGTCATAAAGCCAAAACGATGGACGTCGACGTCAAAGGTAAGGCCAAAGCCCAAAAAGTACCAATGACGATTGAGTTAAAAGGCGCATCAGGCAATAACTTGCATGATGTGGATTTGACCATACCTGTCGGTGTCATGACTTGTGTAACGGGCGTATCCGGTTCTGGCAAATCAACCTTGATCAACCGTACGCTTATGCCATTGGCAGCGACGCAGTTAAATAACGCCTCAACGCTTATCGCAGACAAGCATGAGAGCATCAGTGGACTTGAGCATTTGGACAAAATGGTCGATATTGACCAAAGCCCCATCGGTCGTACACCGCGCTCGAACCCAGCGACGTATACGGGCGTATTTACCCCTGTGCGTGAGATGTTTGCGCAAACGCAAGAAGCGCGCGCTCGTGGTTATAAGCCAGGTCGCTTTAGCTTTAACGTCAAAGGCGGACGCTGTGAGATGTGCCAAGGCGATGGTCTTATCAAAGTCGAGATGCATTTTTTACCGGATATGTATGTGCCGTGTGACACCTGTGATGGCAAGCGTTATAACCGCGAGACCTTAGAGATTCACTATAAAGGCAAAACCATCGCTGACGTGCTCGAGATGACGGTAGAGGACGCCACTGAGTTCTTCTCGGCGATTCCAGCGATCTATCGTCGCCTGCAAGCGTTGATGGATGTGGGACTGAGCTACATTCGCTTGGGTCAATCCGCGCCGACGCTATCAGGCGGTGAAGCGCAGCGTGTCAAACTGGCGCGTGAGCTTGCCAAGCGTGATACGGGACAGACGCTCTATATCTTGGATGAGCCAACCACAGGTTTGCACTTCCATGATATCGATAAGCTGCTCAACATCTTGCATGCGCTACGCGATAAAGGTAACACCATCGTGGTCATCGAGCATAACCTCGATGTCATTAAAACTGCGGATTGGGTGATTGATCTGGGCCCTGAAGGCGGTAAAGGTGGCGGCATGATTATCGCGGAGGGTACGCCAGAAGAAGTCGCAGAGGTCGAAGGCTCACACACGGGTGAGTTTTTGAAGCCGATGCTTACGCAGGTGGTTTCTGAGGCGGGTTAGTTTAGTTAATTGTTTGGTTTTAATTTGAGCCTTTCCTAAAAAGTGTGTAACTGCTTATAATCCACTAACAGGAGAATAAGCAATGACTACTCAATCTGACATTAAAAAACTGGCCGAGCAAATGGCTGGTAGCATGAAAAGCTTCGATGACATTAAAGACTTCCAAAAGCAGCTCATGCAATCCTTTATCGACACTGCACTAGAAGCTGAGATGGAAGATCATCTTGGCTATCCTAAGCATGAGAAAGCCGATAAGCCAAATAAACGCAATGGGCATACTAAAAAAAGAGTCCGCAGTGACACAGGCGATCTTGAGATCTCAACCCCAAGAGACCGTGATAGTAGCTTTGAGCCTGTATTGGTTGCTAAGCAACAAACCCGCATCTCAGGTCTTGACGACAAGATCATATTCCTTTACGCCAAGGGTCAAACCACCACCGAAATTGTAGAGAGCATTAAAGAGCTCTACGATGTCGACATCTCAAGCTCTCTTGTCTCAAGAGTCACCGATAATATCTTAGAGGACATCACCGCATGGCAGAACCGGCCATTGAGCAGTGTTTATCCTATCGTCTATCTAGACTGCATTGTCGTTAAAGTACGTCAAGACAAGCAGATCATCAACAAGGCTATATACCTGGCACTAGGCGTGGGACTTGATGGTAAAAAAGAGCTGCTTGGTATGTGGTTATCAGAGAATGAAGGGGCTAAGTTCTGGCTAGGTGTACTCACTGAACTACAAAACCGCGGGGTACAAGATATCCTCATTGCCTGTGTCGATGGTTTAAAAGGCTTCCCCGATGCCATTAACACCGTCTACCCCAACGCTCAGGTTCAGCTGTGTATCGTACACATGGTGCGTTACTCCATGAAGTTTGTGCCATGGACGGATAAGAAGGCCGTAGCGGCTGATTTAAAGGCC